>JAJYZP010000099.1 GCA_021799875.1 Actinomycetes bacterium | reverse complement strand
TCGAAGGATTTGCACATGTCGTAGATGGTCAGAGCCGCAATGGAACATGCCGTCATGGCCTCCATCTCGACGCCGGTTCGGTCGATAGTCTCAACCTGAGATTCCACCTCAACGTAGTCGTCGCCGATCGTGAAATTGATGTAGACGGATCCGACAAGTAGGGGATGGCAGAGGGGGATCAGATCAGCAGTTCTCTTCGCTGCCTGAATTCCTGCAATTCGAGCAGCGCCGAGAACATCGCCCTTGTTGATCGCATTATTTGCGACCTTTGCGGTTGTTTCGGGCATCATCGAAACTCGACATCTTGCGAGAGCTCGGCGATGCGTTGGGTCCTTTGGAGTGACGTCGACCATGCGAGCTCTTCCAAGAGGATCTAGGTGCGTGAGACCTGTTTCAGACATGTATCCAATGTAGGGCTCGACGATGGGTACTACGTACGTATGACGAGCTATCCTCCGATTTGACTCATGGAACGTTTTGGGCGCAGAAAGTTGACGTTACCGATCGCGTGTCCAGCCCACTTCGTTCCGACGGCGGCCTCCAAGGCTGCAGCTATCTCGTCGGGACTACCACCACGTCGTACGATGCTCTTGAGATCGTGTTCTTCAAGAGAGAAGAGGCAGGTGCGAATTTTTCCGTCCGCGGTCAACCTGATGCGATCACAGCTTTCGCAGAATGGCTTCGTGACCGATGCGATAACCCCAAACTCACCCTTGCCATCGTCGTAAAGGTATCTGCTTGCGGGTTCAGATCCTCGCTGGACTGCAGTGCAGGGATAGCGGGTCGAGATGGTCTCTACGATCTCCTCGGCAGGGAGCACCTGGTCCATGGACCAGCTATTGTCGGCGTCAAGCGGCATGTACTCAATGAAGCGTGGGGTGATACCGCGCTCTCGCCCAAAAGTAGCGAAGTCGATAATTTCGTCCTCGTTGATCCCTCTCATGGCGACGATATTCAGCTTTATGGGATCGAAGCCAGCGTCGATAGCGGCATCGATCCCATTGAGAACCTTGTCAAGCTGATTTCGACGAGTCATCTCAAAAAAGCGAGTTGGTGAGAAGGTGTCGAGCGATATGTTGATTCTTCGTAATCCGGCAGTCCGCAACGCTCGAGCGTGAAGCCCGAGTGTTGCTCCGTTTGTCGTCAGGGCTAGGTCGACCGGCCTGTCTGTCCGTGGGTCTCGGAGTTCTGAGAGCATGGAGATAAGAACTGGCAGTTGAGCCCTCATGGTTGGTTCACCTCCGGTGAGCCGAATACCGTCAAACCCAAACCGTTCGACTCCAACTCGCGCAATTGCTGTGATCTCTTCAAAAGTGAGTAGCTCGGGTCGTTCGAGCCACGTCATTCCTTCAGTGGGCATGCAGTACGTGCAACGAAAGTTGCAACGATCGGTGATGGATATGCGGAGGTCACGGACGACCCTCTGATAGGGGTCGATTAATGGCCGTACGGGTTCGATCACAGTTCTACCTTACTCTTTGGTTTGGGAGAGGTTGATGTCCTCTGTGGATAAGGATGCCGGGTATGGCTGCCATTGATCAAGAACAAGAGTTGGACAGAGCTCGCCCTTTTGTACCTCTTCACCTGGTTCGATGATTGCAAGAGCGTTTGCGCGAGCCATGGCCGAGAGAACGTGAGATCCTTGCTCTCCACTCGATTGAATTGTCAGTTCGTCGTCAACGATGGCGGCGTGTGTTCGGATGAAGCTCGTCCGACCATCGTCTGAGCCACGGAGCAGCTCAAGCGCGCGTGCCTGTACGGGAGATTTGAAGGGCAAGGTCGAACCCATCATGGTTCGAAGGGCTGGACCGACGAGGAGCTCGAAACTTACGAGAGCCGAGACCGGGTTGCCCGGCAACGCAAAGAGAGGCGTAGATCCGATCAATCCGAATGCGAAGGGCTTTGCGGGCCGTATGGCGATCTGCATCCAACGCATAGAGCCGTGTGACAGTTCCTTGAGTACGACCTTTGTGAGGTCGAAATCGCCAACGCTCACTCCGCCGGAGGTGACGATTGCATCACAGGTCGTCGCCGCATTCTCGAACGCAGCGGCCAGAGCGTCTCGATCATCTCGGACGAGCCCAAGATCGACAGGTTCCGCCCCGAGTTGCGTCAAAGCGGCCAGGAGCGAGGGTCGATTGGAGTCTCGGATATGGCCGTCGGAGAGCTCTCCACCGATTGAGAGCTCTGAACCTGTAGACAAGACGCCCACCCTCGGCCGGGGATAGACCAGAACCTCCTCGAGACCGAGCGATGCGAAGACCCCGATTGTTGCGGGATTAACCGGCGACCTCTTGGGAAGGAGCGGTTGGCCTCCTCGGAAGTCGCTACCTCGTCGGCGAATGTTTGCTCCTGCACCGACGCTGGCATTGACTTGGACCGAGGTTGCAGTCGGCGAACCGGTAGTGTCTTCCACCATCACAACGGCATCGGCGCCACTTGGTATCTTGGCTCCGGTCATGATGCGGACCGCTTGACCGCTCTCGAGGGGTCGAGTAGATATCGTTCCAGCGGCGATGGTTTCCGATACTTGGAGCACCACGGGAGTCGTCGGAGAGGCCCCGAGAAGGTCGGCAGCATGGACGGCGTAGCCGTCAACTGCGGTGTTGTCGAATCCGGGAACGTCGAGAGAGCTGACAAGTTCTTCAGCGGTGAGTAACCCCAATGCTTGGTTGATCGGGAGCTGTATGGGTTCGAGAGGACGAATATTTGAGAGAACGTACTCTTGAGCTTCGTGGAGAGAGATCACACCGTTAAGGTAGTGGATCGGGTAAAGAGTCTCTCGCTTCCTCCTTCAACGCCCTGCCGCAGGAGAGAGAAGAAAGAAGATCGAGGACGGTCTGGCGAAGGTCCGGCCGTGAGAGCGCCATCTCGATCGTTGCTCGAAGATAATCGTTCTTGTTTCCGATATCGAATCGCATCTCGGAGAAGGTAACGCCGATAATCTCCTGTTTCTCCAGGAGACCACCGATTGCATCCGTGAGCTGGATCTCGCCGTTTCTTCCCGGTCGTGTTAGTTGAAGATACGTGAAGATCTCGGGTGTAAAGACATACCGGCCAATAATGGCAAGATTGGAGGGAGCGTCGTTTGGTGCCGGTTTTTCTACGACACCTCGAATTCGGTAGTGCGTTTCGCTCATGCGTTCGACGTCTACGCAGCCGTAGTTTGAGATTTCGGAGGGCTTGACCTCCATGAGTGCTAGAACACTCTGCCCGTACTTGGAGTAGAGCCTCAGCATGTCTTGGAGCAGCGTGGAGCCGTGTTCCATGATGTCGTCGGCCAGCATGACCGCAAACGGCTCATTGGAGATGTGGGCCTGGGATGCGAGGACGGCGTGGCCGAGACCGAGAGGCGCTCCTTGCCTGAGATAGTGAATGTTACCGAGGCTGGCGATCTCTTTTACCTGGTTTAGCTCTGCAGTTTTCTCGGCTTCCTCTAGGTAGTATTCGAGCTCGAACGAGCGGTCAAAGTGATCCTCTATCGATCTCTTTCCACGGCCGGTGATGATCAAGATGTCATGGAGGCCAGCGGCAACAGCTTCTTCAACCACATACTGGATGGAGGGCTTGTCCACAATGGGCAGCATCTCTTTTGGCTGTGCCTTCGTTGCCGGAAGAAATCGGGTTCCGAGTCCAGCGGCAGGTATGACAACTTTTGTTATTTGCTTTACCACATAGTTACTGTACTACTACTACACCTTCTCGGACCTGCCGTGAGAACGATGTGAAGCCTCGACCACACTTTTACTCTAAACTTAGCACTCATAACTCGTGAGTGCTAATAGATCATGGAGCGCAGCAGTGCCGACATACGAATATGCCTGTAAGACGTGCGAAAAACACTTTGACGTGGTGCAGTCGTTCACCGATGATCCGCTGACCACTTGCCCATCTTGTGGCGGAACGCTTCGTAAAGTATTTGGTAATATTTCTATTTCGTTCAAAGGGTCGGGATTTTACAAGAATGATTCTCGGTCGACTCCAGTCTCATCATCGTCAGCATCTACTGCTTCATCGTCCGACTCGAGCGCATCGAGTAGTTCCGTAGAGTCGACGAAGACCGGTGACGGGGGATCAGCTTCCAGCTCGAATACAGACAGTGGTTCGAGCGCCCCCGCTTCAGCTTCGAAGGCTCCGGCAACATCGACGGACGCTGCGTAGCCGCTACCGTTGATGCTTGAGGTAGCAATTGGGAGCACCGTATCTGAGAGAAGAGATTGACAGCTCTCTCTTGTGCCTTGACATAGGTGGGGGGGCCTCCTAGATTCCAACGAGTTTCCCTGGTTCGGACACTTGGGGGTATCCCTCGCACGTGAGGTCGGTGTCGTCCTCTTCGACGGGGCGGGAGCGTGACCTGTGAACGGTGGAACGAGTGACCGCTGATATCCCAGTAGAACGTTGATGACCTGAAAGTTCTTAGCTCGAGGAGCGGCTGTCGTGAGAAGGCACGATTCGATCTGTCCAAGGTCGAGGAGGGTCGCAATGACGGTAGTGGCGTGAGCCATGGAAGAGCAGATCCTTGAGCTCTTGCCCCGATGTGGGTAGTCGGCCGATCGTGGTGTACGACGATCCTATCGCTGCAGGAACATGGGCATCTGATGATGCAGCCTCGGGGATTCGATGTCTGACGGCGATCTCGTGGGCCGTTGTCAGAAGTGTTAGGTCTCGAATTTTGGAGTTGCCGGACTCGATGACATCAACAAGGCCTTCGCAACAGAGTCGTTCAAGTTCAGTGAAGGTTATCGATCGACGACTGGTATCTCCCGGATGAGGGACATACGTGAGTCCACCTTGAAGACGTATCCTCGCTGCGGCCTCGGCGAAGGTAAGCGTTGGCGGAAGCGGTTCGCTGAGAAAGAGGCCGATGCACTCGCCTTCACGAGTTCGAAACTCCTGGCCGACGATGATAGGAGAGCCAAGATGTCTCTTAATTCGTTCGGCCTCCACGATAGTGAGGTGGTCAGTTACTGCGATAGCGGCAAGTCCGGAGAGCTGGAACCCGCTGACGTAGTCGTCGAAGGTCGTTGTCGAATCGCCCGACCTCCACGTATGTGTGTGGAGATCGAGACGAATCCCGGTCAGGTCTGATGGGGAAGCCACAGCTTTTTCAACTAGCTGGTCTACGATCTTTCCACTCCGTATTAGGTTCCTGAAAGATTCATCTCGTCGATGATGAGAGTACTCCCGGCAGCGATTCCGGGAAAAAACTGCTGATCGTTTCCGACCTCGGTGATGCCAAGCAGGATGCGCTGCAAGGTGGAGGAGATCGTCGCTTCCTTCACGGCGCCTGCGACTTCGCCGTGTTGAATTAAGACCCCTTCGCAGCCGACGGAAAAGTCACCGGAGATCGGATTGACGCCGGAGTGTATTCCCGAGATCGCCTGTACGACGACGGCTTCATCGAGTGAATCGAGCAGGTTCTGTGACGTGCGCACTCCAGCTTTGAGCGCTAACGCTCGTGGACCTGGATTCGTCGCTCCGCCGCCTCCTCGTTGGGCCGAACCAGTTGAGGCGGTCCCGTCTTTCCTCGCAGTATAGGAGTCGTAGAAGTATGACTGCAGGACTCCGTCGATGATGGGTGTGTTGATGCGAGTAGCGAGTCCCTCTGCGTCAAAGGCAGAGGCGCTTTGGAAGCGAATGTCGCCCGGATTGTCGACCAGGGTCACGCTGGATGAAGCGATGCGCTCTCCAATGCGATTGGCAAAAATCGATCGACCTTTCTGAACACTCGATGCTGACAGGGTGGAACCGATGATTGCGAGGAGGTTCGCAGCCACTCGAGGCTCGAAGACCACACTTAGTGACTGACTACGAGGCTTCCGTGCGCCTAGTAGGCGAGTTGATCGTTCGGCGGCATCGCTCGCTGCGCTGACGATGTCGATCTCCTCTGGCGATCGACCCACGCTATAACCGAAACCACTCTGGGTTTCGTCGCCTTCGCGCGCGAGTGCTTGGGCGAATGCGAACGCAAAGGTATCGCACGCCGCTATCGATACCCCAGTCGTTGATGCGATGGCGATTTCAGAGACTACGTCGCCATAGGTTGCGGTAGGAACTTCAACGATCCTGTGATCGAGAGTTCGGATCTCGCGCTCCAGGTCGATTGCAAACTCTATTTTCTTATCGAGCGGATAGGTAGCTGTTGCTGGGCGATAGAGATCTAGCTCCGGAAAAGGGTATCCGTCCGGTTCGGCTAATCCGGCGAAGGGGTCGATGGAGGAGTATCGGACGTTCTCTCGGGCGGCCGCTAGGGTCGCCTCCAGGTCCGGCTC
>JAJYZP010000025.1 GCA_021799875.1 Actinomycetes bacterium | reverse complement strand
CTGAAGACACACCGTAGATCTGCGATGGCTGACTCGTCCTCGAAAGTCCTCAGGGGTGCACAGGAGCGTGTTCTGAGTGTTCACCCGAGAACAGGGAGTTTGCTCGTGCCACGCTCTCGAAGGCTCGTACGAGATGCAGGAAGCTACCTCGGGGAGACTCTGTCGATGCGTGGTTGGTGCGTGTCTGAGGATGCTCGACCGATCTCACTCCTATCTGCTATGACGTTGCAAGTGGCGAGAGCGTCTGAGCGATCTCGCAGTGTGTTGGTCGCAGGAGCCATAGTCGGTTCGAGCTTCAGGGCGCGGGACCGCCGAGTCGGGTGGGGTAGCGGCTCTACGGGGTGCGACCGATTGGCGAGAGCCCTCTCGCACTCTCGTGGAGAAGTGTCGTAGGGTATGTTTCGGGTGTCAGGGCTGGGTTGGAACGATGTGGTCGAGGAGGTAGCGAGTGTGAAAGTGATAGCGATTGATCGTAGTGGTGAGCGCTCTCGACCAGCGATGGTGAGAGCCGGGAGTGCAGCGTGGAGGAAGTTTGACGCACCACCTGGGCTCCTCTGGCACCAGTGCCGAAGGAGAGAGCATAGGTTGGCGAAATCAGCGTGTGCGCTGTCGGAAGCCGACCAAGGTGCCATGATCAAGATGGGTGTCCCTGAGGATTGGAACTGTGTTGGTCGCCGTGGTCAAAGTGGCTACGTGCTCGTGAGAGGAGCAGAACGTGTCGTTTGAAGTTCAAGGATCGCTGTTTGCAGCGATCGTCAACCTTAATCACCCGGACTACTACGTCCACTGGGGCTTCATATTAATCTCTTTGGCGAACCTGATCGTCATCATCGTACTCGTGGCTCTCTTCGTGCTTGCGATCGGGCTACCATTTCTCAACGTCAAGCTGCTGCCCAAGAGACAAGCTCGAACAGTGACGGTTGCGCCGAGCACTACTGGGGCCGACGATGAAGAGCCGGTAGGGGGCTGGACGACAAAGACTCGCCAACTCGGATTGAAGTATCTCCCTCCAGACAAGCTACTTCCCGATGGTCAGCCGGCATATGTTGCCTCATGGGTCTATGTTTTTGGTGTCCTCACGATCGGCGCGTTAGCGGTAGCGATTCTGAGTGGGCTCATTCTCGCTATTGAAGGCCCGAGTTGGTGGCACCTCAGCAGCCTCGGCCATTTTGTCAACTCGATGCACCTCTGGTCCGTTGAGTGCTTCATGGGCTTTATGACGGTTCATCTCTGGGCAAAGTTCTGGATGGCAGCTTGGCGCGGTAAGCGATGGTTGACGTGGATGACCGGGGTCGTCGCCTTCATGGTCTCCATCTTTGAAGCGTTTACAGGCTATCTCTCTCAGACTAACTTCGACTCTCAGTGGATAGCTTTCCAGGCGAAAGATGCGCTGAACTCCGCAGGGATCGGATCGATCATTAATCCCTTGAACTTTGGTCAAGCTCTCATGCTGCACATCGCTTTGGTTCCGATCATCTTGGTCGTAATCGTGGGAGTGCACGTCATGTTTGTTCGGGTGCGTGGCGTTGTTCCTCCACTCGACGTGCGTCCAGTCGACCTCGAGGATGCTTCGGTATCTGCAGGTCTTGTCGTCCAGGTGCCAGCATCGAAGGTTGCACAAGCAGAGGAGGTGGCACGATGAATAGTTGGAAGGCCGATGAGGCTCTCTACGCTCGTCATTGGAAAGGACGCGAGCGTCACTACGATATCGTCAAGGAGGCATCTATCGCCTTCTTGGTTGTTCTCCTACTCTCTGTTGGCCTTGCCTTCCTCTTCTCCTCGCCGGACACCCCGTCAGTGACGATCCAGGCCTGGTCGAAGGCACAGCCGGCTGGGTTCGTGGATGTCGCCCTCTCAGAGTTGAACGACACGAGTCAGTCGGCAACGTATGGTCAACCGTATAACACGGGGTCAGGCTCGGTCCAATTTCTCGGTTCGATCTCGATCCAAAGAGCACTCGGAGTGCGCTATCCATTGAATACCGCCCAGGACTTTGTTCTTAATCCGTTGCAGACCCTGCCGAGCGAGCCGCAGCTTGCCTCGGCGCTGAGGACCTACCAGCAGGCGACGGTTCGTCAGCAAGATCGGTGGGTGAACACCTATTCGAAAACGGTGAGCAAGGAGAAGCTATCCTCTTCGTTCGTGCCTCGATTCGTGCAAGGTAGCGGTCCGGTCGGTGAGCTTATGACCGGGCTGCTCGCAATGGCTCAGTCGGGAGCGCTCGACGCACAACTCGTTTCGCATTCGACGTTCTACACCACGGACTACACGAAGCCGATTCTCTTCATCGGCGACTCCTTCGCAGCCCAAGGCAACGCAAGCTACTGGGGAAAGATCGTGGCGAGTGAACATCTCACGGGTTCACAGTGGGGTGTCATGAACGAGACCGGATCGTGGCCGGGTCAACCTTGGTTGTGGCTCTATACGATGTGGTACCAAATATCACCAATGTCTACCTCGGGGAACGCTGACATTCTCGTGATCTCGATTATGACGGTGTTGACGGTTGCGCTCTTGTTGGTTCCAGTGATCCCAGGGTTGCGCCGGATACCTGAGCGAGTGCCGGTGTATCGATTGATCTGGAGAAACTACTACCGGCAGAATCAGGAGTAGCAGCGGTCGGGCGAGGCAAGTTGGTCTTGTCGGAGAGGTGTCGGCTCGGTAGCAACGCTTGGGTACATCGTGGATGTGCCGTGCGAACCGAGCCGACATGCCGACTCGTCAGAGGTGGAGCGCCTAGACCTCTTACCTGTATGTACCTCTATCGATGGGGTAGTCGGTATCGGTCGTCGACAGCACCCACATGGACTTAGGTATCGACGGTTTCTGGAGGGATGGCGACCCGCAGGTGTCGAACCGAGCATCCAGTGAATTGTGCGTGGATTGACCACCTGTGCGTTGAGCACATCTGATCCAGTGGTCGTTGAGGGGTGGTTCCCCATCGGCATTCGGGTTCGGTTTTGGGCGCCGAGTCGCAGCTACTTCTCTGCCTCGAACGTCTTCTCTCTTTTGGAGTATGCACCAACTGTGAGTTGGGGTAGCAGGGGACCTCCTCGAATTCAGTCAATGTTTCTCCAGCCTAGGCACCGCAGAGCTCATGGCCCTGCGGTGCGGCTCAGGGTATTTCGCGCGTCGACCCGTGTGGGCTCCGTGAGTGGTGGAGGAGCGGAGATGGTGGACGCAGGGAGCTGACGTTGCTTGTGGGCTATCAAGGCGCCAACGACGGTAGGTCGAGGAGCTTGCGGCTCTAGTTGTTTGGACGAAGGCATGAGGAAGGCCCGCAAAGGAGCATTTAGGAGTATCCCGGGGTAGCGCTCTCATGGTGTCGGATTCATGAGGAGTTGTGCCGTGGGAGCACATCCTAGTGATTTTGAGTTGGATGCGCTTCGGTGGGCGTCCTAGGCTCGTCATGCTCAGATGGCGAAGCCTGCGGCGTAAACCGCTGTCATAGTCGATCGGGCATTCGCCCAGAGATAGCGATCGTCGGTCGGGTCTGGTTATGACCGTACCGTCGAGCGGCCGGTTGCACGGTAGGAGATGGGATTGATGATGGACGGGGCTTCGTGATTCTGAGACCGAGGAGATCTGTAACACCAAAGTAAGGTTGGACGGAACTCAACATGTGTTGCCGTCCTGGAGTTGTGGAGTATCCATGCAGTTTGAGAGAGCAAAGGGTCTCCAATACCTCGAGTCCGAAGCGGTGGAACAAGTTATTGAAGCCGGTTTCTCGAAGAGAGTCCTATCGATCTCACTTGAGGTCAGTGCACTCTTAGAGATTAATGCGCTGTACGAAGCTCCCCTTGACTTGGTGGCCTCAGACGACAGTGTTTCGTATCGGCACACTCTCGGGGGTTGTGGTTGTTGTACTAACAAGGGTGTTCGGCGGCGACGTCGCCCAGAGATGGGTTTTCAGTTTGCCGTCGGTATTGGTGGACCGTGCTCTCTTTCTACGCGGAGCTACTTCTGAGAGTTCGGTTGGCCAAATTCTCGCCTTGACCCATGTTGTGAGACTGCGCGAGTGTCGATGGGAGAGATGATCCACCTTGTCATGCGACAGAGACGCGAGATGCTTCCACTGTGTGGTGTTTGGAATAGCGGAAGCATGATAGCTCAGGCTGAGCCGCCATCTAGCGCCCCCGGTAGGAATCGAACCTACGACCTGCTGATTAGAAGTCAGTTGCTCTATCCGCTGAGCTACAGGGGCCCTGTTATAGATTAGGTCCGCCCGGTGTCGAACTGCGCAGGGTCGCAGCATCCGATATTGAATACTGTGGATTGCGGAAGCAAGGAAGAAAATCGGTTCTCGTCAGCTAGTATGAGTGCTCACATGGTGGCCGTAGCTCAGTTGGTTAGAGCGTCAGATTGTGGCTCTGAAGGTCGGGGGTTCGAGACCCCTCGGTCACCCCAAGGTGCCGATTCCGGCGTTTGCCGGGTATCTTGGTAGTCGCAATGCGCTTCTAGCTCAACGGCAGAGCAACGGACTCTTAATCCGCAGGTTCTGGGTTCGAATCCCAGGGGGCGCACCAGCTAGATGATGGTTTTAGCATCCAAGACTTCTTGCTCTGCCCAGATTCTGCCCACATTTGCTCTAGACTGGGGAGCAGTGAGAGGGTATGCGCGCAAGCGAGCGAAAGACGTATGGCAGATCGTCGTTGATCTGCCGAAGGATCCGGTAAACGGTAAACGGTAAACGTCGACAGCGGTACCTGACCGTGCACGGGACCAAGCGCTAGGCGGACGACGAGTTAACGAGATTGCTTACTGAGGCGAGCAACTCCAAGGCGCGGGTTTCCACCTCTTCAGTGGAGCATGCCATCAGAGAGTGGATCGAGCTCGTTGGTCCGAACCTCTCCCCCACCACCGTCCGAGGCTATATGGGTTGGCTCGATTCAGAGGAGCTATGCAGAAAAGTTGTGTTTGATTGCCCTATGGGTTGAGGCGGAAAGTTTGGACTGAAGGACTTGGCTGGGCGGGATCTCCAACTGAAATGTCATTGGTACAAAAATCTCAAGAAGGAGATCCCAAAACCCATGACAATGCTATCGCCCGACTTCGCCCAGAACTCCCTCCTGGGAGAGGATCCGGCGGGACCGGTCTCCGACGCGATCACCGAACTGCTCCGCACCCACGCCAGGACGCTGATCGCTGCGGCACTTGAAGCCGAGGTGGCATCTGTTGTCGCCGAACTGAAGGCCCGTGGCGCCGATATCGTCCGCAACGGCTATCTCCCTGAGCGCAAGGTGACCACAGCGATCGGCGACGTAGAAGTCAAAGCTCCCCGCATCAGAGCTAAAGACGGCACCTCGGTCAATTTCACCTCCACTCTGATCCCCAAGTACCTGCGACGCTCCAAGTCCATCTCGGCCTGGGCGGCTTATGCCTATCTCAAAGGGGTCTCCGAGTGTGACATGGCCGAGGTTCTCGGGGTGGTCCTCGGAGAGGGCGCCAAGAGGCTCACCCCCGCTGTGGTCTCTTCGCTCAAAAAGGAGTGGACGGCTAACTTCGACATTTGGAAGAGGCGGGATCCCTCCAAAGCGACCTTCACCTACATCTACGCCGACGGAGTGTATCAACAGATCCGAGGTGACAATCCCAAGGTATGGGTCTTGGTGATCCTGGGAGTCGACGATAGCGGAACCAAGCACCTCGTCGCGCTCGAAGACGGAGTGCGCGAATCCACCCAGTCCTGGAGCGAAGTGCTGCTGGATCTGAAAGCGCGGGGAATGAAAGCGCCGGCACTGGCGGTCGGGGATGGGCGCTTGGGTTCTGGGCTGCGATCTCAGAGTCTTTGGCACTACGAAGCACCAAAGGTGCTGGTTCCACAGGAGCGCCAACATCATCAACTACCTGACCAAGTCAGTACAGTCAAAGGCTCGGGGAGACCTACAGGAGATTTGGATGGCACCATCTCGTGCTGAGGCGCAAAAGGCGATCACGCTCTTTAGGGAGAAGTACGAGGATAAATACCCAAAGGCGGTCAGCTGTCTCACCAAAGATACCGACTCCCTGCTGGCCTTCTATGACTTTCCAGCCGCCCATTGGTCCCATCTCCTTACTACAAATGCCATCGAGTCCACCTTGGCCACTCTGCGCCATCGCACCATAGCGATCAAGGGGGCGTTCTCTCAAGAAACCGCTATGGCGATGATGTTCCAGCTCGGACTCGAGGCTGAGAAGTCCTGGCGCAAGATCAAGGGATCCGAGAGGCTCGCCGAGGTGATCTCTGGGGTGCGATTCATCGACGGCGAGGCGCAAGCACTGGCCAGCTAGAAAACCCGCCATGGCTCCTACCACGTGTTTCCGGTCGGCAATCCCCATCCGTTACGATATGGGTATTGTCACACGAGCGTGGTGTGTCGCTCCTCTTACCGCCTCGGGACGGCGCAGGTTCCACAGCGACCCCTGCCGCCAGGCAGGGTGAAATCGTCTCTGGGTGTCCCCGCTGCGAGAGCCGCTACCACAGTATCAGAAGATGCCCGGAGTGCAATATCTTCTGCTCTCGTGTTGGAACGGGCGGAGCTTGTCCTCATTGCGACGAACCAGTTGCCCATAGCGACCTCGACGACTGATGTGCGATACGCCACCCGGCGTCACAGGAGTCTGCTACACTCGCAAATAACATTGATGCGAAGAGATTCTTAGCTTGCCGAACAACCTTCACCCAAACGCTTCCAAGTCATTTGTCCTCAGCAATCAAACACAACTTTTCTGCATAGCTCAATTCTGGTCTGTCTATGACATAAACGATCTCACTCCGGGCAATGTCTCGGACGGCGCATGAAGGCGACTCCCCCGCAGAGACACGACAACCAGAGAGCTCTTTGTAACGGTCACGAAAACCTGCAAGGTAGCGAACACGCCTTGCGTCCTCGACTACCCTATGTGTCAAGATAGTTGACGTCACTATCGTTATCCACTAGGTCCATCGAAGTGACACCGGAAGAAGCGGTGCTAGCTCTTAGGCGTGCTGCGCGCTGCGTTACAGAGATCTTGACCTTCGTACCTTCTCATCGAATACGTAGGTTGACAAACCAACCGTTTGCACAATGCGACGCCATAAAGTTTCTGCTTGGCAGCTCACCGCACAGATCACCGGTGCAGTGAACCGTGAAAGCTGTGTCGTAAACACGGACGAATTGCAAGAGGTCAAAGGTGGTGGAGCTACCGGCGGCAACCTCTCCGACGAGGACCGTTTCACCTTGCTCATCGCTGTAGTTGTGACGTTGGACGTGCAGGGTGGAGCAGAACAAAACCTGTGTTCAGGTGCTCGTTGGCCAGATATCGATACCTGGGTTCGCTCGAGTGGTTGTTACCTTTCAGAGAGTTCCCAAACGAGCAGACTGTCAATGAGTTGCGCGGAAGCTCGTGAGAACTCGCTTTGCGCCTCGAAGATCGTGGCAAGACTTCTAGGTCCTGAAGTACGAATCGTGGCCGCACAGTTGCCTGCGACAATGTGGAACGTTGCGTGGGCTTCTAAGACGTCTTGGTATTCGAGAAGATTTGAGTACAGTTGAGCGCCTGTTCCGTGGAGCCACTTGCCGACATCGCAGACGTCGTCGCGGCTAGCAGTTGCGGGATCGATAGGGGTACCCCCGTTGGCTGCCGCTCTCAATTTGAATCGCCAGCGACCATGGGCTGTGACCGCCGACCTGAGCACATCGAGAAGCTCGTCATCGTGAAGCATTGTGCCACCTGCCTACCTGTCTTGATCCACCGATCCGCACTCGATATCTCTTCTCCACGTCGTCCCTGTTGATATCTGGGTAGATATCTGGCGCCACTATCGACTCGTTCGACTCCGTCGAAGGCTCAGAGATACGGAGATCCCCGCTCAGTGATGTTTCGATGTATGCGGCGTAGGCCATCGATGCCCAGGCTCGGTCCGCCACGGTACCGAGTTGTAGTTGAATGACGTGTGCTCTCTCATTCGTTGCCTGCGCGAGCTCCGATATCTCACTCGTGGCTACCGACTGTTGAGCAACTGCTAGTGCGATCTGACCTTGTGCCTCGGCGATGCTTTCGTTGGAAGAGATGGTCGCTTTCGCACGATGCCCTGCCATATCGGTCAATGCAAATATTGTCTTCAGTTTGTTGGTTATTTCCGTGGTTGCTTGAGAGGTCGACGAAGCTAGCGTTTTGACTTCGTTTGCCACTACTGTAAAACCTCTTCCGGCCTCGCCAGCACGCGACGCTTCTATGGAGGCGTTGAGAGCCAGCATGGTAATTCGATGTGAGATCGACTCGATCTGTCCGATCACGGAGCGGATCTCACTGGAAGCGTCGGCGAGCCGTAGGAGCTCTTCCCCGGTCTCTCTCGCAGAGTTGACCGCTTCGGTTGATGCGGTGGCAACCGAAGCGATGTGCTGAGAGATCTCCAGTATTGAAGCGTTGAGCTCCTCGGTGGCAGCTGCAATGGCAGTAATGGATTCTCCGTTGGCTGCAAGCAGCTCCGATGAGTCCTCAATGCCGACCGCTGTTGCCATGGATGAACTTGACAGAGTGTGCGATGCTAGGTTAATGCGCCGCGCAAATCCGGGTCGGTCGAATCCCAAATGTCCACCTCGTTGTTAGGGCCTACCGTGTAGTGATCGGTTGTCGGATCCACCTCTTGAGAGCGTTCCTACTTCTTATCAGTCTTTAGTCTGAGAAACTTGTTGCTGGGGAGCTCGCAAGATAGTCGGCGCCGTACTCGACCGAACGCGGCTCTCAAGTCTTGTTTGTGCGTCTTGCGAATTGCTCTCTGGCCTTGCGCTGTGTCTCTGTTGCCCCTGTGAAACGTTTTTGGCAGGTCGGGCTGTTTACAGGTTTGCAAGTGGGCAGGAAAGTTCGAGATTTCGGTTCTTATTGCGCGAGGTCTCAGGCGACGAGAGTGATAGATCGGTCAAGAAGGAAGAGGAGTTTTAGCGAGTGTAGGTCCGATTCGCCTCGCACGAAGTGCTCTCGCAGCCTGAAATGTGGCGATCGTAGTGGGGCCGTATTGGTCAAGTGTTTGAGGTCCCCCAGTTTCCGTAGACACCTGTTATGCCAACCTACGATGTTGGTGGAGAGGATCTCACACTGGGAGCAACAAGGCGGAAGTTCACGCTGGAGTTCAAAACTGAGGCTGCACACCGGGTAATTGACTCAGGGAGAAGCGTGGCAGAGGTCGCCAGAGAGTTCTCTATCGCCGAAGATTCACTCTATCGGTGGGTACGAGATGAACGAAGGCGCATGGAAGCAGCGTCAAGTACCGGTGACGAGCCGCTGAGTGCTGCTGAACGTCAAGAACTGATGCGACTTCGGCGTGAAATGGCAGAACTGCGCAAAGACAATGCTTTCTTGGGAATGCCAGCCGCGTAGGTCAGCCAAGCAACCAAACAAGAAAGATTTGCGTTGATGGAGGCGGAGTGCGCGAACTTCGAAATCTCACAAGTGGCCAGACTGCTTGAAGTCTCTCGAGCTGGGTACTACCGGTGGCGAGAGAGAAGAGAAAGTCCCTCAGAAGCTCAGGTGCGCAGGTCAGACCTCGAGGCGAGAATTCTCGTCATCCACAAAGAATCCAGGGGTACCTACGGAGCTCCTCGGATCACTGCTGAGCTGCATGAGCGAGGTGATGTCGTCAGCTACAATACAGTAGCGTCAACAATGAAATCCCTTGGTGTCACTGGGATCAGCCCCAGGCTCGCCGTGGTGACAACGACGGTGTCAGATCCGACGGCGTCATACCCACCTGACCTTGTCGACAGACACTTCGACCAGGGATCTCTCAATGCAGTCTTCACCTCCGACATCACCTACATGCGCATTGGTGAGAGCTTTGCCTATCTCTGTGCGATTCGAGATGAGCATTCCGGAAGGGTGCTTGGGTTCTCCGTTGACAACCACATGAGAACAGAGCTCGTCATGACTGCACTAGAACAGGCAATTCGTGTCAGAGGACGAGCTGTAGAAGGAGCTAAGTTCCACACCGACCGCGGAGCTCAATTCTCAGATCGTCGAGTAGCGCAACTCTGTGAGGCCAGCGGCATTCAGAGGTCCATGGGAAGAACTGGATCGTGTTATGACCATGCCAGTGCGGAGTCCTTCTGGTCGATCTTCAAGCACGAGTATTTCTACCGACACGTCTTTGGGAATCTTGATGAACTTCGAAGAGGAGTGGCTGATTACATGAGCTTTTACAACAACCAACGGCGATACTCGAAACCTAGGAACATCTCCCCGGTCAACTACGAGCCTTAGCAACTGTCGCTCAAGCGGCTTCAGTCAGTGTCTACTGGAACTGGGGAACCTCAAGCTGCGCTGTTTCGATGCATGCCGCCGTCCAACCCGTGACGTAGCGACTCCAGATGTCTAAGATCACGGAGCGGTACTAGTAGGTCCACTTTTCGGGCCCGTGGAGTCTTGTGATGTCCCAGCTCCAGATCTCGTTGGGCTTTGTCGCTATCAACTCGGGCTTCTTATGTGCTTATGTGCGAGGTGCTTGGCTTGACGACGTCGTTTTCGCACTTCGTCGTGTTCACCGCATACGCTCTACATGGTCGACACCGAACCCAGATAGGTACCCTGGTCTAAGAGTTTGACATAGACGCTGGCTGGTGCCTCGTCTGTGAACTCGTCGGACCCCAACGTGGCCCTGATCTGCTTGCGCTCCACCTCACTGAGGGATTGTGGTTGTGGTTTTGGCACTCGTACGGGCTTTGCAGGTGGCGCACTGCAGCGGTGTCATCGATATCAGGTGGCCCGGTCTACTCCGAGGGCGGAGATGGCGTCTTGAGTGCTGACGAGGCTGCTCAGTTCTGAGATGGCTTCATCGATCATGGCTTCTCGCTGTTCTCCGCAGTGCTGGTCGAGGTGACGAGAGAACTCCTCGCCGAACGCTCGATAACGGATGTTATCATTGCAAAAAACGGAGAGAAACATCGAGCCAGAAGAGGACGAACCAGTCTATGGGGCTACGGTGGCCCGTGGAGAGAACCAACTCATGGCTGTCAAACTACGGTCAACCCAGAAGAAACACTGACCGAAAGGTAGCCCATCGACTAGCGCAGTTTGCTTTCGCAGTCGCACCGCTCCTCACGGCAAAGCTTGTGGACTGGCGCAACCGCTGGTGGGCACAGCCCGTGCCTATTCACTGAGCCTCTTAGAGGATCATCTCCATGCACAGCGAAAGAGTCCAGGATGGCTGTGCGTTTCCCTGACTCTTTCGCTGATAGACGAGATCGTCTCCTGTCACTTTTGCTATCCCTCACGTGGGTTTTGCATTGACTTTAAATCACGGTAGGGTACCGTTGGTAGTCCGGGAAGTTACCGTAGAGTCGCTCGCCTGCTGGACCTTCAGTCACTGCGTGAACGAGGAGTTCGCCGCCGACGAAGGCGCCTTTCCACGAGGCTCCACGACCACCGAAGGGCTCGTCCCGGTCTCCACGAGAGCGGACCTTGTTGATACCGATCTTGAACGTATGAACCTCTTCAGCGAGACGATTCGCAAGCTCGATATCGTCACAAGCGATCGATGAGACGAGCGATCCATTTGAGACATTCATCTGGGCAAGAAGTTCGGCCTGCGTGTCGACGGTGACAATGGTGTCAACTGGTCCAAATGGTTCAGCATGGTAGAGCGGTGACGATTTCGGTGGGTCGAGGATCGTCATCGGCGCAACGTACGCCGACCTATCTTGACCAGGCAGGAACAGTTCGGGGTTTAGGTGTCCGCGAAAGAGCGGAATACCCCCACGAGCAATAGCGTCCTCGATGCGCTCGTTGAGTTCGGTTGCCTTTGTGGCGTGAATAACCGGTCCAAAATCCAAGGTTGGAATGGGGTCGTCTGGTTGATCCACTGCAAATGGATGTCCAATCTTGAGCGACTCGACGATTGGGAGGTACATCTCTAGGAATTTGTCGAAGAGGCTACGTTGTACGACGTATCTTGGATAGGCCGTACAACGTTGCTTGGCGTATTCGAAGCCCTTTTTAATCTGAGGTGCAAGAAGATCCCACTGCGTGAAGTCCCAGATGCCCCAGGCATTCAAGCCTTCTTGCTCGAGCATGTGACGCTTATCGGTTCGGACGAGTTCTGATGCGATCTGACCACCAGTATCTCGTCCACCCACGAACGCCAGACATCCGATCTGAGGGGAGCGCACGAGCACTGAAGAGAGTTTGCCACCAGATCCAGACACGAGTGTGACGGGAAGTCCCTCTTCAGCTGCGAACGACATCGCTAACGTTAGCGCCGCTACACCGCCATCTGTTGGAGATTTCGCTATGACGGCGTTACCGGCGAGCATCTGGACGAAGAGTGAGTGGGCTAGTACTGAAAGAGGGTAGTTCCATGAAGCGATATTTGAAACTGGACCAGGAAGCGGCCCTCGCCCCTCTAGCATTGCGTCGATGTTGTCGACGTACCACGCCACACCACTATAGGTTCTTTCGACCGAGACCATGGCCTGAGAGAATGGTTTGCCGATCTCCCAACCGAGCAGAAGAGCAAGCAGCTCCTTATTGGCTTCAATCTTGTTAATTGCAGCCGTAACGCGTCGCTTACGCTCCGCTAGAGGAACTTTGATCCATTCGAAGTGGTCAGCAACGCATGCATCAAGAGCGAGCGCTGCTTGGTCCGTCTCTAACATCGAAGGACCAATGATTGGCGACCCGTCGAGCGAAGAGATGGTTGGTTGAGGTTTACCTTCGTCGCGCCACTGCGATCCCCAATAGTTATTGATGCGGTTCTCGCTGAAGGCTCTGGGTGCTATCTGACGGCAGCGAGCATAAAGCTCGTCGAACGACGTTCCTGGCTTTAGGATTTTGGATGATGTTTCAGAACTCACCCCTACATACTCTTCGCTGTGTTGTGTATTTCCGGCCGTTCCCTCTCAATGTTCTTGCGAAATTCGGCTCTCCGTGGTAACCGCACGAGGGGGTGGACAACCGCTCGTGGGCATTGTAGGACCTACTGGTGTGGGCAAGACGGATCTTGCACTCGAGGTTGCGCGGTTGCACCCAGACTGTGAGATCGTCTCTGTTGATTCAATGACGGTGTATCGGGAATTCACGGTTGGCACAGCAAAGCCCTCCTCTGAGGAGCTTGGTGGTCTTCCTTACCACCTGATAGATGTGGCCTCGATCACAGAGGAGTTTTCGCTCGGCCGGTTCATAGAGCTGTTCAATCTCACGCTTATGGATCTGGAGCAACGAGGTAAGCACGCAGTACTCGTCGGAGGAACATCTCTCTACCTCCGATCGGCTCTCGACGGGATGCAACCACCTCCAAGGTACAACGGCCTGAGGCAGTGGCTTGAACAACTGGATGTCGGCGGTGAGCAGACCGCCAGCCTCTTTCGGATTTTGAAAAGTCATGACCACGGTGCCGCTCGTATTGTAGATCCTACGAACTCGCGAAGAGTAATTCGAGCTCTAGAGGTCTCCCTCGGTAGCTCTGGGTGTGCGTCTGTGAGCGGTAGCGAGCTCCATGCTTACCCTGAGATTCCGACGGTACTGGTTGGACTCTTCCCAGGCTGGGAAGCGCTGGCAACAAGAATTGATGGACGGATCGACCGGCAGCTCTCAAGCGGCTGGCTTGAAGAGGTGACACACATTATAGAACAGCGTTACATAATTTCGAGGACCGCCAGTCAGGCGATTGGATACCTAGAGCTCTCAGCGGTGGTTGCAGGCGTCATGGACCTCGAGGAAGCCGTTTCTGTAATCAAGCGGCGAACGAGAAAGCTCGCTCGTCGTCAGTTAGCCTGGCTTCGTAGAGATCCACGGATTGTGTGGAGCGAGAGCGCCCAAGAGGGGCGAGAGGTGATCGAACGTGAGCTCAGTCGAATCCAAGACCGTGCGTCTTAGCGAGCCGCAGTTGCAGCTCTGGAGATTCTCTGGCATCGGTAACGACTTCTTGGTTCATTACCGGCATGAATCCGACGCAGCACTAGATTCGGAGGCCGCTCGGGCCCTCCTCCATCGACACTATGGGTGGGGCGCCGACGGGTTAATAGAGTTTTCGTATGGTCATCTTGGCTGGGAGATGACGCTTTGGAACACTGACGGCTCGAGAGCCGAGATGAGTGGCAACGGTCTTCGCTGTCTCGGTCACGCAATGAGCCGTTTCAGTAAAGAGGTAAACTCGGAGAGACCTGAGATCCTCACCGTCTCGACCGAGGCGGGCTATCGGTCTTTTCGAGTTCTCGATGGCGATCCAAGTACAGACGTTACGCTACGCAGCGAAACATCTATGTCGAGCGGTGTTATCCTCGAAAGTGCTGAGGTGGCCGGAGTAGCAGGCACACATGTCTCTATGGGTAATCCACATTTCGTCGTCGTAGTCCCGAGCGAACAGAGGTTGGACTTTGAGCGACTCGAACTCGATCATCTTGGAGCGTTGATCTCGAGTGAGATAGAAGGCGGGTCAAATGTGGAGTGGATTACTCCAGTTGATGATCATACGCTGATCATGAAGGTATGGGAGCGGGGGGTTGGTCCGACCCTATCGTGCGGAACGGGCAGCTGCGCAAGCTTCCTTGTCGCACGAGCGATGGGACTCGTTCAAGGTGAGGTCACGGTCGTCAATCCTGGAGGAAAGCTGACCGTTCGAGATGATGGCGAGACGCTCTGGCTCGGAGGACTGACTGACTATCTCGGTGAGATCCGTGTAACGTTGAGCCAGGTTGCGACCATGAAGGAGCGACTATGACGCTCATCGAACGTTCGTTTGTCGAAAAGATATTGTTGGTTGGAGTAGCTCTTGATGGATCGTCGGTCGATGAAGTCGACGAGGCCCTCGTAGAGCTCGCGCTTCTGGTCGATACAGCAGGCGCCCAAGTCGTTGGAAAAGTGATTCAGCGACGAGATCGACCTGATCCAGCGACGTTCATCGGTCGGGGGAAGGCGGACGAGATTCACGAGTTGTCGGAGGTCCTAGACGTCGACACCGTCGTTTTTGATGAAGAGCTCTCACCGGCACAACAGCGAAATCTCGAGGCAATTTTTGGTCGTACTGCTATCGACCGTACCGCCGTGATCCTGGACGTTTTCGCGCAGAATGCGAAGACTCCAGAAGGGCGGGCACAAGTTGAGCTCGCTCTTTTGAGCTATCGGCTTCCACGTCTTCGAGGTAAGGGTAAGAGCCTCTCTCAGCAAGTTGGACGAATTGGAACGAGAGGACCGGGCGAAACGAAGCTCGAAGAGGATCGTCGGCGCTTGCAGGAGCGGATCTCGACCTTAAAGCGCGAGTTGAACCAGCTAGGTTCGACTCGTCGCTTGCAACGCAAGTCGAGGGCGAAGTCGAGAGTCTCCAATGTTGTCATAGTCGGCTATACCAATGCCGGTAAGTCCACGCTCATGAACGCTCTCACCTCTGCTGGTGTATTGGCAGAGGATCGACTCTTTGCAACTTTGGATCCCCGAACAAGGCGCCTTGAGCTCGATGGTGGTGAAGCGGTGCTCCTGACTGACACCGTTGGATTCATTCGCAAGCTACCCCATCAGCTCATCGAGTCGTTTAAGTCGACCCTTGAGATTGTCACTGAAGCGGATCTTTTGCTTCATGTGGTCGATGGAGCTTCAGAGCGGGCCGAGCAGCAGATCGAGGCGGTTCATGAGGTTCTCCAAGAGATTGGCGTTCCCGATATCGAAGAGATTATGGTCTTCAATAAGTCCGATCTCGGGCGTCCGACCGAGGAGCTCGTCGCGCGTTTCCCTCATTCGGTGATCGTTTCAGGGAGCACCGGAGCGGGTATCCCCCAGCTTCTTGCGACGATGGCGCACGCTGTTCGACGCTCGACGAAGGTACTTGAGGTCATTGTTCCATTTGATGCGGGCGAGGTCATGGCTTGGATGCATCGTGAGGGCGAGATTCTTTCATCAAGGTCCGATGCGGAGGGCATTCGGATGTTGGTGAAGTTTGATCGTACTTCGCAGGGCGTCTTCGAAAAGAGCTTCGGTGAGGTTGTGAGTATCATTGGCGACTACGACGGTTCAGGTATGGAAGCGGGGGACCATCTGTGACGGTAGGAGTGGACGGAAGAGATGCGACGCCAGTCTTTCAGATCCCGATCTATCCATTCGAGCGACTTCGACAAGTACGGTCGATAGCGGCCGCCTCTCACGAGGAGGTCGTAGATCTCTCGATTGGGACTCCTGTGGACGCGCCGTCTCCCGAGGTGCTTGAGATCCTTGGTGCTTCTGGTCGTGAGCGTGGATATCCTCCGTCGCCCGGTTCGGAAGAGCTACGAAGTGCAATCGCCCACTGGCTGAAGCGAAGTTTCGGAGCCGACTGTGATCGTGACGACGTTACGGTTACGATCGGATCGAAAGAGTTCATTACGTCGCTACCCGGCTACCTTCGACTTCTTCGACCAGAGCGAAATGTTGTTCTCTATCCAGAGATCTCGTATCCTTCGTATGCCATGGGTGCACTGCTCCATCAGTGCGAGGCGTATCCGGTCCGAGTGGGTAGTGGAGGTGAACTGCTACTTGATTCAGTTCCAACCGAGATCGCTCAGCGCTCGCTCGTGCTGTGGGTGAATACTCCGTCGAATCCGACTGGACAGTGCACAGATCTCACCGACGCTTTGGACTGGGCACAACGGAACGGAGCGGTTCTCGCCTCGGATGAGTGCTACAGCGATTTCATCTGGGATGGGCCGCGATACTCAGTCTTGCAACTTGCGCAAGAAGGTGTACTCGCCGTGCACTCGCTCTCAAAGCGATCTAATCTTGCCGGCCTACGACTCGGTTCGGTGTCGGGAGACCCCGAACTGGTTCGCCAATTGAGCGACTTGCGCAGGCATGCAGGCATGATGGTGCCGGGGCCGATTCAAAGTGCCGGTGTTTGGGCTTATTCGCATGATGAACTCGTGGGGGATCAGCGGAGACGGTATCGTGAGCGTCTTGTGCTGCTGCGGGACGCTTTGGTCAAGATGGGGTTTGCGGTTCAACTCCCCCAAGGCGGCTTCTATCTCTGGTTTCGAGGTCCGGAGGGCAGGTTTAGAGATGGATTCGAAGTTGCAGAGTTTTTAGCTCGTCATGGGGGCATCGTTGGTTCTCCGGGTGAGTTCTATGGTTCCTCTGTGGGCGACTACCTTCGACTTGCTGTGGTGGCCACGACCGATGTCATCTCTCGAATCGTTGAGCGACTGAGCGCTGTCAGCCTGTAAGTTAGCAGGGCTATGGACATAGAATCTCTCAACCGTGACATCGTTTCGCTCTGGGAGCGACGTGACAGCCTGACCGAGCGCGATGCCGCAGCTCGGGATCGAGTCTTCGACGCTCTTGAGCTGCTTGATCAAGGTACTCTTCGAGTCGCGGAGGTAGCGGAAGACGGTGAGGTCGTCGTACATGCGTGGTTGAAGCAGGCGATTCTTTTAGCTTTTCGACTTCGAGGAATGACCATTTCAGAGATCGGTCCATTTGTGTATCGAGATCGTTTACCGCTTAAGCGATCCTACGGAAGCTCTGGAGTTCGTGTTGTGCCCGGTGCGTCAGCACGATTCGGTTCTTACCTCGGCCGGGGCGTAACCCTTATGCCCTCATACGTCAATATCGGCGCCTATGTTGGTGACAACACGATGGTGGATACCTGGGCAACGGTTGGTTCGTGCGCTCAGATAGGGAGAAACGTCCATCTCTCTGGCGGTGTCGGGATCGGTGGCGTGCTAGAGCCACCGCAGGCATCTCCAGTCATCATTGAGGACGATGCCTTTATTGGATCTCGGGCAATGGTGACCGAAGGTGCTCGTGTTGGGGTCGGTGCCGTGGTTGGCGCAGGAGTCATTCTCAATCCATCGATCCCGGTCATCGACACTGAAACCGGAGAGGAGCTCGGCCGTGGAAGAGTACCTCCATGGAGCGTCGCCGTGAGCGGAACGCGTATGAAGAGTTTTCCCGGTGGGACTTTTGGTCTCGGATGCGTGCTCGTCATCAAGCGCCTTGCTGAAGGGGAGCGTCACTCCAAGACCGTACTAAATGAGATTTTACGCGATCACGGTGCGGCGCTATGAACTATGGTGTCGACAGCGTCCGGTATGCCCGCCTGGTTGAGGACTGTCGTCGACTCGTGGAGATACCTTCGGTTTCTGGTGATGAATCTGCGATTGCAGATTTCGTCGAAGCTCGTCTTCATGAGGCAGGTATCGACGGAGAGATACGACGCATAGGCGACAATGTCGTCCTTCATCGCCGTGGTAATCGTGGACAACTTACGGTTATCGCCGGTCATCTCGATACAGTTCCGCTCTTTGGAGCAGATGTTGGTCTCATGACCACCGAGGATCGCGTTTATGGACTCGGCGCTACGGATATGAAGGCTGGGCTAGCGGTCATGCTATCGCTCGCGGAGCTCGACGAGTTAGACGGTGATCTCTCGCTGATCTTCTACGTCTGTGAGGAAGTTGACCTCTCTCGGAACGGGCTTCGTGTGGTAATGAACGAGATACCAGAGCTTCGGGAGGCCGATGCTGCAATTTTAATGGAGCCGACTTCGAACTATCTCGAGGCCGGTTGTCAGGGAACGCTCCGCGTGAGGGTCGAACTTGGAGGGACCCGCTCTCATAGTGCCCGACCATGGATGGGAAGAAACGCAATTGAACGCCTACATGCACTTCTTACCGCTGTCTCTACCTTTGAGCGACGTGAGCCCGTGATCGATGGCGTGCAATATCGAGAGTCACTATCCGCTGTTCGCGTCGATGGTGGCGTGGCAAACAATGTGATTCCCGATGCTGCGCAGCTTTGGTTGAACTATCGGTTTGCTCCCGACCTAACTCAGGAGCAGGCCTGCGAGCGACTCGAGCAGTACCTGCGGGACCACGGAGCCCTTGAGGAGGCTGACAGTGTCGTCGTTGAGGATGTGGCCGGGGGCGCCCTTCCGGGACTTAGCTCGCCGGTTCTAGCAGCGTTACGTGAGCTGTCGATCGAGGTAAGGGCGAAGCTTGGCTGGACCGATGTTTCCTACTTTGCGGCCCAGGGTATCCCGGCTGCAAACTTTGGACCGGGAGATCCTTTGCTTGCCCACTCGGCTGGCGAGTGGGTGTCGACAGCGGAGATGTACAGTGCCTACGCGACTCTAGCGAAGCTCTTAGTAGCTTCGGAGGAGTGAGACAACCCGACCGACAATTGCATCATTTGTGCTTTCGAATCGGATGGGCTCTGCGTATCGTGGATTACCACTGTTTCGTGCTTCAAGGTATGGACCCTCCGGTGTAGATCGATAGACCTTGACCGTACCTTCAGTGCCGTCGTTGATACGAGCAACCACGATCTCTCCGTCGACGGCGGTATTGCGTTCCTCTACTACGAGGAGGTCTCCTTCGAAGATGCCGACGTCTATCATCGAGTCGCCACGAACCGTGAGCATGAAAAATGGCCCTCGCCCTGTGGCAAGTCGCGTTGGGAGCGTAATCGTCTCTTGGTCAAGACGGTCCTCGGCGAGAGTACCGAATCCGGCAGCTACATCACCGAGAAGTGGTACCTCAATGGTTTGGTCGGTATGGTTAGCAGTTCGGTCTCGATGGCCGCTGTTGGAACGGTCGTCGGTAAAGCGGAGGGTTCTCGGTTTCGCCGCTGCTCGGGTGATTAGTCCAGCTCGAATGAGCTCATTGATGTGGTACTGAACGCTTGCGGGCGATGCAAGTTGGACTGCAGAAGCGATCTCCCGTACAGACGGTGCATAGCCGTTGAGTTGTTGCTGGCTCAAGATGAAGTCCAGAATCTCCTGTCGCTTTTGTGTTACGTCTTTCACGGGTTCTCTCCTTTGTTGATGAAATCCTAATCTTTTTTTCCCCAACATGTGGAACATATGTTCGAAACCTGTCATACTGAACATATGTTCGTAAAAGATGCACGAGAGACTAACAGGGAGAGCTGCACCGATGGCGTGGGGCGTGCCGTCCGTCCTAGGGTTGATGGTGAGTTCGATCTATCAAGTGCAAGTGATCTTGTTCGTCGTGAGTCAGTGTTCAACTCGTTCGTCAGGCGACAACGTGTCGGTATCGATGTGATCCGGTGGAGTCTTACGCGTGTCGCCCTCGTCGGCGTTGCGATCTTGATCGTGTTCGGGGTTATGGCCAAGTTAGATGCGTCGACTTCTGGTTCGATACCAACCGCTCAACACACGTACATCGTCAAGCCCGGTGATACTGTCTTCTCTATTGCACAGAGATTTGATCACGGTGGAAACCTCGAAGCGTATGAGTATCGAATCTTACAGTCGCTCGGTGGAGCTACCACGATCTATCCCGGTGAGGAGATCTCATTACCTAGCGTCTCGTAGGAGACCACGGTCGGGGATCGAGCGGGAGCATAGACTAAGGTATCTGCTCTTATCGTGAGGGCATTGAGTCGAAAGATGGACCTTGCGCTGCCCCTACTGTTTCATCGATGACGACAAAGTTGTCGACTCACGCTCGATTGATGACGGAAGCGTCACTCGTCGTAGGCGTGAGTGTCTCGGTTGTGGACGTCGTTTTACCACTTTTGAGAGAGTTGATGACGTTCGATTGACTGTTTTGAAGCGCAGTGGCGCTCGAGAGCCTTTCGATCGCTCGAAGGTGATTCGTGGTATCGAGGCGGCAGTAAAAAATAGACGTGTCGACGTGAAAGTTGTACACGACTTGGTGAACGAGCTTGAGGAGTCACTCCGCAATAGCGGAGACGAGTGTACCTCATCAGAGATCGGCGTCGCCGTCCTGGATGCCCTTCATCGTCTCGATGAGGTTGCCTATCTTCGCTTTGCTAGCGTCTATAAGGGTTTTGAGCGCTGGTCGGACTTTGAAGAGGAGGCCTCCTTGCTGACCGGAAGGTCGCTCGACAAGTCGACAGAGATAAAGGAGCCGAAAGATCGTGAGTGAGAAGGTGTCCTCCCAGGGGTTGTTTTGCGTTGCGGCTTCGATCGAGATCCAAGCAGCTCCAGAGATCATTTTCGAGTTTTTGGCTACTCCATCACGACATAGTTTGTTTGATGGCTCAGGCTCGGTCCTCGGCCTTGACCAGGGTCCAAAGCGGCTCTATCTCAATGCGCGCTTTGGTATGAAGATGAGGATTCTCGTTCCGTATCGGATTGAGAACCAGGTCATCGAGTTCGTGGAAGGGGAAAAGATCGCCTGGCGTCACTACGGTCGGCACGTCTGGAGCTATCAGCTTGAACCTGTGGGCGATGGTTCGACTCGTGTTACAGAGTCCTTTGAGTGGAGCCAGGCACGGGGTCGGTTCCTGTACGAGCTTTTGAACTACCCGAAGTCGAACTATCAAGCAATCGTCAAGACGTTAGAGCGCCTGAAGTCGCTCTGTGAGGCTTCGACGATTCATAATGAGGTCTGAGGTGTAGCTTCCGGTCGTATCGAGATGATGATCTTTGGGTCGCATCTCATCGTGATCGGCAGGCGAGCGATGGATCGACCTTGTCTCTCTTAGTCGCTCGGAGCTACCGTCTGGTTGTCGGCGAGTGCCGCTCTGAGGAGTTCTTGCAGAGGTTCGAACAACGTCGTGTTGGTGGCGATGGTCATCTCCGTAGTCGGTTGGTCCGTCTCGAGAGAGCCGACTTTTCCTCCGGCCTCGTGGACGATAAGCCGTCCGCCCTCGTAGTCCCAGGGCTTAAGGCCAGCCTCGTAGTACGCATCTACCTGTCCGCCTGCAACTGCAACGAGGTCGAGGGAGGCGGCTCCGGTTCGGCGAACGTCTCGAACCTGAGCGATCACGGTTGAAAGTGCAAGGGCTTGTGCTCTGCGTTTGGCTGGTTGATAGGAGAACCCTGTTGCTACGAGAGCCTGGTCTAGCTCTTTGGTGGAGCGAAGCCGAAGCTCGCTCCCATTGCGGTAGGCACCCTTGCCTCTTTTGGCTGTGAAGAGTACTTCGTGCGGCAGATCCAAGACGACCGAGCAGAGGTTCTCCGACCCCTCCTTCGCCGCTATCGATACCGCATATGCCGGGAAGCCGTAGACGAAGTTCGTTGTGCCGTCGATGGGGTCTACGATCCAAGTCGTATCTCCTCCGGCGTACTCTCCGGACTCTTCGCCAATGAAGCCGTCGCCCGGTCGGTACGAGGATATCGTTTGGCGGATACGTTCTTCGCAAGCTCTGTCAAGAGCGGTAACCATGTCGGTGGTGGAAGACTTAGTCTCAATGGTTCGAGCGAGTTCCCCACGATAGTCCTTGATGAGTCGGAGCGCATCGAGCGCTGCTTGGGTTGCAATGTCAAGGAGTTCGTTGGAGTTCATGTCAGTCAAGCTATACGTCGATGCGTGGGGAGCACTCGCACCTCCGATTACCGTAGAGTCATGGGATCTGTGCTTGGTACGAGAATGTCATCTGCGGGAGAGAATCTTGGGGCGTTAGACCTGAGATCAGATACGGTCACGCGACCAACGGCGGAGATGCGTCGTGCGATGTACGAAGCTGAAGTGGGTGACGACCGTTACGGCGAAGATCCAACGGTGAGAGAGCTGCAGGAACTCTACGCATCGATTGTCGGGAAAGAAGCTGCTCTCTTTGTTCCCTCCGGCACGATGGCAAACCAGATAGCGCTACGGACCTGGACCTCACCGGGAGACGTCGTGATTGCCGGTAAGAATCAACACGTACTCCAGTACGAACGAAGCGGCTCGGCAGTGAACTCCTCAGTGCAGATTCACTGGGTGAGCGACGAACGGGGCGTTCTGAACCCTTCTGAAGTGGAGCGTGAGATGACGCTGCTCGAGTATCTCGGCCACTCGTTGGCTGTCGTGGCGGTCGAGAATACCCATATGCCATCGGGTGGGCGTCCCTGGGAGCTCAAGGAACTTAAGGATTTGAGGGCGGTGACGGGTGACACTCCGCTTCATATGGATGGGGCAAGACTCTTCAACGCTTCGGTAGCCACGGGTGTAGATCCTTCGGAGTACGGTCGTTATGTGGACTCGGTTATGAGCTGTGTTTCCAAGGGTCTAGCTGCTCCGGTCGGTTCTTTGTTAGCAGGAACGGCCGATTTCATCGCATCTGCGCGCGATCAACGACAGATTTTGGGTGGGCAGATGCGTCAGGCCGGCATTATTGCTAGTGCCGGAATCGTTGCACTGCGATCCATGCGCGAGCGACTCGTCGAAGACCATCGACGCGCCGGACTCTTGGCCGACGCCGTGGTCGAGGTATTCGGCGAATCATGTATCGATCGTGCCTCTTTGCGCACCAATATCGTTGTGTTCCGACATGAAACTCCGGACGCGTTGATCGCTGAGATGGCGAGTCATGGAGTTCTGATCGGTTCCATTGCTCCCAATGTCGTGAGAATGGTCACTCATAACGACGTTTCGGACGATGATATCGAACGTGCCATCAAGGTGCTCCACCGCTGTGCTGAATAAGCTTCAGAGATGCTAAGCACTCTCGTCGATGTATGAGCTTAAGGCCAAGCCGAAATCCGCCCTGGCAATATTTGCTCACCCCGATGACGCCGATGTGGCGTGTGGCGGCACTTTGGCGTTATGGTCGTCCCTTGGTGCTCGGGTGGGTCTCGTCGTCTGCACGAGGGGTGAGAAGGGCACGGTAGACGTAGGCCTCAAGCCCGATGATCTCGCTGAGCAGCGAGCGGAGGAAGTTCGAAGCGCTAGCCGCTTCCTTGGCGTCGATGAACTCTATCTCCTTGAGCTCAATGACGGAGAAGTTACAAACACGCTCGATCTTCGGAGTCGTCTCGTTGGACTGGTGCGACGTTTTCGCCCTGAGGTGGTGTTGACGCCAGACCCAACCGCTGTGTTCTTTGGCGAGCATATCTACAACCATAGAGATCATCGAGAGTTGGGATATGCCGTATTGGACTCCATCTTTCCAGCTGCAATGCTTCCTCACTACTTCCCTGATGATCAACCTCCTCATCGTGTGACGACTGCGCTACTCGCTGGGGCCTTGGAGCCGACCTGCGTCGTGGACATCTCTGGCTCACTGGAGCTCAAGATTCAAGCCGTAACCTGCCATAGAAGCCAGTTGCAAGGCGAAGCTGAGGCAATGGATCATGTGCTGAGAGCTAGAGCTTCTGAACTCGGTCGGAGACTAGGACTACGTTACTGCGAGGCTTTTCGTCGTATATCTCCGGCCGGCACGCAGTAGTAGCGGTTCGGTCTCACTCTGTAGGGTGGCACCGTGGGTCGTACGAGATTGAGTAGTCGGGACGGTATGAGCTACTGATCCGTGCGAAGGTCGGTGGGACGTTTCGAATCAGATTCTGGTGTACCACCAGTGGTCTACTGGTCGAGGCTATGGAGCTACCAGGCAAGGGGGTTGGTGTGCGGCGTGCGTGAACGAGGAGGTGTCTGTCGTTCGACCTGACATTGCTTTAGGGTTGCTGAAATTACGCCGATAGTTGGGAAGAGTGATAGCCACGAAATTAATACGGTTCGAGTAGCATTGACGTAGATGCTGTAGGTACACTTCGGTGTTAGGTAAAGGGGGAGATGTGCCGCTTTCCGAAAATGAGTTGAAGGTTCTCTCTGAGATCGAGAAGAACTTTTATGAGCACGATTCTGCCTTTGCCGATCGAATGCGATCCGAGACGGTCTACAGGCACTCGGGCCGAAATCTCAAGTGGGCTGCCGTCGGTTTCTTGGCGGGATTTGCCTTTACAGTTGCAACTTTCACGACCTCGGTCTACCTCGGTCTTGCCGGCTTCTTGGTGATGCTAGCTTCGGCGGTAGTTTTTGAAAGAAACCTTCGGCGGATGGGTAAGGCTGGTTGGCAAGAGATCACTTCTCAGAAGAAGCCAGGCGCAACGGCTTCGACGAATCCTCTAGCAGATCGGTTCAAAGGTAAGTTCGGTAAGAAAGATTAGGTCTCGGCCTTTCTGGCACCGATGGCATAAGTGTTTCTGCCATGCCATCAACTCGAATACTGGTGAAAACCGGGCTTAGACGGCGCTACACGAGGGGAAATGCGAAGAAAGCCGGTTGGTTTTCGCTCCAGCTGTCGCAGTTTCTGACTGGTCTCTTCTTACACGAGCGCCCTCTCCTTAGGGTGAGGGGTCCCCAATAGCTGATCCACTGTCTCTGTGAGTTCTGCCCTTGGTTATCGTTGTTGAGATTACTCCTCCCACCCCTCCTGCTCGTCTTTCAGCTGTAAGAAACATTGAAGAGAGCAGGAGGGGTGGGAGGTTTTGGATTTGTTCGGTTATGCCGCTATCGCTTGCTCCCGCAGTTCTCGTAACTCCCACCAAGCACGTGGTCGCCGTTTGGCAGTGCGAAGTCGCCGCCGCTGTTCGCTAAGCGGTAGTGCGACGAACTCCTTTGGAGAGAGATACCCCAGGGAGCTATGAGGACGATACTCGTTGTACTCAGCTTGCCAACGGTCCAAGCGAAGCTGAGCTTCGGCGATACTCTCAAAGAGCTCTCCGTTCAACATCTCATCCCTCAGTCTTCCGCCCGAGGACTCGACCTTCCCGTTCTGCCATGGTGATCCCGGGATCGTAAACCACAGGGTCACTCCAAGTTCCTCGAGTAAGTCCGAGAGGGCATGTGCAATGAACTCTGGACCATTATCAACCCGCAGGTACTTCGGTGCTCCTGCGGTGGCCACCAGGTCATCCAAGTGCGCAAGCACTCCTCTTGCATCGATGGATCGTGATGCTGAAATACAGAGGCTCTCCCTTGAGTACTCATCAATAATGTTCAACACTTTGACGGGGCGGGTATCAGTTGTTTGGTCGAACCAGGAAGTCCATAGCCCAGCACACATTCACTGACGTGGGTTGATGTACTCCCATGGCAACGCCATGTCCATGGATTGGCTTTCGCTTCTTCTTGTAAGGAACCTTGAGACCAGCTTGCCTCCAGAGACGATGGACACGTTTGATATTGGTGTTCCATCCCTCCTTGTTCGCAACTACGTGGGCTCGCTTGTAACCCCACCGGGGATGAGCAAGAGCGAAGCGCTTCAACCAAAGAGTCAATGCCTCGTCATCACCTGGAGGCACTGGAGGTGGGAGTCGTTGTGTGGATCGTGACTGCCCAGTCACCACACAGGCTCGTCGTTCAGAGACCCCAAACCGCCGTCGCAGCAACCCTACGGCGCTGGAGAGGCGATCTTGGGGTTAGAAGTTTCCGATCGCCAGCTCCTTTGCCATCTTGATGTCAAGTGCTTGGTCGGCAATGATGGTCTTGAGCTTGCGGTTTTCCATCTCGAGCTCTTTGAGTTTTTTGGCGTCTGTTGCCAACATTGTGCCGTAGGTGTTCTTCCATCGGTGCCAGGTGGT
>JAJYZP010000098.1 GCA_021799875.1 Actinomycetes bacterium | reverse complement strand
ACGTCAAAGTAATCGACCTTCTGGGCGGACAAGGCCGAAATAGGTCAAGCGCAAACCCTGAAGAAACTGAATGCTCTGGCCAGGACTCTACGACTAAAGACGTGGCGTATCCATCACCGATGCGCATCTCGTCCCACTCGACCGCAAGGTCACTGTCTCGAAGCACCACGGCACCTCTCTCTCGAGGACCGATTCTGCTCAGCCCCGTTGGAGTCAAGAGATGGTGTAGCTCCGCCTCTGAGAGCGGTACGAGCTCGCCGAGCCCTCGGCTTCGGAAGCTCGTCTCACAGATTCTCGCACTAACAGTCAACGACGTTCGTTCGCGAGCTGCACGACCTTCGCGCTCAACACCTGACCGATCGAGCCAGAGTGTGGATTGAACGCTCCAAGCCCGCTGTGCGATCTCGCGCTGAAGCGCCGAGTTCACGGCATCGCCGTTCTCTCCCAGACCTCGAGAATCGCTTGACGGAACGATACGCTCCCAGGACTCCAGCGTCGGGACAACATCAACTCGCCAGCTCAGGCCTATCGATGCAGGCAACTGTCGTGCGATCACGGCCAAGAGATCGGACCAGGCCGAAACCGCTAGGTCCAGCTCTTCTGATTCTTGGAGCCAAGGCTGTGTGTCAGGCAGCCGAAATCCAACGCGAAGTTTCCCATTTGCATGATCATGGACGAGCACGTGATGTGCATGGTAGATAAACTCACCATCAACGAGGTGGCGGCTACGTTCGCTCCTACGCCCACGACTCGCCGGAGCACGCTGCTGACGCTGCGACGAGCGAGAGGAAGAGCTCTTACCACGTTCCAAGCTAGTCTCTCGAAGTCGGACTGTTCGATGACGCTTTCGGGCGTGGCGTCGCCGGTCTCCTCGCACCTCGGAAGTCGAGAGCTTCAAGAGACTCGCCCCTCGATGCACCACTCGCTCCCAGCGGGACGATGCTAACCCGCCACCGAGGACGAGCACCACCGCCACCGCAATCCCAAGAGTGCCTCTCACTATCACCCAAGCCCCGACTGCCGAGGCACCTGCAGCACACAGGACCGAAAGCGATGTCCAATCGAGACCAAAGAGCACACTTCGAGTCTTCGTCCCAGCGAAGTGGACTCGAAGCTCTCCTTCACGAGTGTGACTCTCACGCATCGTCGCCACCAGAGTCACTCCAACTTTGATCTCGATTCCAATCGTCCGGTGGTCGCCGGCCACGTTCTTGCAAGTAGTCGCCGAACACGGCCCATGCGCCCCGATGCCCGTCGTATCGAGCCAGGTCATCATCTGTTGGCTGATAGCCGCCAAAGTATGGGACCGTCGGAGTTGGACTACCCCCGAAGTCTGGAATCTGAGGATCTTCCACTAGGCCGATGCCGTCGTTTAATAGTGAAGCAGATCTACGCAAAATAGAAGTCGAGACGCCGTCGCTCACGGCGGCAAGGTGGGCCTCCGCAAATGGGATCATTCGAATAACGAGGTAGGGAGCGAAGATGGTTACGAGCATGAGTCCTATTCCAGAGACGAAGAGCGATACGGCATCACTCAAACTCTCCTTGGTTGCATAGGCATCACTGACCGCTCCGACTGCCAACGAGAGTGAGAGGACCATGAAGAACTTCGACACCAACACCGCTACGATCGCCTCGGTGCTTCTCCGCAACCATGTTCGACCGGTTGGGAACAGGAGCCCGATGCTCGCAAGAGGCAAGACGGCGGCCATGACGTAGAGGAGTCCACTTCGCACAACGAGCTCGATCCAGATCGCCACTACGCTCACTGCTCCAAGCACAAACAACACAATGACGACCGCAAGCGGCACTCCTTGACTCGTCACGATTCTTGCGGCTGCACTCTGAAGGCCAGCGAAGCTAGACCTACCACTTAGCAGGGCCCGAGAAGCCTGGTCCACCACCTCAGAGAGAATCGACAACACCGTGATCGAGCCCACACCAACTACCACAACAGCGGGCACCCGTACTAAGAGCAGCCGAACCATCTCGCCGAGATCTCGAAGCCAGAGTGCTGCGATGACTCCTACTAAGAGTGCAGGCACCACAAAAAGACCAGCTATCTGCACGTCTTGTTGGTAGGCATGAAGAAAAAATTGAGCGTGCGGGTCAAACTGCGCCGTCGAGGTACTTACCACAATGAGCTGTTGCAATCCCCAGCTGTATAGGTGTAAGAGACCGGGAGCTAGCGAAATGACCAAGGCTCGTAGGAGGGCCGCAGCTATAGCCCCACCAAGATGGGCACCAAGGTCAGTCAGGACTGAACTGACCAACACTAGTGAACTCCGTTGCCGAGGTTGAAGAAGAAGTTGACAATCGCAGGAGCTGCACCAATCACGAGCGCAGCTCCTCCGGCAACGAGAACCGCTCGACGACCGGAGTAGCTCTGCTGGTAGTTCTGTGAGTGCGCTCCAATCGCCCACGTTGCAGCTCCGATCACGAGTGCGACAAGAGCCAGAATCAGAGCCCATCCCGCAATTCCGTTCGCCAACGTCTGCAAAACGGTTCCCCCAGGTAGCGCACCTGGGTTCGGCGATAACGAAACATTCAAGAGCATCATGCTCATCTTCTCCTCCTTGAGTCCGACAGCGTACAGGCTATCGCACATAACATTATATTTCACATTATTTCATACCATTTTTTTAATTTCTACTCGCCCTACAGCTCATCGCATCGACACCGGCTAGTCTCACTAAGGGTTACCAATGACTGCGCCAGAGGATCCATCGGTTTCCCAGGGTGAAGCTCCCTGGATGAGAGAGTGGAGTGCACGCGGGATCTTGCGCAACTGGGGACGCTCACAATCAAAGGCCATGAGAGCTTCTCAGCAATCGAGCGAGAGCTCCGAGGCCGAACCACCTTTACTACAAGAGCTGGCTGCGACGCTCGATGCACTCAATATCGGAATAGTCGTGTGTGACGCAAGTGGTGATATCGTCTTCACCAATCGTTACGCAGAGTCACTCTTCAACGGCAACTATCAGGACGCTCTTGCCGCTCGAGCTCTCGCGGAAGTCATCGAACTCGCTCGAAAAGGAGAGTTCTCCGAGCGTACGTTCGAGCTCTATGGCCCGCCAAAGCGAAGTTACGCTCTCCGCTCGCTCTCCCTCGAGATCCGAAGTGGAGAAGAGTTCGTCGCCCTACTCGAAGATGTCTCGAGTAAAAAGCACCTCGACGATGTGCGCCGCGACTTCGTCACCAATGTTTCACACGAACTCAAAACACCGATCGCTGCAATGCAGCTCCTGGCAGAGACCATGACCATGGAAGAGGAGTCCTCGGTGCTCCGACGCCTTGCTTCCCGAATCGAAAAAGAGGCAAGCAGGCTCAATCACATCGTTGATGATCTCCTCGATCTCTCTCGAATCGAGTCCGAAGAAGATACCACTGTTGAAACCGTTCAGATCAACTCGGTCCTAGACGAAGTGAAGAGCCGGGTGCTCGCCGCCGCTGAGGTCAAAGGAGTCGAGCTCTCGATCACCATGCCCCAAGAATCCAGTCACGTTCTTGGCCATCGACACCAACTCATCTCGGCCATCTACAACCTCGTCGATAACGCTATCAAGTACTCAGAACAAGGTAGTAAAGTCACCCTTGCAACCCGCACTGAACCCGAGTGGACGGTCATCACCGTGACAGACCAGGGAATCGGCATTCCCTCTCGAGATCAGGAACGTATCTTCGAACGCTTCTATCGAGTAGACCAGAATCGGTCGCGCTCTACCGGAGGAACTGGGCTCGGCCTCTCGATAGTTCGACACGTTATCTCCAATCACCGTGGTCGCATTACCGTCGATTCAACCGAAGGCGTTGGTTCGACCTTTACGGTTTGGTTACCGAGCATGAATCAAGGAGCGTCATGACTAAGTCCCAACCGATCGTCTTGATCGCCGAGGACGAGGAGTCCTTCATCGAAGCACTCTCAGTAGGGCTTAAACGGGAAGGATTCCTCGTGGAAGCGGCCAGAGACGGAGAGGAGGCACTTCAGATGTTTGAAAAGCATCATCCAGATATCATCCTCCTCGATATCATGCTTCCGCGAAAATCCGGACTCGACGTCTGCAGGGAGATTCGAGCGCACTCGCGTGTTCCAATCATCATGGTGACAGCAAAATCGACCGAGATCGATACCGTCGTCGGTCTCGAACTGGGAGCCGATGACTACATCTCCAAGCCCTACCGTATGACGGAGCTCGTCGCGCGAATTCGGGCGGTGATGAGACGAACGCCGTCGAGCGGGACCGAAGAGCTCGAAGGAGACCAACGCTACGAAGTCGGTGTCATCAGTATGGATCCAGCGAGACACGAGGTTTTCGTGCGGGGAGATCTCGTCAAGCTCCCGCTCAAAGAGTTCGAACTGCTTGAGTTCTTTCTCTCCAATCCTGGCCGAGTTCTCACTCGAGAGCAGATCATCGACCGTGTCTGGGGTCCGTACTATGCAGGCGAGACCAAAACCCTCGACGTCCATATCAAACGCTTGCGCGGGAAGATCGAGCAGACGCCATCTGATCCCACGATCATCACCACTGTACGGGGGCTCGGATACCGCCTCGAGATACCTCGGTAGACTACCTTATGTGACCCAACTTTCGAGTGCCACCTACAATGAGCTCAAGGCTGCGGGACTTAAGGTCACCATCGCAAGAAGAGCGGTGCTCGACGCCCTAATAGAGAGCCCAGGACACCTAACCGCCGAGGACCTTCTCGAGATCGTCACGAAGACCTATCCAGAGATCCACATCTCGACGATCTATCGGACGCTCGATACGCTTGAATCAACTCGAGTAGTGGACCACGTTCACCTCGGACACGGCCGCGCCGTTTACCATCTTGCGAGCAACTCGCACCAGCACCTCGTCTGCGAACACTGCGGACTCGTCCTCCAGGTACCGGACGAGACGATCGATGCTTTTGCATCAGCGATAGACCGCGACTACGGATTTGCCCTGCGCCGAAACCACTTCGCCGTCATTGGCACCTGCCGATCGTGTCGAGCGACAGACAACGACTCCGACAACCGATCTAGCTCCTAGGTCTCGTACGCCGACTAGGTAGATCTAGCGAAACGTCACAATCGTCATCGTACCGACGAGGAACATAATTCCAGAGATCCCATAGACAAGAGACTTCACGATCGCTCGACTAGAAGGACGCCGTATGTAGTCATCCATGATGAATCGGAGACCATTACTTCCGTGAAGCAGTCCAAGCGCTAGAAGCAACCAATCAAAGACGCGCCAGAACGGGTTCGACCAGCGAGAGGCCACGAAGGAGACCGTCGTTGTCGTTACATCGTGCTCAATGTGAGTAATAAAAAAATGTATCAGGGCCAAGAAGAAGAGGATCAAGCCAGAGATCCTCATAAAGAACCATGACCACGTCTCGAAGTTCTGCCTCGGCTTCACTCCACTAGATCGATTCGCACTGCTACTCCGAGAAGGAAGCGAGAGAGCCATTAGTGCACACTCCCCGTGAAGAATGGTCGAAGGATGATCACGCCTCCGACGATCGTCAGTAAGACCGCCAAACCCAACATGGAGAAAAAGACCGCCTTTTCATTCTTGATGGCAGACGGGAAGAAGTCGATCATGATGACCCGAAGACCGTTCAATGCGTGATAGAGCAAGGCAAAGAGAAGGCCGACTTCGAAGAGTCGCAAGAACACGTTGCCGTAGAGTTGATGAATCTGGTTATAGATATGCGGGGAATTTACCGTCGCTACGTCAACAACATGGAGCAAGATGAAGACAAACACGAGGAACCCTGTGATCCGATGCAGGACAAAGGCCCATTGACCCGACTTCCCTTTGTAGATCGTCGAGGATGGACTCACCGCGATCGCCGAACCCATCTGTTACCCCACATCGTCGTCGAAACCACAAAGATCGCGAACGCAACAACGACGAGAGCAACAGCACCGAGAGCGATCGAGAACAGAATCTGCGCAGTACTCACACTGCCAAAGATAGTAGCTCCACGAGCGTGAGATGAAATCTCAACTCAAAAACTACGATCTCGAGGGTTAATACGCTCTCTCCCGCCGAGATAGGGACGGAGAACCTCGGGGATCATTACGGTTCCGTCGCTTTGACGACCAATCTCAACGATGACTGCCCAGACGCGCGCCCATGCGAGCGCCGAACCATTCAAGGTGTGCACGATGGAAGTACCCTCTCCATCTTCACGACGATAGCGAATACTCGCTCGTCGAGCCTGATAATCAGAACACCACGAAACCGAGGAGACCTCGAGCCACTTACCGGTTCCAGGTGAGTATGCCTCGAGATC
>JAJYZP010000097.1 GCA_021799875.1 Actinomycetes bacterium | reverse complement strand
CAGCTGCAGATCCCCTAATTAGCGCAGCTCTCCACGATGTGGGCCTCGCTGCGTCCCTGCTGGACCGTCGTCCACACGGCCTCTCCGGTGGTGAGCGCCAACGAGTGGCGTTCGCCCGAGCGCTCGTGCTTGAGCCTCGGACCCTTGTGGCCGACGAGCCAACGAGCGCCCTCGACATCTCATCCAAACTGACGGTTCTCGCCACCCTACGACGTATCACCGGCGAACGATCTCTCACGCTGGTTTTTGTCTCGCACGATCCCTTTGCACTCCAAGCGACCTGCGATCGCATCGTCGTGCTTCACGAGGGGTCCGTCGTAGAGGATGGTCCGACCGCAGAGATCTTCGAGAGCCCACATCACGAGCAGACTCGGCGCATCATCGAAGGCGCATCATCGACCTGGTAGTGACAGAGCACAAGCCGATCAAAACGTCTCACCAACGCCACTGCTCAGACCGGACCGGACCGAACATCACGACGAGACAGCTCCGTCGGGTTGCACCGGCACTCGGGCACGTATCAGCGCTCTCCATTAGGGCGACAAGGTTCAGCACCGAAGAGCTAAACCCAAAACCACCGGAGCGGTACGGGTATCCATCTCCCACTCCTCCGTACCTTCCTTCCCCAAACAAGTCGGCTTCGTACTCAGGTGGAGTGCTCAGGACCGTCCGAAGTACCAAAACGCGATCACGGTGTTGACGGCCGAGACCGAAAATGAAGAGAAGAGGGTCAAACGCAACGGCCCGTCGGTCTACGACGTTGTCTGTTCACCTCATGGCCCCAGGAGGACGGAATCATCAGCAGAAGGTCATCCGTTTCGCAACCCATAAGCCTGCTGACGGTGCCACTCACCGAGTTTGAGCCATCTGCTGGCCATAACCCTTGGATCTGATCCCCTAGCACCGGCCCCTCGTAGGTCAGCTTCAAGCCCACAAACCTAGAGGGACGATGCTCTCTTTGAACAACCGTGCGGAGCGACGGCGAAGTCAAGGTCGTGCAGCTCGCTGTCGGGAAGCTCGCTAGCGGAGATTCCGAACTGCTATCCTTTCGCAGCGGCCTGAACCGCTTGCGCAATGGTCGGCGCCACAAGCGGGTTGAAGACGGTTGGCACAATGTAGGCAGTTGAAAGCTCGTCTTCGGAAACGATCGCCGCCAGGGCTCGTGCAGCGGCGAGCTCCATCTGCGTTGTGATCGTACGCGCCCCTGCATCGAGAAGTCCTCGGAAAAAGCCCGGGAAAACTAGTACGTTATTAATCTGATTAGGTTCATCGCTCCGCCCAGTAGCTACCACTGCAGCGACCTCCCGAGCGAGACTCGGTTCGATCTCAGGATCCGGATTGGCTAGGGCAAAAACAATGGGGTCAGTCGCCATCGACCGTAGGTCCGCCACGGTAAGAAGCCCAGGTCCCGAGACCCCAACGACCACATCAGCTCCCTCTAGAGCCACACGAAGCGAACCCTTCAAGCCCTGCCGATTTGAGTTCTCTGCAACCCAACGTCGGTTGGCGTCGAGTCCATCCATCTCAGCTTCCAAGATCCCGTCTCGATCGACCGCTACGAGGTCTCCAACGCCCTCATGAATGAGGAGTTGAGCGATGGCGACGCCCGCAGCACCAATCCCGAGAACGACGACCCGAACGTTGGCGATCTCCTTCCCCACCACCCGGAGCGCGTTCAACAATGCGGCTAGCACGACGATTGCCGTACCGTGCTGATCGTCGTGGAAGACCGGTATTGCAAGTCGCTCACGTAGCCGTCTCTCGACCTCAAAACAGCGAGGCGCTGAGATATCCTCGAGATTAATGCCCCCAAATACAGGAGCGATGAGCTCAACCGTTCGCACGATCTCGTCGACATCTTGCGAAGCCAAGCAGATGGGCCAAGCGTCGACGTCGGCAAAGCGCTTGAACAGCACGGCCTTTCCCTCCATCACCGGGAGAGCTGCCTCGGGCCCAAGATTGCCAAGCCCAAGCACTGCCGAACCGTCAGTAACCACCGCCACGGAGTTGCGCTTAATGGTAAGGTTACGTGCGGCACTCGGGTCTTTCGCTATCGCTCTCGAGACGCGCGCGACTCCAGGGGTATAGGCCATCGAGAGATCGTCGCGTGTCTTCAGTGGAACCTTCGTAGTCGTAGCAAGCACACCACCGAGATGAAGGAGAAGCGTTCGATCGCTCATGGCTCGTACGGTCACACCGGGGAGAGCATCAACGAGATCTCGCACCGTAGCTGCGTGATCTTCATCGATAGCGTGACAGGTCACGTCCATCACCAGTCGGTCATTGCGAGGCTCGACCATGTCCAATGCGGTCAAGACCGCCCCTGCCTCTGTCAACAGCGACGTGATCGCACCGACAAGCTTAGAGTCCACGAACTCTATCCTCAAGGTTACTGAAAATGATGCGCTTGGATTGACCATCACTACCCTCTCGCCTACAGTTCACAAAAAACGGGACTCATCGTGTGCTGAGTGTACACAGCACTGTCGCTCGTAGACAAATTCTTGCACACATCACAGAGGAGACCTTCGGTGTGAGTGCAAGAGAGCATGGCCTGCCGAGCTCGATCAACTGTAGTCCGAATCAACCATTGATCGAGAGCTTGAGCGCTAGGACCTCACACCGTTGCAGATGCAAGAACGATCTTCGGACTACAGCCGTCCTCAAAGGGATAGTCTCTTGCAACCGCCGCCAGGACCGTAACGCAGTGCGCATCGAACACTAGCCTGGGTACGTGAGGCGACAGATAATCACTCTCATAAGCATGGCAGCAGTGACTACCCTCCTCTTCAGCTCCCCTTCGACCCCGAATGCACTTGTAGCGTCGAGATCGTTCGCCCTTACTCCTACTCGGTCGGCAGGTGCCGCTTTGACGAGAGGGTTGACGGTCGACCGAAGCCCACGAACGGCTCGCACGACCCGGAGAGGCTTCGGAGAGGTCGCTTCAGTTGTCAATGGTCGAGTTACCATTATCGAACGAACCGGCGCTATCCATACGCTGCCGATCCCAGGCACCGCAATGGACCCCGCTTGGTCTCCCAACGGCCGATGGCTCGCTTTTCTCGTCACGCCGAGGCCAACTCAAAATAGCCCGCTCGGCGCAAGAACAACCCTCTGGGCTGCAAGCACCACGGCTCGAACCCTTCGTCGTCTCAGCACACCTGGAGAGAGTGCGAACACGTTCGAGTGGGACCCACAGCTACCGCAAACCCTTGCATTCTCCGAAACGACATCGAAGGGATCTCGCACCAGTCTCGACACGGTGGATATCTCGTCGCTCAAGAAGCACACAGTGCTCCAAGTACCGTTCGTCACCGGATTTCAGTGGTCACCGTCGGGCCGCTCTCTCGCCGTTGGAACGGTGGCCTACCAACGATCGAACTCCCAAAGTCGGCTCTTACTGGTCTCCGATCTCGGTAAGAGCATCAGAACGCTCCTGCACAACACCTCGAGCGGGTACATACCGGCGTCGTGGTCGCCGAAGCACAACGAACTACTCTATTGGACCGACCCATACTTCTCCTCATCGATCGCGGCCGACGGTCTCGAGCTCAGTGGCCTCAATCTCAAGTCACACAAGTCCTGGGCGCTCGGTGTAACGCTGACGTACAGCAACTGGATAGCGTGGTCACCCTCTGGCAACCGAGTCGCAGTAGTGGTGGGTGGGAGTCGCACCGAGTGGGACGCAGCAAGACACGTCGAGCTCTGTCAGCTCGCGAAAACTACATGCTCACCGGTCGCCCTACCCCCTCACCTCATCGGCCTTGATCCAACTTTCACTCAAAACGGCGACCTTCTCCTCACAGCCGCTCCAGGAGCCAAACCAAATCAGATCGCTCCATCAGCACTCGGGCACGTATCAACGCCATTTGGAGCAAAGACCGTCCAAGCGTGGTATCAGAGCCAGGCCCTATGGTCTCTTCCACGAGGCAGTAGCGAACCGATCAAGCTCGTCGGAGGCGGTGCACATAGCGCTACTGCCATCAATTTCGGTATCGTGTATCTCCAAGCTGACTCGCTCTGGTTCCATGCATCGAACTCCTCGAACGCCACACTCCTACAGCGACATGTCGGTCCGCCGAACCCGTATCGAGACACGTACTACGGCTATCTCAACTGGAGGTCACAGTACACCTGGCACTCCTAAGGCAGCTCGGAACCGTAGCATCGATGCAGATTGACTGAAGTCCCGAGGAGAAGAGTCGAGCACACAATAAGGTTCTATATCGCTCGTCAGCTTCGACTTCACAGTGACCGCGACAACCGGGGCACCGAGGAGTTCACTCGGCCAGCCAGCCGTCGCCGAGGTATCCGAGCAACGGTTTCAAGCTGTGGGGAGCCGATGAAGGCGCTACCCGTCGAACTCTTCTTCGAAGAGCCATCGAGACCGCCTCAGCATCTCTGCGCACGACATCGCTAGGCTGAGTTCCTCAGCGTAGGCGTGGCTCCAGATTACCCACGGTTGCCAGATAGTCGAACTTCACCACTTCGTCCGAGCGAAGCGGCCCTAGATCAAAGTGGCAACCCCAAATCCAAGAGGCACACCTGATTCCACGGATACCACCTCACGCCTCTACCGACGTAACGGATCGAGATCCCAAAGCGGAGTCGCAATGAGAGTTCTCTGGAGTCGAGCACTCGTTGGCTTGTCCCAGAGAACCAGATACCACCGCCATAGTCACCTCGGGACAGCTCAGCGACGAGTCGTCGACATCCCCTGACGGCGAGAGAAGGTCAAGAACACGCCGGCAACTCCGATGGATATCGCCCCAGCCCACCACATCCAGCCAGACCACATCTCACCGGTCTTCACCGACGGAACAACCACTCGGTTCGTACTTGAGGCCGCAGAACCAGCGACCGACGAAACCACCGGTGGAGATCCGACCTGTGTAGCAAGACTGCCCACCGTGGTTGGGGACGTCGGAGAGACGGTTGTTGTTGGGGTCGTGACCGTCGTCGGGGTAGCAGCCGTTGTCGGGGTCGTGACCGTCGTCGGCGAGACGGTTGTTGTTGGGGTCGTGACCGTCGTTGGGGTAGCAGCCGCACAACTAGGTGCGGTGACGTTGGCGGCTTGCAGCGTTACATCCCCATTTCGAGCCAAGAGACGACCCTCCACCGATGCACCGGTATCGGCCGTAATACTCGTCAATGCCAGCACTGTACCGACAAATGAGGAGTTAGTTCCGAGTGTGACACTACTGGTGACCTGCCAGAACACATTGCAAGCCTGTGCACCGTTCGTCAGTACGATCGCACTTGACGACGCAGTAGTGAGAGAGGAGCCGGCCTGGAAGACGAAGACCGCACCGTCATTACCGCCGCCATTGAGGGTCAAGGCTCCGGTAATGCCGATCGTCGAGCTTGAGCTGTAGACACCCGGGGCCAGCGTCTGCCCTCCCAAATTGCCACTAGCACTCCCAGTGGGACTCTCGTTTGCAGCTGCGTTGTAGGCGGTAACGAGATCGCTCTTGGCAACCTGAGTAGCACCGTCACCATACTCATTCACGCCAGTGATGCTCAACGTCGAGAAACCGGTCTCACTCGGGGTGGGGTAAGTTCCAACGTCACCGAGCGCGGTACTCGAGCCACTATTGGTGATACCTGATCCAGCGAGCAAGGCAAACGAAGTCGTCGACCCCAACGGTACCGCAACCGACCCCGTGGAAGCAAAGGCATCAGAAGATACCAGAGTCATCACAACGACCGGCGATGCAGCAAGGAGTAGAAGATTCTTTCGAACGCGCAGGAATCGACCTGCTTCGCAAATTGGAGTACGGGTCACGATATATCCCTACAGTCGGCCGAACTGTCGACCACATGGCCAGCTAGCCCACTTTGAGGACGGAACTCGGACGTTGACCCAAGACGGCCTACACCCACAAACTCCAAGACGCGCTGACATTCAAGCGCCTGACGGTAGTCTACTCGTTTGCCTGGTGCGTACCGGCCGCGTCGAGAGTCTACGATCAGACTCCACCAGGAACCTCTGGGGCCTACTCCCGACGGCATTGTGAGAGATCGCTACAAGCGACTTCGTCGACCACCGCTGCCCCTGGCACGCTGGACAGTCATTCCAAGCGGCACTTCACCAATGAACAATACCTGCCTCGTTCAACCCTTGGCGGCGCTCATGTTGCTAGCGTGAGGTTGCAGACTGAGAACAAGAGTCCACTTGCACGGGTTATGGTGCCCTGCAGACCGGTCACCGTTACCGTTACGGCGGAGTCAAGCTTCGCCGGCTGAGAGATCACGACGGTGGTGACCTAGGAGACGACCTTGCTCGATTCGCGTGTCGCCTTACCCTC
>JAJYZP010000096.1 GCA_021799875.1 Actinomycetes bacterium | reverse complement strand
CAGTGATGGTCGAACACAGCCCGCCAAGGTCTCGCTGCTCGCGCCTGACTTGGTGAAGATCACGATTCACGAGGGTCGAAACCGTCAGATACGTCGCATGTGTGAAGCGGTAGGGCATCGCGTCCTCCGACTCGTTCGGACCAGGATAGGACCGATCACCGATCGTACGCTTGCTCAAGGTTCGTTTCGTGAACTCTCTACGTCTGAGGTGATTGCATTGAGAGGGACACCGGGAGCTAGGCGGTAGTCTTGCGCCATGGTAGTACGAGGACTTCGAGGCGCAACGACCGTAGACGTCGACACCGCCGATGAGATTATGGAGCGAACGGAAGAGCTACTGAAGGCGCTCTTTGAGCGAAATGAGCTCCAGAAGGAGCAGCTCATCTCCGTGCTCTTTACCGCTACGCCGGATATTCATGGAGCCTTTCCTGCGGCGGCTGCGAGGGCATTTGGACTCGGTGACGTGCCGCTGATCTGTGCGCAAGAGATCGACGTTACCGGAGCAACGGCGCTCTGTATCCGTGTTTTGATGCACCTTGAGTCCGATCGTGCTCGAAGTGAGCTCCACCACATCTATCTCCATGGGGCTCGCTTACTACGCGACGATCTGCCTCAGTAGATGGCGGCCTCCACGCCGTCAACGGCTCAACCTCAGCCCTACGACACGCTTCGACTTCGCTCGAGCGCAAGACCGTTTCGTGGCTCAGCACTACCGCCGGGTGATAAGTCGCTCTCACATCGTGCGTTGCTCTTTAGCGCCATGGCATCGGGTCGGTCGGTTATCACAAATCTCTCCGAAGGTAGTGACGTCGTGGCGACACGACGCGCACTCGGGGCACTCGGTGTGCGCATCGAGGCGCTTGGGAGGCCTGGATCGTATGCAGTAGAGTCTCGCGGCGTTGGCGATCTCAGAGAGCCGTCCAGCGTGATCGACGTCGGTAACTCCGGTACGCTGATTCGACTTTTGAGTGGACTGGTTGCCGGAGTCGATGGTCACACCGTCCTGAGTGGCGATGCATCGGTCAACCGTAGGCCGATGGGACGAATTACCACCCCGCTGAGAGCGATGGGGGCGGCGATCGATGGTCGTAGCGGCGGGGAGTTGGCTCCGCTCTCCATTCGCGGTCGTGAGCTGCAAGGTATTCGCTACCATACCCCGGTCGCATCGGCACAGATCAAGTCGGCAATCCTGCTCGGAGGAGTGCAGGCAGAGGGCGAGACGTGGGTCGTTGAAGAGGTCTTGACTCGCCGTCATACCGAGGAGTTTTTAGGTATGTGCGGCGTGAGCTTTGAAGAAGTGCTCGCAAAAGACGGAACACACAGTGTCGGCGTTAGTCGTCCGTCGCTGATCCGACCTTTCGCCGTGACGGTACCGGTCGATCCTTCACAAGCCGCATTCTGGTTGGTTGCTGCGATCCTCGCCGATGGTTCTGAGGTGACCGTAGAGTCGTGCTACAGCGGTTCGGCTCGAGTGGGCTTCATTGAAGCGCTCGCAGAGATGGGTGGGGAGATCGAAGTGACGACTCTCTCGGAGACCGGCGACGACGAAAGTTCCGTAGTTGCTTCTCGTGCTGGCGTTGCGGGGAGCCTGCCGACTGCTTCGATCTCTGCACGCTCCTCAAAGCTGAGGGCTCTCTCAGTCCGAGGTTCGCGAGTCTCGACGATGATCGATGAGATACCGATTCTGGTTGTCGCGGCACTCTTTGCTGAAGGTCGATCGGTCTTTTCGAACCTTGGGGAGCTAGCGGTCAAAGAGTCAAACCGTATTGAGTCCACCGTAGCGCTTGCACAAGCATTTGGTGGAGACGTTGAGATGCACGGCGATACCATTACGGTTCATGGATCGGCCGGCTTTGTTCCTCGGGCTACCACGGTCGATGCAAGAGGTGATCATCGGATCGCTATGTCTGGGGCTATTCTTGCGGCGATGGTTCCCGGTGGTGCGGTTACGACGATCAGTGGTTTCGGGTCGGTGGCGACGTCGTATCCTGGATTTTTAGATGACTTGTCTGCTCTAACCGAGGTAGAGATAGAGCTTCTATGAGGCGAGAGGATCGATGTGATGCCTGAGCTTCTTTGCGCCATGGTGAATCGATTCCACCTTTTGTGATCGGTTGACCGATTGCAACCCGCTGATGCACCAGAACTTGGGGCTGAGACACCGATGTAAGATCATACGTGCTGCAAGGTCGAAGGTCGACCTACTCAGTAAGGTCGAAGGTCGACCTAAACAACAAGGTTGAAGATAGACATATACAACAAGCTTGAAGGTAGAGCTCCATGTAACGTCAGCTCCGACTTGTCTGCGTTCTTGGCTAGCAAAGGAACGTCACGAGTTCGGTGCGGAGTTGGTACGGAGGAGCGTTATAAAGGGAGGCCCCAGGGCGCCATCCAGCTTGAGAGATCAGGCTCGATAGGCAGATCACTCGCAGCGATTGCTTTCAAGGTCAGCTCTTTTTCGTTGTCCCGTCGCTCCTGTCCCGTCGGAACGAACGGGTAGAAGGTTCCCTTTTTGTAGAGGTAGATCCAGTACACCGGTGCGGAGGAGGTCTTCTCGTCGAAGCGAAAAGCTGAGCAGAGAAGCGCAGGGCCAAATCCATGATCTTCTAAAGTTCGGTTTACGACGTGAATCTCGGTGACCAGCGCTTCGGTATCGGCCTCGTTGACGATGATCCACTCATATCCGAAATCATCGACCTGCGTCGTGTAGCTCGAACCATCGTCGTGCTGCATCGACTGCAAGACGGTGGTGAACTCTTGGGTTGCGTTCTCGAACGCCGCACCACTCGAAGGCTTAAAGCACACGGCGCCTCGCCCTTTGGGGATGAGGTTGGCGTTCACCTCCATGGTGATCATTGCTCCTGACATCGCAAAGAGCTGATCGAGATTCGCCGCGGCAACCTTGGTCTTTCCCGACAAGATATTAAAGAGACCCATGGCTTCTCCTCTGCGACTCAAGTAGATCGAGAACCCCGACAGATTTGTCGAAGCCCTTTGAATGTTCTTCACCGTGCTCGTGAGGGTGACGCGTCTTTGCGAATCGGTGCAGTACGAGTTGGTTCACGATCACGCGCTACTCAGCGGTGCCGAGCTCTCGATCCAAAGCGTCGAGCTGCTCGATCCTCTTTTCGAGGCTTGGGTGCGTGGCGAACAGCGACGAAAGGCTGAACGAGTTGCCCTGTGTCATCGCTGGTGTGAAGTAAAACGCATTGAACGCAGCGGCACTCCTGATGTCTTTGGTTGGAATTCTTCCCATTTCACCCGTGATCTTGATCAGAGCTGACTTCAGGAGGGCCGGTCGGCCGATCAAGATTGCTCCCGATCGATCTGCGCTGAGCTCTCGGTATCGAGAGAGCGCTCGAATCAAAAGGAACGAAATCGCGTAGACCACGATCGAGACGACCATGACAGCGAGCTCAACGGCGAAGAAGGAACTGTTGGAATTGTTGCTGTTTCCGCCTCCGCGACCTCCGCCACCGCCGTAGCCGCCTCCAAATCCCCCGCCAAAGATTGCGGAGAAGTACAGGAGTCGTGTCAGGAGACCCGCAACGATTCCGAGAAACGATGCAACGGTCATGACGGCGACGTCGCGATGGGCGACGTGGGAGAGCTCGTGCGAAAGTACCGCTTCGACCTCTTGATTCGTCAGGCGACGTAGCAGTCCGGTCGTGACGCAGACGACCGAGTTCTTTGGATTTCGTCCGGTTGCAAAAGCGTTGGGAATATCGGTGTTCGCGATAGCAACCTTCGGTTTCGGCATGTTGGCTAGCGCACAGAGTCTTGAGACGACCTGATGGAGATCGGGAGCCTCTGCCTCCGTTACGATGTGACCATGCATTCCGAAGAGCGCTATCTTGTCAGAAAAGAAGTACTGCACGAACAAGATGATGACGGCGATACCGAGTACGAGCGTCGTCCCTAGGCCGATCGCTATCAGAATCGCAACGAAAGCGACGTAGAGCGCTCCAAGTAGAAAAATCGTGAGGCCCATACGCGCAACAAGTCCACGGTCGTTTTGAAATCTCGTTTTTCCCACGACAGTAGTTTCCTTTGTCTAGTTGGGTAGATGTCATGACTACCCTGTGTCCTGACTGAAATCATAGGTTATCTGCGCTAAGGAAGTGACCAGAGGAGGCGAGTGTGTCGGTGTTGAGTGTGGCGCGTGCTCCATGGGGTCGAGACTTCGATCCAGTGATCGCGATCGATGGACAGGCAGGTTCGGGAAAGTCAACGGTATCGACTCTGCTCGGCGAACGTTGTGGCGTGCCCGTTTTGACCACCGGAGTGTACTTTCGGGCCATTACGAAGGTCTTGGTCGACTCGGCTCATCGTGAACACCTCGATCTCTCACAGAGCTCCCATGACCTCGCTGAACTGCTTCGTTCCGTGGCTCTCAAACTTGTAGGGGAGCGAGTGTTCGTCAATGAGGTGGACGTCTCTGACGCTCTGCGGTCTCCGGAAGTAACCGAGCTTCTTCCTCTCGTCTCTGCGAATCCATTGGTTCGAGCCATGATTCTCTCCCTGGAACGTCTTTGGGTTCGAGAGCATGGGTCGTGCGTGGTTGAAGGTCGTGACATCGGAAGCGTGGTCTTTCCCAATGCGTATGTCAAGTTCTTCCTCACTGCCTCCGACGAGATTCGCCAAGCACGGCGCTCTGAGGAGGGCGCTTCGGTCTTAGAACGCGATCGTCGAGACGCTACTCGGGCGCAAGCACCCTCTGTCCCTGCGCGTGATGCCGTCGTGGTGGACACGACGAATATGTCGGTTCCCGAGGTCGTTCACTATCTCGAGGAGATCGTGACGTTTCGAGTCGTTGAACTGACCTCTACGAAAGAGCGGGAGTATCGATAGCGTGACCGATCCAAAGTCTCAACCCCAAAACGGTATCCAGCGTCAGAAGAGTACAACGAAAGGGGTCGTTGTTCGAGTTCCCACACGTCGTGACGCCTTGGTCTACGAAGGTGTGCGTCGGGCAGTCGATGCTATCAATCGAACCCTTTGGCATACCGTTGTGACCTATGAGGCGCCGCTACCAGAGCGACCGTATATCTTGGCGCCGACGCATCGATCGTATATCGACACCATCTTGGTTGGCTCGGTGACCAAGACCTACCTGCACTACATGGCGAAGGCGGAGCTCTGGAAGAGCAGGCCCTTTGGCCGTTTCCTTGAGATTCTTGGCGGATTTCCGGTAGATCGTGATGCTGCAGATCGTGAAGCATTGAAGTCGGCGCTCTCGGTGTTAGAGATCGGAGAGGGGCTGGTCCTCTTTCCCGAAGGTGAGCGACGTGACGGTGACATCGTTCGTGATCTCCACGATGGAGCTGCGTACCTTGCGCTTCGAGCCTCCGTTCCGATCGTTCCCGTGGCTTTCTACGGGAGTGCTCAAGCACTTGGGAAGGGTGCGAAGCTTCCTCGGTCGGCTCGTGTACGGGCCGTCGTCGGTCCGTCGTTGCTTCCCCAGGACTATGTGAGCGCGGAGCGTCGGAGCTCAAAGACGGTCTCTCGTGCCTCTGTGACGAGACTAACCGAGGCCTTAACTCAAGAGCTACAACGGCTCTATGACAAGGCGGCCACGCTGTAGGCGCTTGGGCGACCGCAGACGAGTGACCAAGGCATCGATCAGGCCGGCTTCCAATGCGGTTGCATCGCTGCGAGATTACGCATCCTCTGGTCCCAGTAAGGCAGAGCCTAGGGAGCGCTCGCTCCTTCGATCGATCTCGTCGAGCTGTGCTGAGCCGATCTCGTTGTGGGATGTATCAGGCGTTCCTGGGCAACGACGCGCCGGTCGAACTCCGAAAGAGGACGTGTTGTGAGAGAGGGCTATCGATCGGTAGCCTGGGGTGGTGGAAATCGTCTTTGGGATTGTGTGTCATGCCCAGTCGTACCATGACAGCTTGTGACGGAAGGTTAATCGCAGCGGTGAAGGAGACGATCTCGGCGAGAGCAAACTCCTCAAAGCCAACAGTGAGTGCTTGAGCGCCCGCTTCCGTGGCGAAGCCCTGCCCCCACGCTGACCGGTCAAGCCTCCACCCAACTTCGACTGCGGGAGTAAACGATGCATCGAAGGTTACCGTAGAGAGGCCGGTAAATCCAATGAAGCGACGGTCGCTCTTACGTTCAAGGGCCCAGAGGCCGAATCCGAAGCGAGTAAAGTGCTCTTCGATTCGTACGACGAGGGCGTCGCTCTCAGTCGGCTCGAGGGTTGATGGGAAGTAACGCATTACCGTTGCGTCTGCGTTCATGTGAGCAAAGGGCTCTCGGTCGCTCTTACGCCAGTGACGAAGTCGAAGGCGGTCGGTTTCGTAGATGCGAGTT
>JAJYZP010000095.1 GCA_021799875.1 Actinomycetes bacterium | reverse complement strand
CGTTAGCTACTTAATTGACAACCAACGGTATCGCTGCAATACGGGAACTTAGCAATGCGGCTTACTCTCGTCACTCTTCGAGGTGAGTAGTCGTCGATATCTGGGTAACGCTGTGAAACGTGTCGGTACGGTCTCAGCTCGGTCCCGAAATCAATCCAACCCTCACCTCCATAATTAAGCGAGAGCACGTGAGCGGGTGGGGTAGCGACGTCGTACAGTCAAGTAGTTTCGATCCTTGACCCGGTTCTTGTGAAGAATCTATCCACCTAGTGCGTCAGAGTATCCTTTTTGAATCCAGATTCAAGAATGATTGTTCTTGCGGGCGTGTCGTAGATGTTAAAGATTTCGATGATGTTGTTTTAAACTCCTGGTGAATTCGGCGAGTTAGCTAGCCGAATGACCTGGCTTGCTCGATTTTCTGGTGCACTGAGAGCGATTCGGATCCCTTTAAACCAAGGCTCGGCTTGCGCTAGTACGGTGCTTCGAGCTGATGAGTTGAGATTGCTCTAACTTTCCGGAAGGCGATTTGGAGGGAAGAGAAATGTGCAGCTTTTCCTCCTTGTGTGGGAATATTTTATACCCTATGGGGTATATACCTGCATAGCAAGGAGAACACAATGAAGTTTCTAAATTTTATCAATAGTACCCTCGGAAGAGGCTTACGAATAGTACTAGGAGTGGCGCTCGTTATCATCGGTAGCTACGGTGGTGGGGCCTGGTATGTCGTCTCGGTTATCGGCCTGGTGCCGATCGTGGCCGGCGCGGGTAACTTCTGTATTTTGAAGCCTGTTCTGAAGAGATCTTCTCATGCTCGCTAAGCCTTGCGGAAAGATCTTTCGGTCACGTGCAGTAGGTTAGCTCGTTTGATCGCCTTTATTGTTCTCTGAATTCTCTGAACTCGGTGACAGTAGGGCGATCGGCGTAGTTCTGATGCTCTTGACTGAGGGAAATACTAGTATTGATCTCGCTTATATGGTCAATATCTTGTGACTCGAGTACATGTCCAGCTGCGTGATGGCGAACGTGACAAGTGACGTCAGTTGTACGGTGCTAGGTTTTATGGGATCATCCTCGGCGGCTGGAGTATTTAATTAATATTGAGAATCAAATGCTCAAGGCTCGCATTCTTGGTGTCGCAAGTAGGAACGACTGCTGGAATCACCCCTGTGTTTGCTAACTATAATTAGTTGGACGTGTTTTTGTGGCTTGGTGCTTGCCAGCTAAAGTTGTTGGATCCGTCACCTGTAATGGCGGTAGTGGAAGCGTCATCTTGGGAACAATTTGGAGGCAGAAAATCCTCGGTGTTTTCGCAGTGATATCCTTTTGCACTACAACGGCTGTTGGTATGGTAGTGAACCTAGGAAACTGGGGAACCTCATTGTACGTCGAGACCGCACTCTGTCCTCGCTCTGAAAGGCCGCTTCGGTTTAGCCTCATGCTCGGTGACGGCTCGACCTTTTCCCGCCATGCGATCACGACTGATTGTTCTCCAGGGATTGCAGTGGATAAAGGTATTGATGTGCTACCGTGCCTCGAGCTGAAGAAGCGTCTCCTTCATGGCAAGTCCTCCGGCGTATCCTCCGAGTCCGTTACTTGCCACGACCCGGTGGCACGGAACAATGATAGGAATCGGGTTTCGAGCGTTGGCCTGGCCGATGGCCCGAGAGGATCTTGGATGACCGATTCGTTGGGCTAGCGTGCCGTAGCTGATTGTTGTGCCGTAGGGAATCAGGCTCAGTTCATCCCAAACTCTCCGTTGGAACTGCGTACCACTCATCTCTAGCGGTAGCGAGAACTCTCTCCGTTCCTTAGCGAAGTACTCCTCGAGCTGCTGCGCAACGAGACTCAAGATGACTGATCGACGAGGGGTGCTTCTGGACTCCAGCGGACGGGCACCCGGCAGCCAGAGTGCCACCAGTGCACGATCGTTTGCTTCTATCATGATCTGTCCAAAGGGGGATCCACACGTCATTGTTGGATTGGTGGAAGTCAAGGCTGGTGTTCCTTTCGTTATCCTGCTGTATCAGTCATCTTTGATCTACTTACTCTCGGCAGTGACCAGAGGTGCGCCATTGCGTAGCTGCGCCATGGTCTCCAGCGATTTGAAACGGCCGAAATCTCTTTGGTGCTCGTTGCAAGACCAAGGGTGACCATGGCTCGGGCGATAGCGAGATCGGTAGCCATAAATGCGTCGGGATCTCGCAGAACTCTCATCGCAATGTACTCCGAAGTCCATGGTCCAATGCCCGGGATGGATTGGAGGGTTTGGCGAAGCTCGACGGGGTCAACGCCGGTGTCAAGGACAAGAGTATCGTTGAGAACACACTCCGTAAGCCTGACGAGTGTCTGGCGGCGCCTTGTCGGCATGGCAAAGCTCTCTGGTTGGGCCGTGGCGAGTTTGAGCAGCGCAGAAGGTGTTGGAAACAGATGGGTGATGGTATCGTCCGTCTGTGGAAGCTCTTCCCCAGCTGCATGGACGAGACGACTAGCGACAGTACGGGCCCCTTCGACGGAGACCTGCTGTCCTATGATCGCCCGTACTGCAAGTTCAAAACCATCTACCGCACCTGGGACGCGCAGCCCTGGGTTCTTTCGGACGAGTGGACCAAGTGCGTCTTGGTTGTGGAGTGCGTCGTAAATGGCGACAGGATCGGCATCGAGATCGAGCAGCTGACGACAGCGATCGACTGCCATGTTGAGGTCGCGTAGGTCCGAAAGCTGAAGCTGTAAGTGGAGGTAGGCCGGCCCTACCGCAGTATCCTTGCTTGGCTCGAGCGAGAGAATGCCGTATCCGTGGGCTAGTCGTATACTGCGACGGTAGTTTGAACCTTCGATGGTCTCAAGAGTGTCGAGCCTGCGTTCCGAGAGAAAACGCACGAGAGGTGTGGGCTCGAAAGGTCGTCTGGCGGGAAGACGGAGATGTAGCGACTGCAGACCCTGACTATGAGGTGTCTCAGGGCGTAGAGCGGTCGCGCGCTGTGAGCGTCGGCGCAGGCCAGTGGGTGTGTCGGCGAAGATACGACGAATGGTCTCGTTGTACTGACGGACACTCCTAAATCCGGCGGCGAACGCAATGTCCGTGACCGAGAGATCGGTCGTCTCGAGCAGAAGTCGTGCGGTCTGGCTTCGTTGTGCTTGGGCCAGCGCGAGTGGTCCAACACCAAGCTCAGCCGTCATGAGACGATTGAGCTGCCGTTCGCTGTAACTGAGTCGTTTTGCAAGACCATTCACTCCCTCTCGATCAACGAAGCCGTCTCGGATCAACCGCATCGCTCGTGCAACGATGTCAGCTCGGAGGTTCCACTCTGGTGAGCCCGGAGTCGCATCTGGACGACAGCGTCGACAGGCTCGAAGTCCCGCCTGCTGAGCCGAGGCAGAAGAAGCGAAGAAACGCACATTCTGGCGCTTCGGTGTCTGAGCAGGACAGCTAGGGCGGCAGTAGATCTTGGTCGTTAACACGCCAACGAAGAACCAGCCATCAAACCTGGGGTCCTTGCTCTGTATGGCTTGATAACAGCGTTCTGGATCTTCGAGCACACATCCATTGTGACGGATCCGGCCGATCAGTACTAGCGGTAATCGGACAGGATGATAGAACGTGAACTGAGACTGCGATCTGTTCTCCTGCTCTTGTGCGTAGAAGGGTCGATCTCTAAGACGTTTGGATCTGCGTAATGCGGAAACGGCTGGATTTGATCCTCAATAGCGCACGAACTCGGCGACCTGCTTGAGGTTACGCAAATCTCGCTCACGCTAAGGTTTTCCTGTCTTTGCTCACTTCAGTTATCTCGCTTCGAGGTCGTCTGACTTTCCGCTGCTGAGTAGTGCTTAGCAACTCATCATCGACGCCTACTGCTGCGCCTAGTTTCCGTCGTGTATCTCCCTCGCCGCAGTAGAGCGATGGTTCTGCAATAGAAAACTCTTTGGCGAACCCTGCCGGCCGCTGTCGGAGCTAATCTCCCGATCTCCAGCCTCAGTTGTTAACTCCAGCACAAAGATCTGTGTCGCCCCTATCATGGCGACGAGGTAACCACCAACTCGGATGGTTGACAGTACAGGTGCCTACAAAAACCGCAGAACCTCAAAGCGTTCTTGCATGAACGTGAGGGAGTGCAAACTCGTCTCTCCAGGGCAGCACCGGCTGCTAGCGACGGTTTCCTCTGACCTTCCGTCTATTGGTTACTCGGGACTTGACTTTGTGGTCAAAGGGTATCTAAGCGTGGTACTTTCGACCTCGTTTGCGTAATGCACTCGTACGAGTCGTGGTTCGTGCTTGCGAGAAAGATGTACAGGCTCGAGGAATGGAGGGTTTCGCTGCGTGCGAGCACGTTATTGTGCTTGCCGACCTTGCGTCCTAGCGTCTTACCTAGCGCTTGACAGTAGTGAGTCGATTGGCGATTGCATAACGAATGGCTGCGTTCACGTGACTGTCGGTGGTGACGGCTCCAGGGTGTGCCGCTAGGGCCTGCGCAACATCGAGCGGTGGTCCCATTTGCGCCGGTCCGTGATATGTCGGCCGTCATACCTCGTGAGCTTTGGCGGTCTCGATCGCTGTGAGCCCGGTTTTGTAGAAACGTACCGTTTTGATGAGTCGCTGGAGGTGGGCGACACTTCTCGTCGGCCAAAGGCGTGATAGTCGGCGAGAAGTGAAGTATTGTCGATAGCTATCGTCGTTACGACCACCGATACGTCCAGAGATGCAGCCAAACTCGAGTACTTCGGAAAGAGCGTAGGCGCATGTGAGTGAGCTATCCCACCGAATGACCCAGTGGCGTGGCTCGGTGTCTATGATGAACGGTCCACGCTCCTGGGGTTGCCCTTTCCGACAGACGCGGTCGGCGGGCGCTCTCAAAGATCGCTTCTCGGGTTGGTCAAGCGGAATCGCCAGGCATATCGTCAATTATCTCTTGACGCATTCGGTTCGTCAAGATAAAGTTAATCACATGGTCTATCGAATAGAAGAGCAGCTTGCCGAACAGACTCGCGAGGCAATAACCGAAGCCGTCAATAGTGCAGTCCGCGATGTCTCTCTCTCTGGCCAAGAGACCCCGATGCTCGTCGTGGCTGCCACACAGATCGGTGCCGAGCACGCTCAACAGCTTTTGCAACAGTCAATCGCAGCCGCCCGACATGCCGGGTGTAGCTGGACGACGATCGGCGAACAGCTCGGTGTTACCAAGCAGGCAGCTCAGCAGCGTTACGGATTCACAGAAATACCGGTCGCTGGACGATCTCAACGCCTGCTGAAGCCGGTCACCGCTTTCGATGAGATGTCCAAACTAGCAGATGCTGGAGCTCACGGTTGGCATTCGATTAGCTACGGTTGGCGGTACCACTTGCTTGAAAAATCCGACCAGCAGTGGGAGCACCGGCGAGAGGCATTCCCACTGCCCGGTACCCGTAGGCGGCTGGAGGCTCAAGGATGGGTCCAGATCGGGACCACGTATCCCTGGCAGTATTTGAAACGGCCATTGGGAAAGTTGCCGTTGCAGGAGACTTCTCAAGCTCTGTGGTAGATCCAATCCGTGGGGCTCCACGGACCTCTGGAGTTGTTTAGGCATCGAAGAGGAATCTGTCCAGTGGAAACTCCCTGCTCTGGGCCGTGACGTAGGCAGGAACGAACAACGCTGGGCTCTTACGGGCGTATCAGAACTTTAAGATGGCATTGGGGTCGTCATCGGTAGCAGCGTTGCTCATCGGACCGCCGTATGGCTTACTGCGGACAAGTCACTTGAGATTGCAGCGGCGCTGGTCGCGTATCTCGGGCTCCGGCTGCTTCTGAGCGCGGACTACCTTGTCGATCCCCAAAGTACGACGGAAATTGTCCGTTTGAGGAACTCTCTGCGGGAACACCCTAGGTCAGCACGGGTGCGCTGGTGGGTGATCCGCATGGATCGCTCGGTGATCTGCGCTCGGTCGTTACGGGGCGAATTCATCTCGCCACCTCGGCTCCTGTACGGCCTTTATCACCCAAATGAGTCAGGCGCGGTGTCACCGGCGGGACGCTTGGAGCGGCCGAATCTGGTAGACCGGCAATCTCACTACGGTTACATCTGAATAGTATTGGACGACGGCTGGGTGGCTCCTTCTCGGACTGCTCCGCCTGATGAGCCCACGAAATGCTTGCGTCGAACGGTCCGTTGCGCAGGGACGGGGGGCGACACTCGTGACGTTGGCTACCGAGGCTTCGCTGCTGCCCCGTCGTGAGAGCGGGACCGAGGATCTGCCTCCCTCACCTAGCCTCATTTCTGGCTTTTACTTGATATCTCCGTAGGGAGCCTGTGCCGAGCTCAGAGGAGGAATCGTGAAGGTCACCTCGAAAAACTCAGTCCCGCCGTGTGGCATCGAGCATAGAATATGGTCGGAGCGCTGCTGCCTTTC
>JAJYZP010000024.1 GCA_021799875.1 Actinomycetes bacterium | reverse complement strand
TGGTCGAACCTGATCAGGTCGTAGCCCTGCAGCATGCGACGCAGCACTACCAAAGAGTGCTCTATCTCGGGAACTACACCGCCTTCGGTGAGATCTACCGATTCCTCTCACGGCGATCGATGGAGAGCCAATCCTTATCTGCGAGGAGAAACTAATGGCCCGCGGTGAGAGCGTCGGAGTGGTCGTACTCTACCCAGAGCTCTTGGGTACCTATGGTGACGTCGGTAATGCGCTCGTGATGGTAGAGCGTTTACGCTCCGATGGTTACAGTCCCAAACTCATTGCGGTCCACGTTGGCGATCCCATTCCCCATGACGGGGACTTCTATCTACTTGGTGGCGGCGAGGATGGTCCTCAGACTCAGGCCGCGGAGCTCCTTGCCACCAGCGGAGGGCTTGCTCGAGCGAAGGAGCATGGGGCGATCATCGTCGGTGTCTGTGCGGGACTACAGGTACTCTCTCAAGTCTTTATCGGCGCCCAAGGTCGACCACACGAGGGACTTGGTCTACTCTCGGCTGAGACGGTGATCATGGGCCAGCCCCGTGCGGTCGGTGAGCTGCTTGCTCGGCCACGGATCGACTGCGGTCAAGAGTTCTTCTCGGGATATGAGAACCATCGCTCCGGTACGGTGCTCTTTGGTGACGCCCGTCCGCTTGGTGACGTGGTGGCTGGGACTGGGAACCTTCGGGGTGCTGCCGTGGAAGGAGCGTTGGAAGGTAACGTCATCTGCACCTACCTTCACGGGCCGGCATTTGCCCGTAACCCTGGGCTCGTGGACTACGTACTTCGAATGCGCGTCGAACTCTCTGATCGAGGTGCTGCCGTAAACGGCGATATGGTTCGAACCGCACAGCACCGTCTCTTAAATGAGCGAGTATCTGCTGTGCATCAGGAGCTCATCCACGGTTCGTCTCGTTCGATGGTTCAGCTCTGGCATAGGCTGCGTCGCCGTCTTGGGGGCGAGCGATCTTATCGATAGGTAGGGCAGCGTGCTCAGCGAGCGAGACCGGAGTTGTGCGTTGTCGCTCCTGGCCTCTGGGTCTCACGTTCCCGGGCTCTCTTCAGGTCCTCTTTCGAGGTTGGAGTTCTCGTTGCAGGCAGGTATCGCGCAGCACTATGTGCCAAATCTCGGGTTCTGCATCGCATGCTCGCAGTGGTGTTCTCGCTCCGAGCGACCCTCTCGCCGCGTGAGGAAGATACTACGGCCGTGGACGCCAAAGGGTCTCGGTGCTGCTGTTGTGCGCTTTGGCTGCGCCGTAGGAGTGTCGCACTCGAGAGGCGACACGATGGAGATCGCTAATCTTCGACGAGACGGAGTCCGCTCGGTGCGATCGATCCAACTTCGGAGGTGAGATCGGTGACAAACTGGGTTCGAGATCCCGGAAACACGAACTCCGAGAAGAGGACTGGGAGTCCAGCGAGGTCGAACGTGATGCGCTCGCACATCAGGGCTGGTGATCCTGTCGGTACGTTCAGGAGCGCAGCGTCTCGTGCCGAGATCGCAGTGGCTGCGATGGTTTGGCGTGCCGAGACGAGTGGTCGGCGAAGCAATGGCGAGCGCGAGAGGAGATCGTAGAAGGAGTGTTCCTCAAAGCTGCGGAGCGAGAATCCCTCGGCCATCGCTGCGGGGAGCCAGACGGTGACCCGGGCGAAGGGGATCTCATCGACTAAGTTGAGCCGACGAACCTCTAAGAACTCACCGGACCCGAGGATCTCCTCTAAGCGTCCGCGTGCGGTGACGCGAGTTGACGATAGGACTTTGCGACGCGGGGTGACGCCTTTCTCAGCAAGCTGTTCTTCAATGGTTCCGAAGCTTCCGAGCGTCTGTTCGAGCGGACGGAAGGCAACGAACCACCCCGATCCTTGACGTGACTCTACGATCAGTTCGTCTCGAAGTCGCTCGAGTGCCTTGCGTACCGTGATGCGGCTGACTTGATAGTGTTGGGAGAGGGCCGCTTCAGAGGGAAGGTACTCACCGGGCGCGAAGTGTCTTCCACGGATCTGATCGTGAAGGTCTTCAGCGATAGCAACGTAACGGGGTGTGCGAACCTGTCTTATACTTGTATTATAGGGCAGAGAGTGATCGAGTGATGTAGCGATGAGGGGGTCGACAGTGACACGGCTAGAGGCGGGTACACCGGTGGAGTTGGTGGAGCGTGCGTACGAGCGGTTAGCACGTGGGGTTGAGATCGGGCGACGAAGGCTCGGGCGACCCCTCACGCTAGCGGAGAAGATCCTCTTTGGTCACCTCGACGACGCAGAGCATCAAGAGGTCGAGCGTTCGGTGAGTTACGCGGGATTTCGCCCTGATCGAGTGGCGATGCAAGACGCTACCGCTCAGATGGCGCTCTTACAGTTCATGACTGCGGGTCTCGATCGAGTGGCCGTACCGACGACCGTTCACTGCGACCATCTCATCCAAGCGAGCGAAGGTGCTGCGAACGACCTTCGGGCCGCCGAGGTGACGAATCGTGAGGTCTACGATTTTCTAAGCTCTATCTCGGCTCGCTACGGCATTGGGTTTTGGAAGCCCGGTTCAGGCATCATTCACCAAGTGGTATTGGAGCAGTACGCATTCCCCGGCGGCATGATGATCGGTACCGACTCTCATACTCCCAATGCAGGCGGACTCTCGATGGTAGCGATCGGTGTCGGCGGTGCTGATGCCGTGGACGTCATGGTTGGAGATACCTTTGATGTTCGATATCCGAAGATTATCGGTGTGAAGCTCACCGGTGAGGTCAATGGCTGGACCTCTGCTAAAGATGTGATTCTGCGTGTCGCTGAGGTGTTGACCGTCAAAGGTGGTACGGGCGCAATCATTGAGTATTTTGGTAGTGGCGCTCGTTCTCTGTCTACAACGGGTCGGGCGACGATCTGTAACATGGGAGCGGAGGTCGGCGCGACCTGCTCACTGTTTCCCTTCGATGCGCACAGCGTGGCCTATCTCAAGTCGACGGGCCGAGAGGCGATCGCCGACCTCGCACAGGGTCAAAGCCATAATCTCGAGGCAGATCCAGAGGTAGAGCGAGATCCCGAGCGATACTTCGATCGCGTCATCGAGATCGATCTCAGTACCTTAGAGCCTCACATTGTCGGGCCACACACCCCGGATCGAGGTCGGCCTGTCTCTGAGATGGCAGAGGAGGTCCGGGCAAACGGATGGCCGATGACGCTCTCGTCGACGCTCGTGGGATCGTGCACGAACTCCTCGTATGAAGATATCGCTCGGGCCGCACACGTAGCTCGTCAGGCACGGGCCGCTGGGCTTTCGGTACGGGTCCCGCTCTTGGTAACGCCTGGCTCAGAGCGAGTGCATCAGACTATTCTTCGAGACGGTCTGCTCGGTGACCTAGAGGCGATCGGGGCGACAGTGTTGGCAAACGCGTGTGGTCCCTGTATTGGACAGTGGAAGCGTTCTGATGTTGTCGAAGGAGATGTCAACGCTATCTTAAGCTCCTATAACCGAAACTTTCCGCGCCGTAACGACGGTTTCTCGACGACACTCTCGTTCATAGCGTCGCCCGAGACCGTTGTGGCCTACGCCCTTGCAGGGACGCTAGCTTTCAATCCTCTGACAGATGAGATCGATGGTGTGAGGCTCAGTGCGCCCTTCGGCGATGAACTTCCGTCGCAGGGTTTTGAATCTGGCGATTCTGGTTTTATCGAGCCACCGAGCGATGGTCGCTCGATCGATGTCGTCATTGCTCCCGACTCTGAGCGGCTTGAGCGTCTCGAGCCATTTGAGCCGTGGAGTGGTGAGGACTTTGTCGATCTCACCGTGCTCATGAAGGCGGTAGGGAAGTGCACGACCGATCACATCTCGGCGGCCGGACCTTGGCTTCGCTACCGAGGACACCTCTCGAATATCTCGAAGAACCTCTTCATCTCGGTCGTCAATGCCTATGGCTCCAAGCCTGGATTAGGCTTTTGTCAGATCCACGAGAGCGAAGAGCCGCTACCGGAGATAGCGGCACACTACCGAGCTGCGGCTCGACCCTGGATCGCTATTGGGGACGAGAACTACGGTGAAGGATCTTCTCGGGAGCACGCTGCACTTGAACCGCGGTTCATGGGGGCTAAGGCGATTCTCGCTCGCTCGTTCGCTCGTATCCATGAGAGCAATCTGAAAAAACAAGGTCTCTTGCCGTTGACCTTTGCCGATCCAGATACCTACGACCTGATCGGTCGGGATGATACAATCTCGATTTTGGGTCTGGCCGATCTTGCGCCCGGCAGCATGGTCCGCTGTGAGATCCACCGCCTGAATGGCACGGTCGTACCGTTCACAGCGAACCATACGATGTCAGAGAATCACATTGCATGGTTCCGAGCGGGAAGTGCACTGAACGTTATTCGGAGTCGTCAGGGTTCGTAACGCTCGGAGAGCGCTACAGTCGCACAGGCTCGGAGGCCCCGCAACTTGGGGTTTCGCAAGTGTGCCGGGAGCCCCGTGAGCCCAGTGTTCCGGCGGCTCAATAGGTGTTGGCACCACTGTGGGCCGAAGCGAACAGATGTTGCTCGTACTCGGTAGCTCATCAGCGTGTCTTAGGGCTTCTTATAGGTTCGTACGGTACGCTTCGCAACAGAGACAGATGGCCCTCGTAATCTCTTCTCCCGGCGAGCTCAGGGAAGGACGATCTGACGGGGCCGTTGGCAATGCGAGATGGCGGTAGGGCAGTGGCCGAGAGATGGGGCAGAGTATGACGGTGGAGCAGAGCGACTCAGGAGGAGTTCCAGTGCGGGACGCGTCGTTTTCGAGGCGGTCTGCATTGAACTCAGAGAACGTGATGAGGAGAGTGCGCAGGACTACGTCTGCTGCGGCAGTGGCTACGGCAGGTCTCTTTATGGCGAGTATCCTTGGAGTCGGTGTTGCACCGGCCGGCGCTACGACGTTGAGTGGGAAGGGTGTTATCTCTCTCACTCAGCAGGCACTGTCGAAAGAGAAGACCCTGCACTACGTTGTCGTAGATTCTCGGAGCAACTCGAAGACTGTCGTGACCTATGCCGGCAATGTTGGCCGTAGCTCGGGGATTCAGACGATTACTGAGAAGACAAAGTTCGGCGAGGGCAAGGCAACGATCATCGTGATCGGATCTCGGTCGTATGTGAGAGGGAACTTGGTGGGGCTGCGGTTTCTTGCGGCCTTCCCACAGAATCAGGTAGTCGGGCTCGTCGGCAAGTGGATCGAGGTTCCCAGTAGCGATCACTCAATCTATCAAAATCTTGCAGCCGCCGTCACGTTGCCATCGGTCTTCAATGAGGTGACGCTTGGTGGACGACTTGTTGACGCAGGTCTGGTGACCGTGTCTGGGCACGAATACTACAACCTGAGGGCGACGACGAAGGTTGTTGGAACGGGTTCGGCTGTGAGCACACTTTTGGTGAGTTCATCGAAACCGAATCTGCCGTTTCGGTACAGCGTCATCACCAAGACCGCAAAGCAGACAGAGACCGTTCACGAGCTCTTTGATCGTTGGGGTGAGTCGCTCTCAGTAAAGGCTCCAGCGGGTGCGAAGCTCTACAAGGTCCGCTCGACGACCGCAGTGATCTAGGTGGCGTGTCTGCGTTCGTTGGGGTGGGCGCTCTATGGCTGACGACGCCGACGTTCATTGATTTTTCGTACTCGTGTGCGGAGTTGGGCGAAGAGATAGACGTCGTCGGCGACCTCTGGTAGGCTCCATCGCCGCCATACCGCAACCATTCTCAGGATAACGATAAAGGCCATAGCGGGCAAGACGAACCAGTTTCCGACATTGAGGACGCGAACGACAAAGACGTAGAGTGAGATTCCAAGTGCCGTTGGGACCGCGTAGAGCGTGCCCGGCCGAAAGATCTCTGGTCGACTGTTGGCGAAGACGTCGCGAAGGACCGAACCGCCGACGCCCCCGATCACACCGATCATGACGCAAGGGGCGGCGGGTAGGTTGAGTTGGAGCGCCATGTCGGCAGAGATCGCACCGTAGATCGCAACAAAGATCGCATCGAGGAGCGTGAAGGGCCACTGAATCTTTGTGAGCAGAGAGGCGATGGTGGTTGGCGCTCCGGCACCAAAGAGCCCCGTCGCCACGGCGACCAGGATGTAGTCGTTGTTGCGGAGAGCGAGTGGAGGTCCGTGCTGAAGCAAGATGTCGCGTACGATACCGCCACCGAGACCGGTGACGATTGCGAGCGCAACCACTCCTGCTAAGTCGAACTCGCTTCTTCTACCTACGATCGTTCCCGAGATACCTCCAAAAACTACCGCTACGAGCTGCACCCACATTGGGACCGACAAAATGGGGATGGCCGACGCAAACACGGGAGCTACCACAGTTGATACACCGCCTCCATTTTGGGCCTTACGCAGTCGTGTTTACTCAGCCGAGTCGTCAAAAAGCACCATCGCTGATCACTCGCACAGCATTCTAGGTGTCGTGTCATACCCAGGCCTCACAGGACAGAACGATCGTTTGGCTAGCCGGGTTATGGAAGTCTAAGGCGCGCTATGGCTTGAGGCTACGAGCGAGGCCGATCTCCGCCGGCCGTCTCGTGGATGCCCATAGTGCGACTCGAAGGGAGCCGTGTCGAGAGCTTGTGGACCTGTGCCAACGACTCCGCTGGATCGCTTCGTGGTGGGTGATGGTGCAGTTCTTGCAGCAGCAAAATAGCTCTTCGGAGGCCCTTCGAGTGGTCTCGCCACGTAGTAAACGAGCTCTACCGCCCCGACGCGGCTATTTTTTGCCGCAGCGATAGTACGCGTGTTCGGGCCCCATCGAGCAACCCGTTCTCCTGTCGAGCCGAGATGTCGTTGCGTCACCACGAGAGCTTATGGTGTGAAAGATGAAGAGCTTATGTTTACCGACTGGAGGACCCAAATCGTCGTGGCCAACGACGCGAAGTGGTCTTCGGGGGTAAGTTCGCAGTTCGCTGCCAGTCATGGAGCCAGGTACTCGTGCCGACTGGAGTGAGAGGTGGTAGTGAATCGCTGCTGCGCTGGAGCTTTGCTGCCCACCAGTCGTCGTGCAGCTCGGAGGCGAGTTCGTCGATGGATCGCTGAATCCGAAGTCCAAAAGAGCGTGGATCCTCGCCATCTTCTACCGTCAGTGGCTTACCAAAGTTGACTCTTGACTTACCCGGTTTGATCTTGGAGGAGTTCTTGCCATAGATCTCGAAGGTCCCTTCGAGGTAGATCGGAACGACCGGTCTACCGGAGCGAACAGCAAGCTGGGCTACGCCTCGCTTAAACTCTTGGCCAAGCCCATTGGGGCTTCGCCCGCCTTCGGGGAAGATCAAGAGGTTCCACTTCTCCGAGAGCAGCTTGGATGCGACCTCCCCGGAGCGCCGGTTGACTTTTTGGCGCTCGATCGGTATTGCTCCGAGCAGTCCTGACCAAATATACGCCTTCCACCTTCGGTCGAAGAAGTAGTCGGCGCCTGCAGCTACGACGCATCGGTGTCGGTATCGGTCTGGAAGAAGCGAGAGCAAGAGAGGTGTGTCGATATGGCTTGAGTGGTTGGCCGCGAAGATCACGGGGGTCGGCAAGTCGATCAGTCGATCTTCGCCAAAGACCTCGGGCGAGGCAACAAACTTGACACTTGGTCGTACGAAGTTATCGAGAACGACCGCCCGAAAAAGGCGGACGCCGTAGCGACGCGACCAGTCGGTCTCAAAGTTGGGACCAAGTTTGGAGATCTTTCGATTGAGCTGCACCGACGTGGGCCACTGAGGCTTAGAGAGAGGAAAGGGGAGTCGATTGATTCGTGCCATGACGGACTCTAGTTCACCTCGGCCATCAACAGCGGTGGGGTGTGGAGGTGGATGAGCGATGGATCCCGACCCACGATAGAGGTCGCCATCTCGATGGCATCGGTCATGGTGGATGCGGGCTGGAACCCGAGTCGGCGCGTAGCGCCGGGGTCACCCCCGACGATGATCACGCCGCCGAGGTGCTCGAGAGCGTGTGCTCCCCAATACCACATGTAGAACGGGTGAACTCCATGGTAGGCATTGGCGTTGCGATAGAGGTGAATGTACCACGGGTCTCGGGCAAAGGACTCTTCGTACTTGGACTCAATGATTCGCGGATCGGTCGTCTCGGTCAGCACCTGATCGTAGAAGTCGATATAGGAAGGGTGGAAGGAGGAGTCGAACTCGGGCCGGTTGGGGTGTGACATAATCACGACGCCCCCTTGTCGCACGAGTGGCTTCTTGAGATACATGTTGAAGAGGTATCCTAGGCCGAGGCAGTAGACCAGGATCGGGTTCATGATCGAGTTGACGTTGTAGGGTCCGATGAAGGGAAGCCCCATGGTCAAAATATCGGACTGGCCCTCGACGTGAACGAGCTGTTGGCGAAAGACGTTCTGCAGGGTCTTCTTGTGCACCTCCTCTACTTCGCCAGCGTGAACTCCGGTGAGCTGGTATGGCGAGCGCACCTTATGCATGATCTCACGGGCTAGCCATGGTGGAGCGAGGTCGAGCGACTTCTTGGCCCCGAGATAGCTCGCGCGCTCCCGTAGCGTCCACTCCCATTCACGAGTAGCTAAGAATGAGAAGCTATCGGGGAACGTATTGGTATTGAGCGTGGTCTCGATCTGGAAGATCTTTACCCCTGCGTCTTTGATAAACCGCCCCATCCTCCAGTTCGAGGTGTGGAGCTCGGAGTTGTGCATATCCATAAAGGAGCGGGAGTGGACCATGGTTGCCACGTTGTGGTGGTGTTTGATCGACCGGTAGCTAGCGAGGCCCGTTGCAACGGATTTGTGTCCGCCATCCATCGATACAAGGTTGATATTGACATAGACGAGCAGGTCGGCCTCGACGGCGTGGCGATTGAGTTCTACATCCTCCCCGTGTTCGGTAAGACCGAGGTGGACCATATTGGCCTCGTCCTCGGCGTCGTGTTGGAGTAGTCGTCCTCGGGGATGAAAGGAGTCGTAGACCCTGGAACCTACTGCATGACGGAGCTCTGTCTCGGTCATTCGGCGATGAAGCGCAAGTGCCGCAATGAGGGTCACATCTTCGACACCTACGCTCGCTGCGTGTTCCAAAATCGTCTCGATGATGCGCTGGCGTATGTCGGGCGCCTTCATCTGCGGGAGCGGGAGCGAGACGTCGTCGAAGGCTATGACGAGCTTCATGTCTGGACTTAAGAGCGCGTCGAGGGGTTCGGAGTCGCCTACAGGGTGGGTAAGGGCAAACTCTATGGCACCGTCGACATCCTTTGTTGGATCGAGCGGCTCGGGCGGGTAGAGGACTCGAGATCCAACGGGAAGCTTCTCAAGACGGAAACCGTCACCGTGCCACATGAGTGTGGGCGGAGTCGATCGATCTACCTCAAGGGAAAATCCTGGTCGAGGGCTCATTGCTTCCTTTCGTTGCCGCTTCGGCGTAGATCGAAGGCTACCTTCAGTGCATCGAGACGACCGGCAGCGCTTGCCCGTTCGATGGCTTCGAGGTAGTTGTCGAGGGGGTAGGTGTGGGTGACCATCCATCCGAGATGCAGCTTCGACATCAGTGCGAGTGCGATCTCGAAGGTACGGACCCGTTGCACCTGATCATCGTTGACGCGCTTGTTCGCAACACCAAGGCGCTGCATCTGTGTGGCGTTCAGCTCCTCTTCTCCGTAGGCGTACGAACCAAGAAGATGGATCTCCTGATGCCACAGTGGCGCAAGATCGACTGTGGTCTTTGCGGGCATGCCTGCGAGAACGATCGATCCTCGCGGACGCACACTCACCAACGCATCGTGGAGGGAGTCGGCGCTCGCAATGCAGTCGAAGATGACGTCAAAACCATGGGATTGCCAGTCACCTTTGACCATCGCTCCGCTGAGACGGCGCCCCACTCGGTTGAGCTCTTCGGGCTTGACTACGTGGGAGGCTCCGAGTCTCTGCGCGGCGTTGCGCTGCGCAGCATGGCGGGCACCGATCACGATCGTGAGATCAGGATAGAGCTGTCGAAGGACGCTCAAGGTGGTAAGTCCAACGGTTCCAGCTCCGATGATGCCGACGGACCCTGCGTTGGTGAGATCGAGCTGGAGCGCTACGTGTATGGCGCAGGCAAGTGGTTCGATCATGACTGCATCTTCGTCGGTGAGCGCTGAGGGGACTGCCCAGAGCTGTGAGGAGTGAGCGACGAACTCCTGTGCCCATCCGCCTCCGGTCGAACTACAGTATCCGAGTTGGATTCCCTCATCAATGGTGCCCTCGGTAATCGACTCGCAGAGTTGACTCATTCCGTCAGAGCAGAAGCGACAGAGCGGTCGTCCTCGTGGCACACACGTGAGTGCAGGCTCGATAACGTAACGAGTCGTTCCCTCCGCTCTCTCGATCTCTGCAACGATCTCGTGCCCAGGGGTGAGCGGGAAGGCGGTAATGGGTTCGAAGTAGCGAGAGGTGCGCAGCGTCAGGGATGCGAGATCGCTTCCGCAGATACCTGCCAACCGCGTGCGAAGTCGAATCCATTCGTCGGTTGGTAGTCGTGGTGGATCGATCTCCACAAGAGACAGTGGACCGTACTCCACTGCCTTCTTCGTCGATGCGTACGACATGAGCTTTGCTGCGGCGAAGCGACGGGTGTTCCGCTCGACAGAGAGTGCCTTCATCGACGTCCTCCAATAGGCAGTACGAGCGATGGCTGACCTTGCGCCTTCGACCAGTTCTCTATTCTCCAGCCTCGTCGTTGCGCTATGGTGAGCAGCTTGGCTTCAGGATTGACGCAAACTGCGATTCCAGCTGCCTCCAGCATCGGGAGGTCCGAGGTGGAATCGGCGTAGGCGATGGTCTCTTGGAGCGAGAGGCCGTGACGTACAGCAACCTCTGAGAGTATCGCGGCCCTCGATTCTCCGATGGGCGGTGTGACTGGAACCTCGCCAGTCAGTCGTCCGTGTTCATCAACGCTCATCTCAGCCGCAACGATCTCGTCAAAGAGTGGAGCGAGGGGACGGACAACGAAGTCCAATGCGCCGGTGATGAGTACGGTGCGATGTCCCAAAGCTCGATGTTGACGAACTCGAGCAATGGCCGAAGGAAAGACCTTCATGAGGAGGTATTCGGAGAGGAGGTTCCAGGAATCCTCACCTAATTGCGCTGGATCTGCACCTGCATATCGCTTGTAGAAAAATCGAAGGAAGTCGCTTCGGTCGGATCGATCGAGCTTGAGTAACGAAGGACCTTCGATCAGCAGCGACGCAAGCATGGTGTTGCGTTCTCCTGTCGAGAGTCGTTTCGTGGACAGAAACGCAAAGGAGTCGACAACGTTCGCCGAGATGATGGTGTTTTCGAGGTCGAAGGCGACGAGCTTCGGTGATGGATCCAAGATGTTGGAGAGCTGGCGGCGACGTCGAGCTGCGGCGGTTGAGGTGTTCGATGTCGGAGCGGTCTTCACTCGAGAGTGCTGGACGATGGAGGGGAGGTGCACTTCGGGTACGAATCGCTCCCAGTCGACCTGTCGTGGGTCGAAATCGAAGGAGTCGAGATCGTCTTGGTCAAGAGAAGCTCGCAGCTCCAAGAGATTGTCGACGAGGTAGTTGGCCTCACACTCGGCATAGGATCCATAGAGATCGACGTAGGTCAGCGCTCGCTTCGCAGCTTCACGCTTCTCATCGAGATCAGATGCAAAGGAGAGCTTGGAGCCTCGGAGTGGAAGAAGCGAGGCGACTTGGTCCACGAGGTCGAGCGCCTTATTGGCTCGAACGAGCTGACGCTTGATCTTCGAACGGCCCGGATTCTCCCACTCGGGTAGCTTGATAGGCTGCCCCCGGTCGTCGTAGAGCGGGTGTTCGCCGAAGTAGGTTCGGACCAATCGGAGGAGCTGCCCGTAGCGAAGGGGGTTCGTAGAACCAGAAGCGACGTGATAATACTTGATCGCCTGGGGTCCGTCTTGCGCAGCAACGGCGAGAATTGCCGACACCACTAAGTCGACGGGGATCACGTCGATCGTACCTTCGGTGACGCCGGGAAACTCGGCGAGGAGGCCCCGTGCGAAGGAGATGATGACCGGTTCCGCCATGCGAAAGCCGCGAATCCATCCGGGATAGGGTCGTTCAAGTGCCGACTCGATGATAGAGGGTCGAACCACCGATATTGCGAGGTTGTGCCCCTGTTCTGACAGGGCAATCTCTCCGAAGGCCTTGGTGTAGGCGTAGGCGTCGGGCCAGCCAAGGCTCGCTGCTCGGGCTTTGCCCAAGATGACGAGCTGCTCTTTGACCCAGTCTTGGCGGATACGATCGGTTCGGTCTGCCAAGAGGGCGACGCCTGCAGCTCCGACCTCCCGTGCAGCGAGCTTGCGGAAGCGCTCGAGATTCTCTCGATTGCGACTTTCAACCTCGACCTCTGAGCGCATTCGTCGAGCCGCTTCGACCTCGGAGCGCCACGAGACCTTTGGATAGAGATTCGACTCCGCAAGGGATTCTTCGTGTGCGTCTCCTCGTCGAGAACCTGCGACGTACGCAGTTGAAACGCAGACCAGGTGCCCGATCCGTCCTGTCCGTTCGCATGCTTCTCGGTAGGTCGTTGCGACTCTCGAGGGACCGAGCAGATTGACTTCGACCGCAGAGTCGATAGGGGCATCGAAACTGACGGTGGCCGCTGAGTGGATTGCGACGTCACACTCTCCAAGGCGACGGAGACCCTCGGCGTCAAGGCCAAGTCCGTCGGAACCTACGTCTCCCTCCACGACGGTGATGCGCTGCTCGACCATCGACCGAAAGCGTTCTGAACCTACGGCAGCTCGGAGTGAGTCGAAACAGTTGTTCTTCAAAATCTCTCGCTCGAAACGAGCGGCGGCAGATGCTCGACGGCCTGGCCGGATGAGTAGGACCAACTTTGTTGTCGGTAGGTCATGAAGAACACGTTCGATCAGGGCGGTACCGACGAACCCGGTTCCACCAGTTAGGAATACCGTCTTGTCGGCGAGTTCGTCGATTATCACTGTTGTTGTCCCTCGTGCCACGCTCGGCCCTCTGCAGGAGGGCGACAGATCAATTTAGTTGGCCCGGCGGCTCTTCGGGCGCGTGCGCGCCGGAGGTGTGTAACGCTTTGACGGCGTTGGTAACGGACGGCCGTCGACTCCAGTCTGGACGGCCTTAGCCTTCCCGCCACTCTTCTGACGAGCCTCTCGCTTTGCGGCAGCCTCTTGTCGCTTGCGCGCAATCTCCTGCTGGTCCCGCTTGAACGCTGTAAATGCTCCATACGCAAGGAGCGGGAACGGCAGGACGACGAACTTACCCCACGGCCCAAAGGCCACGATCATGCAGAGTGCACCGGCGATGAGACGACGCGTACGAGTGAGGCTCCAACCGGCGATCGCCATCATCGCAAGACCGCCTCCGAGGTAGAGCGCTGGGTGAGGTACTTTGGTGGCGGTGTGCAGGAAGACCGGGCCGAACCAAACGTAGATGTATGCGAGAGCGGTGAGACCGAGAAGGATAAACCCTATCTTCTTCTCTTTCGCGCTGAGGTAGGTGGACATTGTCGTTAGTTTACGACATCTCGAGCAACATTGCGGTCCATGGAATCGGTTGCAATGGTTGAAGCGTCCACTGCCTTGTAAGCGAGTACGCCGTCTGAAGACTCAGTCGTGGCCAGGTGGCGATGGACGAGAAGGTCGAGATGGAACTTAGTCTCCATCGTGGCGAGAAATTGATTGAGGAGGTCGAGTTCGCTGAGCTGTCGTTCGCGTCGTGTCCATCGCAAGCGATTCGCTACCTCCCAGGCCGTCTTCGGTCCATTGAAAAGATGTTCCAGCGATCGATCTAACCGTGTCTCATGGTGGCTAAGGAGCTCGTCGATTCGTGCGTGGGTGCTCGCCTGGATTGGTCCGTGAGCTGGTAGAAGCTGCAGATCAGGGAGACCTCGGACCTTGGCGAGAGAGTGGATGAAGTCGTTGAGGGGGAGCGGAGAACGCACTGGTTCAAAGGCTATCGATGGGGTGATGTGCGGTAGCACGTGATCGCCACTAAAGAGTAGATGATGCGCAAAGTCTACGAATACGACGTGCCCTTGGGTGTGCCCAGGTGTGGTGAGTACCCGTAACTCTCTGCCTGAAAGGGCGAGTTCTTCGTCTTCGATGAGCCAGGCGTTTGGCCTCTCGAAGATCTCGATCTCCGTCGCTTCGGCGCTCGTTAATCGAGCGAGCGCTTTGGCGAGCTCAGCGGCCCCGGCTTCGATGAGAAGGTCTGCGTTCCGATTGCCCGGAGAAGAGGCAGCTTCGCTGATTGCGCGAAAAGAGCTCTCCTCACCTACTCCAATGGAGATCGGGATGTTGAACTCTCGGCGCAGTGCTACTGCCTGGGTGTAGTGGTCTCGATGGATGTGGGTGACGTAGATGGCGGAGATGTCACCGAACTCGAACCCGAGCGAGCTGAGGGCCTTCTCGAGAGCACTTCTCGCCTCGATGAGGTGCTGACCTGCGTCGATCAGGACGACTCCTTCGTCGTGTTCGATGGCGTAGACGTTGACGCTTCTCAGAGCGTCACCGGGAAGAGGAAGCGGGATTCGGTGCACGCCATCGCTGACACGATACGTTCCGGGAACCTCCCATGCGTGCCGGTCTCTGTTCGTCTGGCCGCCGGCCTCCGCCATAGTTGTCTCCTTTAGTAATACGGTCTCCTCGATTGATCGAACATCGTGTGCCGTCCCACCGACAACGTTGAGGGGAGTCGCTTTCACGGCTCTTGCGGTGCGCTCGATACCGAGTTGATAACGATAGTAGTGCGGTAACCTCTACTCAGGGATTCACCGAGCATGAGCCTGCAAAAACCACGGTTCACACATCGGCTCGTACACCGCAGTCGTTCTAGAAGATCACCATAGCCTGTCCTTAGCGCCTGGGATTGGCCTCTAGCTCTGCCATGGTACTGAAGATTCGATCTACCCGTTCAGCGAATGCGAAATCGAGGTCGGTGAGAGCGGCTACCGTGTGGGTCATCAGAGCGATTTGGACGTGATTGAAGCGAATCGAGATCTCTGGGTGATGGTTCATCTCTTCGGCGCGTTCCGCAAGATTTACTACAAAGTTAATAGCTTCGCGAAAGCTAGGTAGTTCGAAGTCTTTGGCGAGTGAGCCTTGGTCCAAGCGCCACCCTACTCCAAGCTTTTTGACGGCGTTAGTGATCTCCTCGGGGTTTAACTGTCTCGTCATAGGGAGTACTTTACCCCTGATTCATCGACGTAGCGGAGCCACCGACGATGACGAATTGGCGTACGGTGGGAACTACGTTCTGAGATACGGAACCTAGATGAACTCTGTCACCGTGGGCCTCGGTAGCCGGCGAGGACTTTGTAAAGGGTGACAAATGCGAGCAGTTTCGCCATCTGTTCCGGTTGGCTACCGGCTGAGGGTATGTAACTACGAGCTATGAACTCGTCTCTGCGCTTGGATCGCTGCTCACTGCAAGCTGATCACGCTCGTGCGTCTGTCGGCACGTTCTTGATCCGTTTCGAAAGGAGCGTAGGGGCCGAGCGGGACGTCATGATACTGCGGATACTTCGAACGGTACCGTGGTCGTAGTCGTTGTTGTCGAGATCAGAGTGCTGTTCATTGTTGCCGTAGGGCTGGTCGAGATGTTGTGAGATGCAGCACAGTTTTGGAGCAGCAGAGCCTCTCTGCGACCGACTACGAAGCTCCCCTTTCCCTCAACGTATGGTGCTTGCAGGGCTACGAAGCACGAGGTGCCCCAGGTATTGTCGAGAGATGCTGACCTGAGGCACCGCCGACGCAGCGCAAGGGTCTGCAATGATTGATAGCTTCTGGAGGGTCAGGTGTCGCCAGAAGCTTGCCATATCTCGGAGAGCTAGCACGAAAGCAGGGTAGCAGTCGTCGCTCGCCTCTTGTCTTGGGCCAAGTCGGTCTTTGCCGACGAGTCGTTTCTTGGACGCTATCGGACAATTGGGAGTCCATCGATACTGTGCGAGTCTCGTTTCACGTCGGATGACACAACGAGGCGTTAGGAACACCTTCTCAGATTCACGTTGGAGTGCAACGGTGAAGCTCCTTGCGAACGCTAGAGATCCACGGTCGCTAGAAAGTCACGCATGACCTGTTGGAAGAGGTCAAACTCTTCGACTTGCGGTGAGTGCCCTGACTTCTCAAAGATGACAAGTTTTGAGTTTGGAATCAGCGATGCGATCGTCTCACTACTCTCCACGGTGGTCACCCAGTCCGCACGTCCGACGGTCACGAGAGTAGGGCACGGTACTGTCGGAAGAAGGGGTTTGAGGTCGTAGGCGGGAAGGTTGTAGAGAAAGCACCAGTTGTGGGCTTCATGACGGTAGTAGCCGGCTTCGACGCTCGCAGCGGACTTCTCTGCGTCGTACTCGAAGTCGTAGAGCGGAATGATCTCTGCCCATCGTTGCTTGAGGTCTTCATCGTCGGTGATGTGACCGGTCCAGTAACGAGTGAAGTTCTCCCAGTTGATCGCTACTCTCGTCTGCTTCTTCGCATTGGCGAAGGCATTCTCCAAGAAACTGCCGTCCGCGCAGGTGTCCCGCAGGATCATCGCCCGGACGTGAGATGGGTAGTGAACTGCGTACTCCATGGCGATGAGCCCACCATAGGAGCCTCCAGCCACGACGATCTGCTCGACTCCTAGCCACTCTCGAAGTGCATCGATGTCGGCCGCCCACTGCTCGTGGCTGAATGGTGGCTTTCCTTCCGAAAGCCCGCACCCTCGCGCATCGAAGACGACCACTTTGAAGATGTCTGCGAGTGGTCCAAAGGTTGCTCTCGGTTCGGCGAGTGAGCCAATACCTCCGCCGCCGTGGTGAGCAATCAAGACCGGAGCGTTCTCCTCTCCGTAGATCTCGATGTTCAACTCGTTATCGTTGAGAACGACTCTCACAGTATCTCCTCACGGTCTCTCTCGGAATGGACTGAGCTGCAAGCTTAGGAGTTCGACCGGATGGTAGTGGCGATCCACTGGTCGACGAGGAGCTGTAGGACATCGAGCGGCACTGCTCCATTGCTGAGTACCGTACCGTGAAATCCCCGGACATCGAAGGAGTCTCCGAGTTGGTTCGACGCGTACTCCCGAAGTCGCTGTATCTCTCGTTTGCCAACCATATACGCCAGGGCTTGACCCGGCCATCCTATGTATCGGTCTATCTCGTTCGCAACGTTCGCTTCGGTAGTTGCAGTATTGTCCCACATGTACGCGATTGCTTTATCTCGAGACCAGCCGAGATGGTGCATGCCGGTGTCGACCACAAGCCGGCAAGCTCGCAGCGCATCAAAGGAGAGCATGCCGAGGCGAGCAAGATCTGAGCTGTAGAGTCCCATCTCATCGGCGAGCCTCTCAGCATAGAGCCCCCATCCTTCAACGAAAGCGCAGGCCTGGACGTCGAGATAGCGCCGATACTGCGGAAGGTCTGAGAGGGTCTGAGCCGTGGCAATTTGAAAATGGTGTCCGGGTGAGCTTTCGTGGAAAGAGAGTGCTTCGTACTCGTAACGAAATCTCTTCTCGGGCTCGAGCGTCAAAATGCAGTGCGCTCCTGGGCGACTTCCGTCCGCTGCCGGTGGTCGGTAGTGTGCAAGGGCGGCGTTGCGAGCCTCGATCGGATGGACCTCTTCCACAATGCACTCAGCAATGTTGAAGTGAGGAAACCATGCATCTCGAGCGGACTCGGCTCGCTGCAGGCAATCTTCGGCGACCTTGACGATCTCGGCCGAGGTGGTAAAGCGCAGTTTTGGATCTTCGCGCAGACGTGCGAGGACGTTCGAGACGTTCCGTTCTCCGAGCACGCGTTCCCCAAGGTCAGAGAACTCTTGCTGAAGCTCTGCTATTCGCGCCAGTCCGATCTCGTGAATCTCTTGTGGAGTCAAGTCCGTAGTGGTATGACGCCTCACCGCCTTGAGATATGAGGCCTCGCCACCTGGCACGTACCGTACACCGACGTGGTCGTCGTCTCGGGCGTGGCGGGACATCTCGCCGTTCAGGAGTTCGACCAGTCGCGACATTGCAGGGCGAACGCTTTGCTTGACGATCTCTCTTGCGCGAGCGGTGAACGACTCTGAGGCGAATCCTGGATCGAGTGACGGGTTTGCGAGAAGATCTTCAGTAATGTCGAGATCGAGATGTCCTTGGAGTTGGTCGACGGCACGAGCGATTCCGGCTCTCGTTGAGTAGCGTCCGTCTCGTTGTGCCTCTGCGTATCGCTCGGTGATGGTGTCGAAGTACTCTCCTAGACCCGACAGTCTCGCGAGGTAGTCCTGAGCGATCGTATCGGTGCTCACGACGACGGCAGGGACGCACATGAAGACCATGGCGTGCGGCGAGGCGTATCCTTCACTCGAAGCGTCCGTCTCCCAAATTCCCTCTTCGAGGTCGGTCCGTGCCCCCCAGGCAAGGCGAGCGAGAACTGCGGCATCGACTCGATCTGCGTCAGAGAACGTAGAGCGATCGATCTTCTCTAACTTTTCCTCGATGCTCCGTAGTCTCGCAGCACTCGCACGCGCTCCCTTGCGACTTGGATCGGGGAGTAGTGCATCGTATCCGGGGATGCCGAGAAGGGTCGTCCCAAGCGGGTCCGTGGTGTTTTGAATGTGGAAGAACTCTTCGCCGAGCGCTCGAAGCTCTGTGCTCTGTGGCTCACTCATTCGTGGTTCCTTTCATACTTAGTCGATGTGGTCCATTCGCTAGGAGACGCCAGAGCTGTTCCCAGGCGATCATTCCCTCTCCGAAACGACGAACTCTCATGAATTCGTCGGGTGCATGGAGCCGCTCGTCGGCGGTGGAGAATGAGAAGAAGAGTGTCTTCGCTCCGAGCGTCTTTTCGAAGAGAACGGTTGCTGGTAGTGTGCCTGCGATGCAGGCGAGCAAGACCGAATCGTTGGGGTAGACGGTCTCGAGAGCAGAGACGGCAGCGCGGATAGCTGGGTGTTCGGCCGAGATGGTGTAGGCGGGAACACCTGGTCCGTCTCGGTGTACCTTGACGCTGAGCCCTGGGAGCCTCTGACCCTCCACGAACGAGGTAATCGCCTCGATCACTTTTTCAGGGTCTTGACCTGGGACGAGTCGGCACGAAAGGTGTCCCTTAGCGACGTGCGGAATGACGGTATACTTCCCTCCACCTTCAATGCCGTTGATCTCGAGGGTAGGACGCTCCCAGAGTCGTTCAAGGGTCGAGTAACCGACCTCACCGAAGACCTCGGAGATGCCAAGGTCGTGGCAGTAGAGGGCCTCGTCAAAGAGAACACGGCCGAGCTCCTCCCTGCGCGCCGGTAAGAGTGCAGGAATGCCATCGTAAAATCCGGGAACGAGAACTGATCCGTCGGTTCCGTGGAGGCGAGCGAGAATCTCTGTTAGGCCATGGAGAGGGTTAGCAACTGTTCCGCCGAATCTGCCGGAGTGAAGGTCGTCGCGGGCACCTTGAACTTCGACTGTGCAGGTGACGAGACCCTTTGACATCAGTGAGAGTGAGGGCTCGTTTGGGCGCCACATTGCGCCGTCGGCCGAGATGACGAGGTCACAAGAGAGTTCATCAGCATGGGTCGTGACGTACTCGCCAAGATGCGGGCTGCCGATCTCCTCTTCGCCTTCGAAGAGGAACTTGACGTTAAGTGGTAGCCCTCCCTCTTGATCGATAAATGCTTGAGCCATCTTCAAGACGATGAAAACGGGGCCTTTGTCGTCGGTGCAGCCACGACCTCGGATGACCTCATCGTCGATGGTGAGCTTGAACGGTGGAGAGCTCCACTCGGCAAGATCACCGGTTGGCTGCACGTCGTAGTGGCCGTAGATAAGAAGGGTAGGTGCACCTGGGCGACCGAGCCACTCTCCTCGAACGACAGGGTGACCGCTGGTCTCGTCGACATACCCGTTTGCAAATCCAAGTCGTTCGACGAGCCAGTCGGCGGCTTGACGCATGACATCGTGGGTTGCATCACGTGAGACGCTCTCGATGGCGACGTACTTTGCGAGCTCGTCGAGATACTCTTCGTCGACCTTGGGCAAGTTGAGCATAACGTTGTCCTACCTGTGGCTTAGGGGGATAAGGGATAGTGGCGGGTAACCGATCGGAAGCGGCTGGTTGATCAGCATACGAGCTCGACGAACCCGTTGTGGTGTTGCTGTGAGCTTTGTCGACCCGTGCAATCGTTGCACGCAATGAGTCAAAGGTCTTAGAGATGAGAGGCCCATGACCTAGCTGATCCACCCGTTCTCGAGAATTGAGCGTACCTCGGTCACTCCTGCATCCCAGACCTTCTCCCAGGCGTCGTCCGAGCGCTCGTATGCTCCACCCAAGCTACCGTCTGGGGTGACTCGCCGCATGGTTTGTGGCCCGACGTTCATGAGGGTCTCCCTGGAGACCGTTGGCTTCGGGGGAGGAAACTTCACGTCTTCAAGTCGGGTCCAGGGAAAGTTCTCCACCCATGAGCCGTGCATCTGGTCGACATCGAACTCGTTTGCAGCCTCGACGACCTTGGGGCCGTTGTACCAACTGTGGAAGAGCACCCGCACATCCTCGTGAGTACAGATCCACTCTCGAATGAGTCCGCTGACCGGTGCATTGCCGCCATGTCCGTTGATCACTGCGATGCGCTTGAATCCTTGTGCCGAGAGTCCATCGAGTAGGTCTCGCATGACCTCAAGGTACGTCGTGATTCGAAGACTCACCGTTCCTGGAAACGATGTAAAGTACGGCGCCATACCGAAGGGGAGCACCGGCATAACAGGTACCCCAAGTGGCTCGGCGGCCTCTATAGAGACGCGCTCGGCACAGATTGCGTCGGTCCCAAGAGAGAGAAAGCCGTGCTGCTCTGTCGAACCAGTCGGTAACACGATTCGGTCGTCGCGCTCGAGGTACTTTTCTATCTGCATCCAGTTCGAGTCAAAAATCCGCACAAGCCACCCCCAAGCTGTCGGTAGGAAGATCTACTGCAAGCGATCTGCGGCGAGGGATCTCGCCCACATCTCGTAGCGTACAGGGTCGCCGATGGTTGAGAGGACCGCACCAGCCAAGAACTCTTCGCGATGAGAGAGTAGTCCTCTGCTGCTTCGCTGACAGAGGACGACCTCACGAGCTTCAAAGCCGTTCGTAAAGATCTTTCGAGTGTCAACAGTGGGGTTGGTAAGCAATCTCTACCCTCGTCGCTTGAGTCCTTGTTGCGTTGCAAGAAGAGTGTCAAAGGTGCACGATCGCGGAGATTCGAGCAGGTCGGTGGCTGCGGTACGAACGTTAGTCAGCAGCGTCGACGGGCGTGGTAAGGAAGGTTCTGAGGAGCGATTCCATGGTCTGTGGTCTATGGTCTGTGGACCCGGTTTGCTCTACGTTGCATCGACCGAGGAACCGCATCACCCAGAACCGGACACAAGCATCTCAGGTAATCTTGTCTCAAGCGATGCTTGATCGATTCCGTGCACGAACATAGCTCGCAGTCCGGCTCACTTCGGTCGACTGGAACGACTGCCTGTGATAGCGAAAGCAAGAAGCTGAACAGACGTCGAGGATGGTGGCTGCTTGTGGGGCTTTTCTCGCTCTCCTCGGATGGTTGCTCTCCGAATTCTGCTTACGCAAGGAGACCACTGCTCCGTAACCACCTCCGTCTCGGAGCTGCTTTGAGTGAGTCGTGAGCTTGCAATGGTGGACGACGAGGATTGTCGAAGGTGCTGTGAGAGAATCGGTTGCGCAAATCTGGTCTGCCTCCATCACACGGAGGCTTTTTCTGGTCGCTCTCTTTGAGAGTTGAAGAGGAGTTATGAGTCGTGATTTGAGCCTTCGGGAGTGAAGAGCGCTTCTTTGAGGAGCGTTGCGATGGTGAACAGTAGCGCTCGAGCCGAGAAATGTTAGAGTAGTAGCGCCGGTCAACCGTCACGAAGGCGTCGAGTGATGCTCATCCGGCGAGGAGTAGAGCATGCCAACGTCGAAGCTGAGGCGCCGACCACCGGCAGGGATGCTGGTTGCCGTTGGTGCGATATCCGTTCAGTTCGGCGCTGCTATCGCAACGCACCTCTTTGGACGCGTGGGGCCCGGTGGAGCCGTGACGCTACGTTTGGTCTTTGCCGCACTCGCTCTCGTTGCGGTGAATGCACCGAAGCGAAAAGGCGCGGTCTCACTTCTTACACGTCGAGCGGACCTTCTGGTGGCGGCCGCGTTCGGGGTCGTATTAGGAGTAATGAATCTTACGTTCTACGAAGCAATTGCTCGTGTTCCATTAGGTGTTGCGGTCACGATTGAATTTCTTGGACCGCTGGCGGTCTCCCTCGGAGGCTCGCGCCGTCTCGTGGACGGACTCTGGGCGATTCTGGCGGGCCTTGGAGTCTTCCTGCTTGCGGGCGGTGGCGTCTTTGGGGTAGGTCACCGACTCGATATCGTTGGGGTTGGCTTTGCTCTCCTAGCTGGTCTGTGTTGGGCTGGATACATCCTGCTCAATGCTGCAACTGGCCGTCGCTTCTCGGGGACTTCGGGTCTTGCGCTTGCGATCGTTGTGGCGTCTCTTGTGGTCCTTCCTTTCGGGATTGCACAGGCGGGTGGCCGCTTGCTCACGGTGGGAGTTCTTGGCCTCGGTATCGTGGTGGCACTCTTATCCTCTGTGATTCCTTACTCTCTCGAGCTCTATGCTTTGCGACGTGTTTCGGCCCGAGCCTTTGGGATTCTGCTCAGCATGGACCCAGCGTTTGCGGCGTTGGCGGGTCTCCTACTACTCGGTCAGCACCTATCGAGCAGCGAGGTAGTCGCACTCATCTTGGTAGTGGCAGCGAACGCTGGTAGTTCGCTCTTGAGCTCACAGACACCGTTGGTCTCCCCAGAGCCATGAAACGACTCTTCGTATCCGTCGCTCATAGGCGAGGCAATCAGGGTTTTCGGTGTGAGTCCAGATGGTGCCCTGCTTGAACTATGCAGTGTGGTGGGTCGAGTCGAAGTTGGCGTGTTATTGCAGGTACGCGCTCGGTATTCGGTGGGATCGGTCTCGATTGTGTTGACGACTTGCAGCGTCGTGACGAGCGATCGCATTCTGCAACTGTAGAAGGAACAGCTAATGCGGCATCTCGTTGATATCGGAAATGCTTCCGATATCATGCAGGGCCTCCCAGGCTAACGAGAGTGTTCGGTGCCGTACTTGCTCCTCGCGCTCTCGACTCCAGAGCGTGATACGCACCGAATATCCGCTGAGGGTGAGATCTACAAGCTCGAACTGAGGCGGTCGATCCATCTGGTCAAATCTCTTCTCAAGAGCTGCGAGGAGCCGCTTCGGATCAACCTCGGTCGGAACTTCGAAGCGCGTTCGAACTCGTCGATAGTTGGTCTTGCTCTTGTTGGCGATGGCACCTTGCACGATTATTCCGTTTGGGAAGACCATCGTGTCTCCCTCTTCGATAATCAACGAGGTGTACATCAGGCTGATATCGGTCACGCGGCCGGAGTAGATGGGCTTCAAAGGTTCGTGGGGATATGACGGCATCAGGACTGGATACTGCCAGGTTACGAGGCTAATCTCGTCTCCGATTTGAAAAGGATGGAACAGAACGAGCCAGATGCCACCGAGAATATTGGCGAACATACTCTGTCCTGCTAGACCGACGATGACGGTGAGGAAGGCCCCACCAAAGACGAAGCTCGACAGTCCCACTCCAAGAGCAGCTAAGACGGCGAGGACTAAGCCGAAGTACAAGATGAGACGTGCGCTGAAGCCAACGATGGTTTGTTGTCGAGGAGAGAAGCTCGTTCGATTCCGTGCTTGAATCCGAGTTTTGAGGATATTTGTCACGAGTAGTCCAGCGACGAGGATCAGAACGGCTCGGATCACGTGGTAGAGAAAACTGTTGATGTGGAGTCCTTGGTAGTTGGCATCGAGGAGGGAGATAACGACGAATCCAGCAAAGACGATCGAGACAATAGTGAGCCAGGACCTCACGGCTTCTCGTTTGTTGTGATCGTTTGTCTCGGTCATCCGCTTCCTCTTGCCACCCTAAGGCGCAGCATCATCTCAACGGTGTGGCGTCCTACCACAGTAGTAGAGCTTTCAAAGGATTCCACGAGAGACCCCTGGTGTACGGCGTAGAAGCGGTCCGTAATCGTAGCTCCTTGGTCTGTGAGGTAGACCCCGAGCTCGGTGTATCCTTTGGGACTTGTTGACAGGCAGCGCTCGACGTAAGGGCGATAGTGACGCCCGTCATGGTCGGTGAGATGATTGGACCGTGCTGGCCAGGGCGCAAGCATAGGGCTAGGTGTCTCATGATCCTGATCTCTTCGATAAGAGAAGCTTCCGTCAGTAAACGGTTCGCGCTAAGGCTATGCGCTAGCTACCGGTCGTAATGGTTACCGCTAACGTAGCGACGGAGCCGCTCCCGCCGATGCCCGGAGTTTGTTCTATTTCGACGCTATACGTAGCATCGGACAGAGTTACGACGCTGATAGCAGAGGCATTGGTAGCGCTGGTAACGTGAAATCCTCGACCTTCCAGAGTCCGTACGTAGTGCTGGGATGCGTTGCCAACGGACTCGCTCAGCAGGAGAAACCACTTGGACGGGCTCACGGCAACGGCACTCTTGAGGGTTCCAGGTGGAGTGGGAAGAGCCGCCGGGAAAGATGATGGGATGGCAGGTTGCACTGCGCCGCTGGAAACGGTCGAGGTCGAGGGTGATGCAGGAGAAGATGGCGGAAGATGGATAGGACCGACTCCGCCAACTGCAGTAACGGCCCACTGTTCACGTGAGCCCTTCAATCCGGCTGCAGTCGGAGCGGAATCGCTGACCACTCCCTGACTGATCGACAGCAAGGCCCCACTGCTTTTGTCGATGCAGGCGTGCACATTGAGGCCAAAGATCGACCGTGCAGCTAGTGGTGATCGCACCGTGACCTCTGTCCCTAAAACTCCAGCGACTCGACAAGAGCCGCCTTCATTAATGCGTACCTGGGCGATATGGGTATCGTCAATCAAGGCTCCCGCCCACACGACCTCTCCAGCGAGATGGGTCGTTCCCTCTGGAGTCTTGAACTGGTCGGTGCTTCGGATCGTGCCAACGACCGAGTAGCCGTGTCCATCGATGTCGTAGATTGTCACAGCTGGTGACGTTGAAGTGACCGACCAGTCGGTGAGGCTATGAACTCGACCGATCCGCTTGAAGGTGTAGCCCTGGTTCAGCGCCGTGTAGACGTAGGAGTAATTCGTCAAACTAGAGAGCCGGGTCAAGTTGAAGAGTGATGAGTCGACAGTCTGCGATATGGACCCGGATTTCGATGATGAGCTGGAGGTGTTGGCTAACGCATTGGTCGCCTGAGAACCCTGGCTCGATGATGCGCCACCGCAGCTAGCCAGGGTAAGCGCACCGAGGATAAGGAGGGCCGATCTCGTTGAGTTGCGCTTCGCGACCCCACTCGCTGTCATCAAATGCTCAGAGTTAGCCCTGCGTAGCACCCTGTGACCAGCCATATCGAGACAATAGCACAGTTGTGATACACGGCGATTCGAGCTGCTTGAAATCCGGTGATGGCCTTTGACGAGCTTTTCCGAGGTGGCGCTCTCGGTGTCAGTGGCGACCTCGAATTCCACAACTCGCTGGAGGTGAATGGAAGCGAGCCAGAGAGTGCTATTGCCTGTTATGTTTTTCGATCTCTCGGGGCCGTTAGTTTCGTTACGCTCTTCATGCAATGACGATCCACTGAGGGATGATGTCTCACGGAGATGGTCATCATCTCGACGGAGGTGCAGCTCAAGGTCTAACTGCGTGGCAATCTCTTTGAGGAGGGAAGCCTAGGGATCTTCGTTGTTTCAGGTACCGTCATATGCGAAGTGCGATGAGGTTCGATCGCAAGACGCGTACAGTAGCCGGTCGATCAGGCTGATGACTGCATCTTTAGGTTGTGGTGAGAGCCCGACATCGATGCGACCCCACCACCTTGGTAGCACACTCCTTTGGATCTCGGCTCCGATCTGGAACGAGATCTTCCTCTTGCAAGTCTCTCATGCCTTCGAGTTCTCACTCGACGGATCTCTGCGCCGATGGTCTTTCGGCGGTGCACCGTGAAGACGAGAATCTCCAGGAAGGAGCTACTGTGTCGCGAACGCCGCACCACCTCTCCCTGTGGACCAATGGAGTCACTCGGCGAACTGGATCAGAGGAGAGCTCGGACTGAGCTCCGTTGTACATGGGGAGGAGGGACCGTTGCGGTGCGCTGAGAAAGCTTCAGGTAGAGGCCTCACCGACCTAAACTGATCGTGGCTCACGTCTCGGAGAGGAACAGCAAGTTCTACGAGCGCTCGAGGTGAGGTTGACTCAAGTGCGAGAGTTGGTCTGAGTTCGTGCGCTTGGTTTTCGATCGACGTTGCGAGTGGTGTTTGATTGCAAAAGAGAGGGTTATGGCTCCCCAGAAGACTCTCGAACCATGAGTGTTGGGGTGAAGTTAATCTCGCGGTGTACATGGCCTTTGGGGTCTTTAAGCTCATCGAGCAGGAGTCGTGCTGCCGCAGCTCCGAGTTCGTACTGAGGCTGATGAACCGAGGTCAGCGATGGTGAGAGCATGGCAGAAAAAGTGATGTCATCGTAGCCCACGAGTGAGTACTGTTTGGGGACTTGGATGCCGAGCGCTAGGTACTCTCGTAGGATTCCAATAGCTACAAGATCGTTTGCACATAAAACGGCGGTCGCGTCGCACTGCCGTTCAACCATGGATCGGGCCGCTGATTGACCCGCTGCGATGGTGAGAGAGGGAACCGAGAGCTCGATGAGCTCCACGGTTGTTGATCGTGGTAGTGCA
>JAJYZP010000094.1 GCA_021799875.1 Actinomycetes bacterium | reverse complement strand
GGCCGACCAGATACGCGACACGGAGATGGGCATCGATAGCAGTGAAAGAGAACTCTACAACAAGGACCGCTCTCTGGGTACCCTCTGTTTGCGCCTGCCCAGTTTAGGAATTTCATCGTCACTGGGTAAAAGATTGCACTCGTTGACCATCGGGTCTTTTCTCTCACTCTCACGATCGCAACGACACATCACTAATTAACTGCTACTCGGTAAAAGCCCCTATCATTCGTCGAAATAACCACGTAGATGAGACGAGATTCCCTTTTTGTAGTCCCAAGAGAAAGATGGGAAACAACATCATATGTGGCCGCGGTCCCTCGAGAGCTCTCCACTTCAATCGTCTCTCCTACCGGGCGCTCTGCTCTCGCGGTCATCTCTCGCGTTGTTCGAACACTCCGGCTCATTACCCTCCTGCCATCCTCGAGCGCGTCGTAGCTCCTAGACCGCGCTAGACCGCACTGCGGATCGCTGCACCATCAAAGTGATACGGCACCGGCGACCAATGCGTCAAGAGCACTCGGAGCACTCGCCGAGTTCACCTACTCCACCTATGGTGAGCACCTGTTGGAGTGGCGCATCGCGACAGGTCAGCAACTCGACCGGACACCGTGGCAGGGTACGCAACGGTACAACGAGATATCTCGTGGCCACCCGGTACATCCATCTCGTTATCGGTCCCGCTCCTACAGACTCTCCCTCCATCGAGGGAATCGAGATCGGATCCATCAAGATCCGATGCGCCTTCGAGGGCCATGCCATCAACGACGCATCGTCTTGTTGAGCTGGGCCTCTCGCTACAACGCCTCGGCTCACGCCAGTACGACGTCGCACGAGAGGCCCTCATCTCTACATCACCGAACGAAGATCATCGGTCCACGACGACTAGTGAGCAAAGCGCACCACCGGCAGTACTCGATTCAACCATGTCGGGCGATGCCACGCATGGTGGCCTGCCAAGCGCAACACGATCGGGAGCAGGACAAGCCGGACAACGAGCGCATCGAGAGCTACTGCGACTGCGAGAATCACTCCCATCTCCTTGGGCGCCAGCGGCCCAGAGAGCGCAAAGGTTAAGAAGACCGCAACCATGACCAGACCGGCCGAAACGACCACCCTTCCGGAGCTCTTTACTGAACCCAGTAGCGAGAGCCGTGGATTGGCGTGCGTATCATAGTGTTCCTTCGCCGTAGACAAGAGGAAGAGTGTATAGTCCATAGCGACTCCAAAGACCATGGCACCAAAGAAGAGTGGACCCCAAGCATCGATGAAACCCTGTGGAGTGAAGTTCAGTACGCCCGAGAGGTCACCATTTTGAAAGATCAGACGAGCAACACCAAACGCCCCAGCCACCGAGAGACCGGTCACCACCACACCAGCAAAGGCCAAGAGCGGTGCTCCAAGCGCTATGAGCAAAAGGAGGAAGCCCACCCCTAAGAGCATGGCGAAGACGATCGGAGTGGCGCTAGCGAGCGCATGCTCTAGGTCGTAGTTCTCCGCAACGGCGCCTCCAACGAGGGAGCCTTGAGGAAGTCGCTGACGTAGCCGACCGATCAGGGCCCCGGTCGCACTACTGGACGGACCGGAAGAGGGAACCACCTGCTCCAAGACGTAACCATCTCCGGAAGGGCCGGGGAGCACACGGCTCACACCGCTCGTTGTGCGTGTTAGAGAGAGTCCCCTACTCGCAGCTGCGCTCGGAAGAAGCACCTGAAGCGTTCCAGGAAATCCTGGACCAAAAGCACGGGTTACTTGATAGTACCCAACGCTCGCATTGGAGCTCTGCGGAATGATCGCAATCGAGGGCATCGAGGTCCGAAGTCCAAAGACGGGTAGTGCAGCGAGCAGTACGACAGCGAGGGCGCCGATACCAAGGCGAAGTGGATGACGCCAGACCATCTGACCCCAAGAGTGGAGTGCCGCCTCCACGCGATGTCCCGATGGACGAGCTCGCACACCTCGTCTTCCAATCGAAAGAGCGTTGATCGATCCACCGAGACGACCGAGTACCGCAGGCAGCAGCGTCAAGGTAGCGGCAAGCACCGCCACGACGGAGAGCATGATCCCAAGCGCCATAGAACGAAAAGCTGGGCTCGGCACGATCAAGATCGAAGCGAGCGAAGCCAGAACCGTCAAAGCGGAGAAGGCCACTGCCTTGCCAGCGGTCGCCAAGGTTTCGGCGACCGAGTCGACGACCGCAGCCCTATCCAGAGGCGCTACCTCTACTCTTCTCGCCAGAGCAGCTCGAAATCGAACCACGAGGAAGAGCGAGTAGTCAATACCAAGAGCGAGGGAGAACATGAGAGCGAAGTTCAGTGCCCAGATAGAGACCGGGGTAGCCGCATTCAACAAGACCAGTGCACCGGCCGCAACGACGAGACCTGCGAGGGTCAACATCAACGGTAAGCCGGCGGCAACGACGCTCCCGAATGCAAGGATCAAGACCGCTAGCGTGACCGGCCACGACAACATCTCTGACTTCATCATCGCCGAGTGATTCACAGCATTGAAGTCAGCCCACAGAGCGCTCGATCCAGTGAGGGTCACCGTCACCGGACCCTCACTCAGCTGCGACATCGGAGTCGCAAGCTGTTGAGCGGCCTTGACCATGGCGTTGGTGTTCTCTCTCGCTCCTCCAAGTACGACCGCAGTTCGCCCATTCGACGACAGGCTCATCCCAGGCATCGGAGGGATGACCTTCGCTATCGCCGGACTACGGCCAAGCAACGCCTCCACCTTCGAAACCACCGAGCGACCGATCGGATCGTTCTCGAGAGCGCTCCTGTGATCAACGACGACCACCTCTAGCGCACTGGAGCCAATACCATCAAAATGAGTTCGCAAGATATGGCGCACGAGCACCGACTGCGAAGTCGAACTCTGCCAGCCCGCCCCTGCAAGGGCCGAGTCCACCCGAGGTGCAAAAGCTCCAAATACCCCGACCACAACGATCCAGAGGACCACCACCATCCGAAGGTGCGTGGCCGTCCAACGTCCGAGTGAACTAAAGAGCCCACCACCGCCTGCACCGGAGGATCCCTCCGTCACTTCCTTACCGCTCCCAGCCATCCGCATACAACCATCCTTTGTTCCTACAACACTGTTCGTTGCAGTATATACCCCCAGGGGTATCATGACCGACACACGATCACGCGCGGTAGAGCTCATCTTTTGCCGGAGAGGAGCTCAGAGAGCTCGGCGAGAAACGTAAGCACGATCGGAGGAGGAGGCGCTCAGCCAGATCGGCCCTGACCTGCCACAAGAGAACGACACGAACTCGCCCGGTGGAACGCAAGAGAGAGTCGATCGTGCAGAGCAAGATCCGAGACGAACGCCGAGCCTCTTCCGCCTCATGCGCTCAAGCTCGAGGCCTCCGCTTTCTGAAAGACCACGAATCTGCAGGAGTGCACCGAGCGGGAAATCGACCAGTACGATGCGTTAACTTCCGACCTCAACCGGCGATGCGAGGACCTCTGCGAGTCGCTAGCGTGCACTATCCGGCCAGCGCAATCAACGACCACAACGCGCCCCACCGTCAATGGAGAACCGGATCTAGGTCAGCTTCGGCGCTTCACTCTACGACAAGAGCTGTAACGACCAAGCGCTGCGATCAGAGGACCCCTACGGAGAGTCGCCGAAAGCGACGTTCAGTTGACACCAGCTCCTGCACCTCTCCAAGGAGAAAATGCGGAGCAGCTTGAGTAACGACTACCTCAACGTAGTCCCCAGCTCGGAACGCTAAGGCGTCACTCGGAGCATCGAAGTGAATGAGCTTGTTCTGCCGAGTACGACCCGAGAAGCGATTGAGATCTCGTTTGGAAGGTCCTTCCACGAGGACCTCTTCTCTCCGACCCACCCGTGCTTGGTGTCGTGCGAGAGCACTGCGCTCGAGCACGACCTTCAATCGATCGAACCGCTCACTCACAACCTCAGGATCGACGAAATCCTTCTCCCAACGAGCCGCTTCTGTTCCTGGTCGCGGAGAGAAGATAAAGGTGAAGGCACTGTCAAACTCCGCCGCCGCTGCTACTTCCAGCGTTGCTTCGAAGTCCTCATCGCTCTCTCCGGGATGCCCTACGATAATGTCGGTAGAGACTGCGAGATCATCGATCTCAGCACGAGCAAGGCGCAGTCGCTCCAGGTAGCGCTCAGCGGTGTAGCCACGATGCATCATGGACAAGATACGATCCGAACCCGATTGGAGAGGAAAGTGGAGCTGCTCACAGACTGCGCCAGTCTCAGCCATAGCAGCAAAAGTCTCCCGACGCATATCTTTGGGATGAGGAGAAGTAAAGCGAACTCGACGGATTCCACGCACCGATCCGACCTCGCGTAAGAGATCAGCAAAGAGCGGCCGAATACGCGAACCGCCCTCAGAGAGATACTGCGGGGAGAGCGCACGATCGGCCCGAGAACCCGCAAGCTCACCACGACGCGCTAACAGTGCAAGATCCCGACCGTAGGAGTTGACGTTCTGGCCGAGCAGGGTCACCTCTGACACACCGCTCCTTGCAAGAGCTCGTACCTCATCGATAATCTCTCCGAAGGGACGAGAGGCCTCCACACCTCGCACTGAGGGCACGATACAGAAGCTACAGCGATTATCGCAACCAGTCTGAATCGTCACCCAAGCAGAGAACGGAGAGTCCCGTTTCACGCTCAACGCAGATTGATACGGATCATCGTCGAGAGGTTGATCTAAGATCTCAACCGAAGCAGAGCTCCCGTCACTCTGCGCTAACAGCGCTGGGATTCTTCCAAGGTTGAAGGTTCCAACCACAACGTCCACATAGGGCGCTCTCGTCGCCAGCGCTTCCCGATCCTTCTGTGCCAGGCACCCAGCTACCACGATGCGGAGATCGGGGTTTGCCTGCTTCTGCGAGCTCAAGTGCCCCAGTGTTCCGTAGAGCTTGTTGTCGGCGTTCTCCCGGATACAACAGGTATTGAGCACCACAACATCGGCCTCCTCGAGGCTCGAAGCTTCGAGGAGGCCTTCATCGGTCAGCATGCCCGAGATGCGCTCCGAATCGTGTTCGTTCATCTGGCAACCGAAGGTCCGAATATAGTAGCGCTCACTCACGAGTCACCAGCCTAGCGCTCTAGCAGGCTAGTCCTCAAGAAGGATCTCTTCATCGCTACGGTCGGTGACGCCATGTGCAAGACCCGGTGATGCCAGTGAGAGCATCTGTTCGCGCACCCTCTGGTCGAGCTCCACCGTGAGCTGCGGATTAGCGATCAGGAAGCTCTTGACGTTCTCACGCCCCTGACCAAGCTGCTCACCTTCGTAGGTGTACCAAGATCCCGACTTCTTGATAAGTCCAAGCTCCACGCCCACATCCAACAGTGACCCTTCACGAGAGATCCCCGTTCCGTACATGATGTCGAACTCTGCCTGACGAAAGGGAGGCGCACACTTGTTCTTGACCACTTTCACCCGAGTTCGGCTACCAATGACCTCTGCTCCCTCTTTGATCGCCTCAATCTTTCGAATATCGAGACGTACGGACGCGTAGAACTTCAAGGCCTTACCACCGGTCGTTACCTCTGGAGAGCCGTACATCACGCCGATCTTCTCTCGGAGCTGATTGATGAAGATCGCTATCGTGTTTGACCGGGAGAGCGTGCCGGTAATCTTCCGCAACGCCTGAGACATCAACCTCGCCTGAAGACCGACGTGAGAGTCGCCCATATCGCCTTCGATCTCCGCCCGAGGAGTCAGAGCCGCAACCGAGTCGATCACGATGACATCGAGCGACCCCGAGCGAATCAACATATCGGCAATCTCTAAGCCCTGTTCTCCAGTGTCTGGCTGCGAGATTAAGAGCTCATCGATATCGACCCCGATCGCCTGGGCATAGATAGGGTCCATGGCGTGCTCAGCGTCGATATAAGCACATCGGCCACCGGTTCGCTGAGCTTCAGCGACGACGTGCATTGCAAGCGTAGACTTTCCAGAAGACTCCGGTCCATAGATCTCCACGACACGACCACGTGGAAGTCCACCGACACCAAGCGCTAGATCCAACGCCATGGCACCGGTCGAGATTGCCTCGATTGTGAGCTGAGGGGCCTCCCCCATGCGCATGATCGAACCCTTCCCAAACTGCTTTTCAATCTGAGAAAGCGCCATGTCTAACGCCTTATCTCTATCCATCATCGCTCCCTTTCTTCACGTTCTGATCGTGCCCAGTTCACCGTACAACATGGCTGTTACAAAGTTCTCACTTCGAACATGTGTTCTACACTACCAGAAAGTGGAGCGATACACCGGCCCATTTGAGCTCAATCCCGAGCAATTCGAAGGCTCACATCACTACTGCGACATCAAACAAGGCACTACACACCTGCACACCTACACACCTACACGACAAGAGAACCGGACTCTCTCTCACGGTGCATCGGATTAAC
>JAJYZP010000093.1 GCA_021799875.1 Actinomycetes bacterium | reverse complement strand
GGCCTTGGCACTATCACCATCGGTCTCGTCAAGAGCCTTCTTTGCATCGAGCATCCCTGCTCCAGTCTGCTTACGTAGAGCCTGGACGTCCGCTGCTGTATACGATGCCACCTCTAAAACTCCTTCATCTCACTGCTCACTCTTCGAGTGACTACTTGCACCGCCTCACGCAACGGAAGCGGTGCGCAACCCTGTTTCTTTACTACCGAACCGACCCAAACTGACAACGAGCATGCCTACGGTTCGCTCATTGCTCCCCGTAGAGGGCAGCTCAACTAGGAGTGGAGACCGCCTCAGCGTCTGCAGATGCACCGGCAAGTCGCGCCATGCGGGCCTTCGCTTCTTCGGCCGCCTGCCGACGAGCCTCGGCCTGCTGCTCGGCGCGTTCTGCCTCAGCGCTAGGATCGAGTGCAACCGGCTCGACCAAGATACCTTTCGAGCGAGCACGCTCTCGACCATCATTGACTGCGTCGGCGATGATTCTGCACATGAGCTCACCCGAACGAATAGCGTCATCGTTACCAGGAATCACGTACTGCAAGAGATCGGGATCGCAGTTCGTATCGGCAATTGCCACGACTGGGATGCCGAGCTTATTGGCCTCGGTAACTGCTAGATGTTCCTTCTTGGTATCGATCACAAAGAGAGCGGCCGGAAGCTTCGTCATGCCGGCAATTCCACCGAGGTTGGCCTCTAACTTGACAAGTTCGCGCGAGAGTAGCAGCGCCTCTTTCTTCGGCATCGCGTCGAAGTCGCCGGCCGATCGCATGTTTTGATACTCTTTCATCTTCTTGATACGACCGAGGATCGTCGAGAAGTTCGTCAGCATTCCGCCAAGCCAGCGATGATTGACATACGGCATGCCACACGAGTTTGCAAACGCAGCCACGGAGTCTTGAGTCTGCTTCTTCGTCCCGACGAAGAGGACGGTACCTCCGTTGGCGGTAACGTCGCGTACGTAACGATACGCAGCTTCGATTCGCGTCAGCGTCTGATTCAGATCGATGATGTAGATTCCGTTACGCTCTCCGTAGATGAATCGCTTCATCTTCGGGTTCCAGCGTCGGGTCTGATGTCCAAAGTGGACGCCTGCGCTCAAGAGTTGGCGCATGGTAACTACTGGCTCTTTTGCCATTTCGATAACCTCCCAGCGGTTACGTAGAATAGGGGTTCCAGCACTTGAACTTCAAGCGACCGTGGGTTTGAACACCCTGATTGAGACCAGTGCAATGCTAATCGATCACAACGACTTCGACACCACTTCGACAAGATCTGAAAGCGCCGAAACCGGACCGATCCGCAGTGAATCCGACTCTTTTACCTACCTGTTAGAGATGCAGGAGAGCAGAGTCTTCGAACCGGGGCGTTAAATGTGCTCCCACTCCGGTTCAGCCAGCTTCGCTTTCAACTGCAAGACGGCTTTAGTGTGAATTTGACAGACTCGTGACTCGGTGACCCCAAGAACCTGCCCAATCTCTGCAAGCGTCAAGCTCTCGTAGTAGTACAGCGTAAGTACGACCTTCTCACGATCACCAAGACGATTAATCGCCTCAGCAAGCATTTGACGGGTCTCTTCCTGCTCAAAAGAGCCGGTCGGTCCGCTCTTACGATCAGCAATAGTATCTCCGAGCGTCGTAGCGCCTTCACCCTTCTCGCCACCGGAGATCACCTCATCGAAGGCAACAACACCTACGAAGGAGATACGGGCAAAGATAGCTTGCAGCTCTCTGTCGGAGATACCGAGCTCCTCGGCCAACTCTCGATCGGTAGGAGTCCGAAGTAACTTAGCCTCGAGCTTCTGGTAGGCCCTCTCCACCATGCGAGCCTTCGCCCGAACCGAACGAGGAACCCAATCGATAGCCCGCAGCTCATCGATGATGGAGCCCTTGATCCGAGAGATCGCGTAGGTCTCGAACTTGATCTTGCGCTCAGGATCGAACTTCTCGAGCGCATCGATCAATCCAAACATGCCGTAGCTAACGAGGTCGGCCTGATCGATACTTTGCGGGAGGCCTACAGCGACTCTTCCCGCCACGAACTTGACGAGCGGTGCGTAGTTGACGATCAAGCGGTCCTTCGCAGCCTTGGACCCGCGCACCTTGAACTCAATCCAAAGATCTTCTATTTCACGCCGTTCAATCTCTTCCAAAACCTGACCTATCCACGAGGATGTGAAGTTCGATGCACATCTTTCAGCCGTTCTTTGCTTACATGGGTATAAACCTGAGTCGTCGAGAGCCGAGCGTGCCCTAAGAGCTCCTGTACAACCCGTAGATCTGCGCCTCCGTCAAGTAGGTGCGTTGCGAAACTGTGGCGAAAAACGTGGGGCCCACAGGTCTGTCCCACCCGCTCGATAATACGCCGCACCTCTCTGGGATTAAGTCTTCCCCCACGAGCAGCTCGGAACACGAGGCTTCCTTGATCGATCGAGATCCCCACCATTGTGGTATCGGCATCACGGAGCGCCAGTAAAGCATCTTTTGCGGCCGACGTCATGGGAACCTGTCTCGCCTTCGATCCCTTGCCGTTCACCACCGTCACGACCCCCGTCACGAGATCGAGATCACGCCAGCGCAAAGAACAAAGCTCGCTCACTCGTAGTCCACTTGCATAGAGCAGTTCAACGATCGCCCTATCTCGCTCCCGGTGTCGAGAGGTGGTTGCCTCATCGGTTCCAGCGTTACGAAGGACTCCGGCCACCTGCGACTCACTCAAGGTCTTCGGAAGTTTCACGGAGCCACGACGGGCTACAAACTCGTCCAGAGCGAGCTGCACGTCGTAACGACGAAGCCAGTACCGTACGAACGCCTTCCAGGCTGCTCCAAAGGAGTTCAGCGTCGCAGCACTGCAACCGCCTGCGAGACGCTCGGCTTGATAGCGTCGAAGCGACCGCACATCGACGGCCTCCGGAAAGCTTCGACCGTGACCTTCGCACCACTGAGCGAACCTCACCAATTCGGAGGAGTATCGACGAACGGTGTTCTGGCTGTAACCGACAAGCGACCGTTGGAAGCGAGCAATAACTTCAGACGTCTGCTCCAAAGACGGCGACTTTGACGCTACTGACACAAGAAGTACCTTAGCCGAACACGCAGAGTACTCCCAACACCACTCACTCCTCCACCACAACAGTTAAGTGTTTCAAACCGTTGATGAAGTTGGACCGAAGTTGCGCCGGCTCATCCACGACACTCCAATGAGGGACCGATCGAAGCAGAGCACGAAAGATCGATGCAAGCTCTCGCCGAGCGAGATGAGCACCGAGACAGTAGTGGGGTCCAAATCCACCAAACCCTAGGTGTCGGTTGTCAGCTCTACTGACATCAAAGCGGTAGGGATCACGAAAAATCTCCTCATCTCGATTACCAGATCCATAGAGTAGGAGTACCTTCTCACCTTCGAGGATCTCGATATCACCGACGCAGGCCCGCTGCGTCAGCGTACGCCGCATGAACATCACCGGGGAAGACCAGCGAATGATCTCTTCCACGGCGGTCTCGGTGAGAGACTCTTGATTCTGACGCCACCGCTGGTACTCATCGCTCCACTGCCCGAGCGCATGAATGCCCAACGAGATAGCGTTTCTCGTCGTCTCGTTACCCGCGACGACGAGAAGTATGAAGAACGACGCAAGCTCCGCAGCGGTCAACGCCTCACCATCGACCGAGGCATTCACGAGAGCGGAGGTGATATCGTTGCGCGGCCGCTGAACTCGCTCGGACCCGATCTCCTCCATCAGAGCTGTTAGCTCGATCGCCGCCATCATGATCGCCTCATCGGGCGAACGATCTACCGGCACGAACTCATCGTCGAGCGCACCGAGGATGATGTTTGATCGCTCCAGAACGTAGGACTCTCGATCTCGAGGCACCCCCATCATCTCGCAGATCACCCGAAGCGGTAACGTCGCAGCCACGGTCGGCACGACATCGAAGGGCACGCCTCTCGGGATCCCATGAACGAGCTCCTGCGCAATCGTTTCGATCCGATCTTCCAGCTGAGTGAGCCGCTTTGGAGTGAAGGCCCGAGAGACGATTCTTCGAAGGTAGCCGTGTCTCGGGTCATCGGTGTTAATCATCGAACCGAAGAACTCCAAAAACTCCTCCGGGAGGTCTCGGATCGATACGGCACCTCGGGCCGAGGAGAAGATCTGCGGTTCACGAGATACGCGAGCAATATCGTGGTACTTGGTGATCGCCCAATATCCCGTGCCATTCTCATCAAAGGACCAGGTCGGCTCGTCAAAGTGCGCAACCGGCCGCTCACGGCGAAGCTTTGCCAGTGCCGCCTCGCGAACCTCGAACGGTAGGGCCCAGAACTCAAGATCGGAGAGATCGATCTCCTCGAGCCCTAGCTCATCTCTTAAAGTGAACACGGCACCTCGCAAGCTCAACCTTACCTGTACCCTATCGAGTTCTACCGATGATCGCAAGACGGTGACCCACGCTCGTGACTCATCAGCGGTAGTGTGAACCTCCATAGGTAGCACGATTCCAAATCATCGGCGATCTCATCTCGACTCATCGCCGTCCCCCTCGAAGGAGCGCACAACAGTGGAGACCCAGATATGACCCCTGACCGGTTCCAGCGCCACCTTGTGCGAACGAATGGAGTCGAACTCTCCTACCTCGAGGCCGGGGATGGACCAGTGGTCATACTCGCGCACGGCTTCCCAGAGACATCACACTCGTGGCGCCATCAAATGACTTATCTTGCGGATCACGGTTATCGTGCCCTCGCTCTCGATCTCAGAGGATACGGAGGTTCCTCCAAACCACACGATGTAGCGTCCTACTCCATCATGCATCTCAGCGGCGATCTCGTCGCACTTGCGGAGTGCTTGGAGATCGACAACGCCTGTGTCGTCGGCCATGACTGGGGCGCACCAGTAGCGTGGCACTGCGCCCTCTTCCGACCCGATCTCTTCGTTGGAGTCGTTGGTCTCAGCGTGCCCTATCGCGCACAGCGCGCACACGCAGCACCGACGAGCATCATGTCCGCTTCACTCGGGGGACCTGAGGATGAATCGTTCTACATGGTCTACTTCCAAGAGCCGGGACTCGCTGAGGCCGAGTTCGAGCTCGATGTTGAGCGAACCATACGATGCTTTCTCTATGGGGTAACCCCCTCAGTGGGCCGTAGCGGATGGCAACGCCTCGTCACTTTGGATGGACGCCTCCTCACTAACGTGCAGCCGGCACCGTCGCCTCCACCGTGGCTCACCGAGGAAGATATCGCACACTACGTCCGTGCATTCTCTGAAGGAGGCTTCCGAGGCCCGCTCAACCTCTATCGCAACCTCGACACCAACTGGGAGCTGACGAGAGCATTCAATAACACTCCGATCTCTGTTCCTGCCCTCTACCTCGTTGGAGAGCACGATATGACGAGACGCTTCTCACAGCGAGCAGAGAGCGAACTGCGCGTCTCGTGTGCAGATCTGCGAGGTTTCCACGTCATTCGTGATGCCGGACACTGGTTACAACAAGAGAAGCCAGCAGCCGTCAACGAGCTGCTTCTTGAGTTTCTCAACACGCTCACTGCGGAAGGTAGGCTTCTGAGACCGAACTGACGTTCCGTAGTACCGGTCTCGGGGTTCACCCGTCAACGCCACTTGAGCACCCTCAACAGTAACCATCACTCGGGCAACTCTTCGTACGTGAAGACAACAGGCACCCGACAGCGATGGTCATCGCTAGCCAGAAACACTGCCCACAACTTCCCTACTACGACCTATCAACGCCCGATCTCTTCTCGTCGTTTGGAGTGCTCGAAGATATCTCGCTGCTCGCTGCCGTCGGTCCCCAGTGCCGATCTCCAGCGGACCTCACCACCACGCCACGCCCCTCGACGAGTCTTGCCGGCGCAATCGATCGTTCACCAAATCGACGCTTCAACTCCCCCACCGTCTCGTCAAGCACGCGAGACCGTTCATCGTGACCACTGGCGTCTAATCTCGGTTGACCGATCGCCACTTCGGTGAGTCCCGAGACAGATACACCGAGCAGTCGCACGCCATCCTGCACGAGCTCAGAGTCAAGCAGTGCTCTTACCGTGGACAGGAACTCTCGAGGAGAGCGACTCGGTGCAGAAAGGGTCAGCTGGCGGAGATGCATCTGGAAGTCGGGCGTGCGAAGCTTCAGTACGACAACACGTGCGAACATCTTGCGCTGGAAGAGGCGAAAACAGACCGAGTCGACCAGTCTCACGATCTCTCGGTCGACCTCCTCAGGATCTTCGAGATCCCTCGGATAGGTCTCCTCGACCCCAAGACTCTTAGCGGAGGACTGCTGCTGAACCTGGACGACCGAGGAGCCATCGAGAGCTGCGAGCAGAGCAGCGCCATGAGATCCAAGGGCGTGCAGCACCACCGCAGAGTCGAGGTCCAGCAACTCACCAACGTATCGCACGCCAAGGCGCG
>JAJYZP010000092.1 GCA_021799875.1 Actinomycetes bacterium | reverse complement strand
CGCGCACATCATAGGAAGCGGTTGGTGAGTCGGGGATGATCTCCTCAAAAGGGGTTCGATCACCATAGAGGTCGTCCCACTCGTTGGCTCTTGGGGGTAGGTCGTTGGTGGAACTGGGTAGGAAGCTAATCAGCTCCGCTATTCGGACGAGGACGTCGTTGGGGTCTTCAGCCTCCTCGTACGCAACGCCGGACTTTGATAGGAGCGTGTGCGCTCCTCCGAGGTCGCTCGGACTGAGGCTCACACCGGTGAAGCTCTGGACCATCGATGGCCCAGAGAGGTAGGCGAATGCATCTGAGGTGACAACGACATAGTCGGAGAGGCCGAGTAAGAGAGTTGGACCAGAGACCGCAGGCCCAATGAGGCCCGTGAGGATTGGAACACGACCAGAGCACTGTGCAAGCGCACGTGCGGCAAGGCCCCAACCGTGAAGTGCGGGGACTCCGTCGTTGATCTCGGCCCCTGAGGTTGAGAGAATGAGCACGAGGGGCAGCTCGACCTCCGACGCGAGTCGAGCAGCAGTAGCGATGCGCTCTCCATCTGCTTCGGTTAGGGCGCCGCGCTTGGAGGAAGGACGCGAGGTGACGAGAATGACATCTCGTCCATCGAGCTGGGTGATGCCGGCCCTCGTTGAGCCTTCAGAGAGCCGTCGAAGATGGAGACTAAAGTCGACCTGGCGTCGAACACTACTACGTATCAATGATGATGACCTGACTATTTGACGCGAGGCTCGAGTCGAGAGCCGACCCCGCTGATCTTTTCCATTACAGTGCGAGCTGCCTTGCGACCAGAGCGTAGTGCTCCATTGATCGAGGCGCTCTCGAGATAGTCACCGGCGAGGACGAGTCCATCTCCCACCAGGTTCTCTGACGTGCGAAGTACCGACGATGGCGGTGTGATGGGAAGCGCCTTGTCGATGACGGTGACATCGAGTAGTTCCCAGGTATCGACGACGGGTCCGAAGGTCGCGCGGAGCTGATTGAGGGCTGTGGTGTGAGCGTTCGAACCTGTCGGTCGATAGGAGACACTGACGAGGTGTCCAGCGCGCCGGTTGTAGATAGGTGCAACCGCCGAGAGATCGGTGACGGTCAGGATGGGGCCCGGTCGAAGTGAGGGCACATAGACCGACGTGCCGAGATCGATTGGCTCCGGGGCAATGAGGGTGAGGGCTCCGACGGTGGAGTAGACAACGTCATGGAGGACGCCTGGGAGTAGCGAAGCGGTGACATCTGCACTCGTTGCAAGGACGGTAACCTCTGAGGCAACCGTGTGGCCGTCTGCGAGTGTGATACTCCGAGAGGCTACCGCTGAGACCTGAGCATCGAGGATGATGCTCTCCATGAAAGACGATGCAAGCTGCTGTGCAAGAGCATTCATTCCGGCTGCAGGAAGGCTAGCTCCTCCGTGGCGAAAGCGGTCCCAGAGAAAGCGGAGCTCTTGCACCGAAACACGTCGAGCTTCACCGAGGTAGACCCCTTGAAGGAACGGTTCCACAATGGTGGAACGAAGCGCGCTGCTCCTCGCTAAGAGATCCATGACCTGCCCTCCATCTTGAGGAAGAGCACGAGAACGCGCGATAGTCCGAGCGGCGTTCAAGATGTCGGAAGGAGAGGAGATATAACGCAGTGACTTGGCGAACTCGATACGGTCTTCACCGAAGGAGAGCGTCGCGCGACCACCGGAGGGTAGATCAAAGGTGATGCCGCGAAAGAGAGGCTGTAGCTCTAAGGACTCGTGGTCGAAGAATCGTCGACCCTCTGGGTAGTCCGGCAGGTAGACTTGAAAACCTCGATCGATGGTCACACCGTCAGTTACCGTCGTGGCAACTTTGCCGCCGATGTGATTGCTAGCCTCGAAGATGATGGAGGAGATACCGTTGAGGTCGAGAACCTTGGCGCAGGCGAGACCTGCTAATCCTGCTCCGACGATGACCACTGGCGCAGCGTCGGGACGTTTGGGTTTCGATGCCATGGTTCCCTCCGCGACTCGTTCCAGCTCTCGTGTGTTTTGAGGTCATGCTACCCGGATGATTCGTGCCTTGAATCGGTGGGTAGCGGTACAGGGTTGAAGGTAATGAGCGAAGGAAGGAGTTATGAGTGGCAGATGAATCCGCGCATCGTCGGAAACGGCGCCGGATCATCTTGGGCTACTTGGCGAGCGGGCTAGGGCTCGGGGTCGCTGCCTGGTTCATTCTTCAAAAAAAGACCGAGTTTATTGCTATACAACACGTTTTCTCGGACGCCTTGAGTTGGAAGCTCTCCATAGGGCTGCTGCTTGAACTGGTGTCGATTCTGTGTTATTCGCTGACCACATGGCTCTTGGTGCCGAATCGTCCTCGCTACATCACCCCGCTGTGGACGGCATCGTTGACCTTGGCCGCAACGGCGCTGGGGAACTCGCTACCACTTGGAGCCGGTGTCTCGGCTTACTACGGCTATAGCCGTCTCGAGCGGATGGGCGCCTCGAAGACGAGTGCAGGACTCGCTATCGGGGCGACAAATGCGGTAGCGACCGCTACGCTCGGTCTCCTAGCCGTTGTTTCGACGCTCCTAAGCAGCGGAGGCACCAGGACGGCTCTGTCAGGAACGGCGCTCGTAGTGCTGATCGTACTCGTCATTCTGATGGGACTCGTGCTCTATCGGATCGGTCCTTTAGCGTCTCGGGCAGTCTTCGTCGTCACCTATCTTCGATATCGGTTTGGCTCCTCGAGCCAGGAAGCTCTGCGGCGGGCAACCGAGACTCGAGCTCGGGTAGCTGCCGTCTCGTACTCGACAAGGACGCTCGTGGCCGCAGTGATCTTTTCGATGGCGAACTGGGGCTGGGACTTTGCGGCTCTCGTTCTCGCTCTTACGATTGCCCATGCGCACGTCGAGCCGACCGGCATCGTTGCGGCCTACTGTGTCGGTGCTCTCGCAGCGAACCTTCCCATCACTCCGGGCGGGTTGGGTGTGGTGGAAGGTTCACTCGCCGTTGCCCTTGTTTCCTTTGGGGGTCGAGAGGTTAACGTGTTGACCGCCGTGCTACTCTATCGTCTCGTAAGCTTTTGGTTCTGGCTACCCGTAGGGTGGACGATGCATTTTCTGCTAGGGGCCCACCTCTCCCGACGTGAACGTCGGATGAACGCTTCAGAGCTCCCTGCGAGGGGCTCATCAGAAGAGCAGCTGTCGACCGGTATCGAGACCTTAGATTCGAGCTGCGATGTCTAGGCCTTTTCGCAAGGGAACACTTGGTGCGCTCGTTTTGACGATGGTCTTAGCCGGTTGTGGGGCTTCGAACTCCGTTGCCGGCTCGTCTGCAACGAACTGTTTGGTGCCACTTGAGAGCGCAATCCACGCCCTGCCGGTTGCGCGTCCGATCCTTGGTGTTCGGGCTATCCGTGCCGGATCGTTGCACCGATTGCGTTTTGGGGCAAGGGCGGGTGAGCTGCTCTGTGTGATCGGATTTTCCTTGCCCATCCACAAGCACTCAGGCAGTTCCAAGAGGCCGATCCGCTCGGTTCGGCCAATTCTCTTCGTTGTTTATCAGGAGCGCACCGATCGTCTGCTCGGCTCTGCAGTCCTGCGGAGCTCTCTGCCTGAGATACGGCACTTCTTTTGAGTAGAGGTCGGTTTAGACCGACGTGACGCAGTCTCGATTGTGAGAGCGAGCGCCGCTGACTTTAGCGAGAAGGTGTTTGAGATCGGACGTGCTGTCACGTCTCACCGCTCAAGACTTAGTAGATCGTGACCTTCCACGCTGCGCTTGGTCCAAAATGACCTTACGCACTCTGATCGATTTCGGAGTAACCTCGACACACTCATCGTCTGCAATAAATTCCAGGGCCGATTCAAGCGTGAAGATGCGAGGAGGAGAGAGCCGTACGAGCTCCTCGGCCACCGAGGATCGCATGTTTGTAAGCTTCTTCTCTTTCGTTGGGTTGACGTCCATGTCGTCGGTTCGAGTGTTCTCTCCGATCACCATTCCTTCATAGACCTCGTCGCCAGGATTGACGAAGAGCTGTCCTCGTTCTTGGAGATTGAGGAGCGCGTACGACGTGGTCACACCGGAACGATCGGCGAGGAGGGAGCCCGAGGTTCGGGTGCGGATCTCTCCCGCGTAGGGACGATAGGCGTCGAAGGCGTGGTGGATAATGGCCGTGCCTTTCGTATTGGAGAGCACCTCGTTGCGAAGGCCGAGTAGCCCACGTGCCGGAATCTGGTAGATCGCCCTGATCCATCCGCTTGCATTCTGATTCATGGATTGCAGCGTCGCTCGTCGAACGGCAACGCTCTGTGTGAGTGCCCCGAAGTGTTCCTCCGGGACGTCGACCTCAAGCCGCTCGAAGGGCTCCTCTAGGACTCCGTCGACTACTCGCGTGATAGCGGTTGGTTTACCGACGGTGAGTTCGAAGCCTTCTCGGCGCATCAACTCGATGAGAACTGCGAGGGCGAGTTCGCCTCGTCCTTGCACTTCAAAGGTGTCAGGACGATCGGTTGGGAGGACTCGAATGGAGATATTTCCGATGAGCTCTTGATCAAGACGAGCCTTGATGAGCCGGGCCGTTACCTTGGTTCCTTCTCGTCCGGAGAGGATCGAAGTGTTGGCAGCGAGCGTCATGGAGATAGCCGGCTCCTCTACCTCAATGGGCGGTAAGGGACGAGGGTCTTCGAGGGAGGTGAGCGTCTCGCCAATCGTGACCTCGGGGATGCCGGAGATGATAGCGATGTCTCCACCTTCGACGAGGTCCGCCGGCACGCGCAGGAGGTGTTCTGCAACGAAGACCTCGCCTATCTTGACTCTTTGTGACGACCCATCTCGTCGGTACCACGCCACATTTTCACCTTTGCGTAAGACGCCGTTGATAATGCGGCAGACCGCTAGGCGGCCGAGATATGGCGACGCATCGATGTTGGAGACGAGGGCTTGGAGCGGGGCGTTGGGGTCGCAGTCGAGAGCAGGCACTGCCTCCATGAGGGTCTCAAAGAGTGGTGCGAGCGTTGTCGACTCCTCTCCGAGCTTGTGAGTTGCCCATCCAGCTCGGCCAGAGGAGTAGAGAACGGGAAACTCTATCTGCTCTTCCGTGGCTCCAAGGTCGATGAAGAGCTCCAAGATCTCGTCGTGGACCTCATCTGGCCGTGCATCCGGTCGATCGACCTTATTGATGACGACAACGATCGGTAGGTGTGCTTCAAGAGCTTTGCGTAGCACAAACCTGGTCTGCGGAAGAGGACCCTCTGCCGCATCGACCAGCAGGATCGCTCCGTCGACCATGGTGAGGCCGCGCTCGACCTCACCACCGAAGTCGGCGTGACCAGGGGTATCAACAATATTGATCTTGGTCTCTCCCCACCAGAGCGCTATGTTCTTAGCGAGAATAGTGATACCCTTTTCTCGCTCGAGATCCATAGAGTCAAGGATGCGATCCTGGACGTCTTGGTTCTCTCGGAATGCGCCCGATTGACGCAGCATCGCATCGACGAGTGTGGTTTTGCCATGATCGACGTGTGCAATGATAGCGACGTTGCGTATGTCGAGACCCAAGATAGTAAGCCGCCTTTTGATTCGAGGAGTGCGATAGAGCGCTAGTCCGATTTGGGAGTGCGCTTCTCTATACGGTCGAACTCGCGTTCAACGTCACTCCAGAGTATCGGCTCTGGGTCGTGTCCACGCTCTTCGTCAGAGCTGACGCGCAGGATCAAGATGATGGCCGTGCCCCAGAGGATAAAGAGCGAGAGGATCTTAGCGAGGGCTCCTGCGAGCTCTTGGTCTCCAACGGCGGAGAGTCCAAAGATGTGAGCGTGGTGAATAAAGACCGGGTAGAGGGGATGCTGAGCGAAGATGAGAATGAAGGTTGGTGCGGTGGGCAGGAGGCTCTGTGCAAACAGGAAGACGATTCTGCCGACCATGGAGAGCTGGCGTACTCCTGGCAGAAGGCGTAATGCGGTGAGCCACATGGTCATTCCCGCTGCGATCAACACGACCTGCAGCCCGCTCCGCACGAGAGCACTCTCGGCTTGGTCTTGGACAATGGGTGTCAGCATCGAGAGAAAGAAGGTACCCGAGAAGACGATCGTGGCCGGGATCGGCCGTGTCAAAAACGATGTCACGCGGTCGATGACGAACGGGCGTGTGACTCGAGCTATCCAGGCTTTCGGTAGTCCGAGGAGCACGAGAGGGGTTGCGACCAAGGTCAAGGTGACGTTATCGAGCAGATAGACGGTGACGTCGTCGTGAGCTGCAAGAGCGTTGAGGGGACTTGCGGTCAAGATAGCGCCGAGAATGACTCCACTGAGGAAGAACGATCGTTGGCGCCGAGTCACTGGATATCGATGACGTTTAGGCAGACTGCAAGCGGTTGAATCGAGATCGCCGCTCGCCTGAGCTGTGAGGATGGGGCACGTTCGGAGATAGCCAAAGACGATGAGGAGCGCGAGGAGGATAGAAACTATATTGAACTGAGCAAGAACCATGCCAGTGTGCATCCTTTACCCGCATTCGAGCCGTTCGATCGTAGGGATGTGGACGTCCAGGATCGAGATCGGTGCTTCTCGTATCGTAGCGGAGATCA
>JAJYZP010000091.1 GCA_021799875.1 Actinomycetes bacterium | reverse complement strand
GGTCCGAACGAGTCGGAGGACGCGATGCCCTACCGCTTCACACATGCGACGTATCTGACGGTTTCGACCCTCGTGAATCGTGATCTTCACCAAGTCAGGCGCGAGCAGCGAGACCTTGGCGGGCTGCGTTCGACCATCACTGAGTTCAACACCACGTCGAAGCTGCGCCAGCTCGTGCGGCCTCAGGGCACCATCCACATAGGTTAGGTACTCCTTTTCGACTCCGTGAGATGGATGCGTGAGCAGCTGTGCGAGTGCGCCATCATTCGTCAAGAGCAAGAGTCCCTCTGACTCTAGGTCCAAGCGGCCAACTGGGAAGACCCTCGGCTCGACCGGTACAAAGTCGGTGACCTTGGGACGCCCTTGGGGATCAGCGGCGGTCGTGATCACGCCAGCTGGTTTGTTGAGCAGGTAGTAGACCATGTCCGGCGCAGTAGCGACCTCAATATCGTCTACCGTGACGCGTTCAACTCCGGGGCGCACGCGCGAACCAAGGATCGCACGTCGACCATCAATACGAACCCTTCCCGATTCAATGAGCTCCTCACAGACCCTCCGAGAGCCATATCCGAGGCGGGCGAGGACCTTCTGCAGTCGCTCTCCCTCTGTCTCGTCACGAGGTGCGAAGCTGAACGTCTCGTCGTAGGAACTCTTACTCGTATCCAAGCGCTGCCTCGATTGCTTCAATAGCCTGCACAGATGGGACAAAAGCCGAGAGCTGAGGAAGATCGGAGATCGAGGCGAGGCCCATCCGCTCTAAAAAGAGAGGAGTCGTGGTGTAGAGCAACGCCTGCCCTGGTCCAGAGTCACGATGTGTCGGTGCGATGTACCCTCGAGCCTGGAGCATACGAACGACCCCTTCGGCCTGCACCCCTCGAATCGCTGCAATTTGGGCGCGCGAGATCGGTTGTCGATACGCAACGATCGCAAGCGTCTCGAGCGCAGCCTTGGAAAGTCGTGTTGAGAAGTTCTCGGCCACGAATGCTCGTACGACCTCCTCAAACTCGGGACGGGTGCGATACTGGAGGCCCCCAGCGATCTCGACGAGTCGAAAGCCTCGTGGCCGCTCACGATCCCGGACCATCAAGAGCTCAACGGCCTGGGCAATCTCTTCCACCCCCACCCCAAGCAGTGCGCTCAAGGTCATCAGACCGACAGGTTCGAGCGCTACCGACACGATCGCTTCAATCGCCATCAGGAGCGAGTCATCCACAGGACTCGTCACTTCAGGGCTGGTGAGGCGCTCTTGGTCGGTCAGTTCATCGATGTTCACGAGTTCAACTCCTCAAGCAGGGCTCGAAAGCGACTCTCCGTCTCCACATCTGCGAGCGAAGCGACGGAGACTTGGACACCGTCTTGACCCTCTAGTTCCACCAACCCGAGCCGAAACGCCTCGAGGAGGACCAAGAAGCAGACGACCACCTCGTAGCGAGAGCGCGCAAACGCCACGACCTCCCGAAAGGGTAGGTTTCCCGACGCCTCGAGGAGGACCGTGAGCATCCTCGCTCCAACTTCATGGATCCCCACCGGTGCTACCGTAATATGTGAGGCATCGATAGTGCTCTGGTGATCTTCGTCTACCAACGCTTCGAGAGCACGGGTCAAGTCTCCGATCGTGATCGACACAAGAGGATCCGCAACTGTGCGAATCACCTCTGGGTCGGGTCCTACCGCTCGCGGAAAGGTACGAGAGCTCTCGGCCATACGTTGCGCAAACTCTCCACTGACATCTCGATAGATTGCGGCCTCAACCAGTCGCAAAAGTAAGAGCTCCCGCTCGTCTGCACCGCTCAACTCTTCAATCATTGAGCCATCGTCGGGCGTTGGAAGCAGCGACCGAACCTTAAGCGCCACCAAGGTGGCGGCTACGTCAACGAAGTCACTTGAGACCTCGAGATCGTTGGACTCCATCTCTGAGAGGCAAGCGAGGTAGTCATCAACGACTGTGGCCAAAGAGAAGGAGAAGAGGTCCAGCTTGTGTGAGCTGATGAGTTGCAACAAAAGCCCAATCGGACCTTCAAACTCCCCAACGTTGACGAGATAAGTCATTGCGCCCTCGTGAGCGCAGAGAAGTTCCACATCGGCGGCACTCTGAGGAGTCGTTGCAGAGACTCGTACCGAACCGGATCAACCCTGGCGAGCTCGATCACTACCAACCTCCTTCTGACTGACGTCGCCCTCCCGTTGCACCAACCGATTGAAGATCTCACCGAGAACCCTTGAGGCCTTCGTTGCGACGAAGTCAAGAAAGAGTCCCAAATCGAGCGCTTCAGATGCCCCATCTGAGATCATACGAACCGCCCCCCAGGGCACACGATGAAGATCGGCCACGTACGCTACGGCCGCAGTCTCCATATCGACGGCGCACGAAGCCGGATGCGAGCGCGTCAGTCTCTCGCGGCGCTCTGACGAGGTAATCAACTGATCACCCGAACATAGCTCTCCAGTAATGATCTTTGGTCGAACCCCTCCACTACTCCACCATTCACAATCCTCGGTCGAAGCAGCAAGATCGTCGCAGTGTTCACGCAGCACGGCCGCCAGCGTAGGGTCGGCAAGACTCCGACGACGCTCCACACCAGGGCTCCCCTGATCTGCGTTGAGCACCACGGCGTCGAAGTCGTGTTCGACAACTCCACTCGCCACAACTAGATCTCCCACCGCAAGGCCCTCGTGCAGAGATCCAGAGACGCCAAAACTCACGACGGCATCGAGGTCAGGGCGGAGGGCGAGGGCCCTAGTTACCGCGCTCGCGGCCGCTACCTTTCCAACTCCACTGATCACGATCGCGCGTCGAGGGTCTTCGTCGAGCGTCAAGACCGTGTCTGTCGACCTACCGAAGAGTCTCGTTGTAGCGGTCCGAGAAAGAAACCATGCGAACTCTTCGGCCAAGGCAACTTGTACTAGAAAATTTCTCAGCAAGACCTCACACTCATCGACGAATACCTGTAAGAATAATCCCGATGGAAACACCCACCTCCGTAGCCGATATCGTGACGAGGTACCTTCTCCAAAGTCCCGGCGCGAACGTCTTCGTCGGACGATCGTCACTAGAGTACCTTGCCGCCTTCGCTGACATCGGCGTCGAGCTCTATGCTCTTGGACTAGCTACCAGCGATCAGCCACGGTTTCGCAGCGATCAGATCATTCTCTCCATCGACTACGAACCGCCTCGCTGGTGGAGTGGGGCGTTCCCTACCGTGATCGCAGCCGACCTCTTCGCCGACGAGCCGACCGCACAGCGACGCTTACTTCTCACCCAACACCTAGTCGAGCTCCTCTCTCCAACCGGACGGCTCCTCCTCTCGACCTTCGATTTCACGCCAATCGCTGCCCAGACCAACGACACGCGCCGCCAGCCCACGCCGCTCAGCTTTGGCTTCCATTCACTCTCCTTAGAGCTCAAGCTCCTAGGTCTCGAGCTTGAGACCTTCTACACCGATCAACACATAGGAGTCTTCCGGCGGCAAAACCGTCCCTTGAGCGAGCACCCAACACTTCGAAGTGGAGTGCCAGCGACCACCTGATTCGCACGATAGGCGAACCGTAACCACCGAGACGCGCTCAGCTGGCTGGGCAGCCATACAAAACCTCCGTGAGCGCCTCGCAGCGCTAAGCTAGGACGACTATGGCCCGTATTCTCTCTGGTATCCAGCCGACCGGTACAACGCATCTCGGGAACTACCTCGGGGCGCTACGCCACTGGGTCGATCAACAAGACGAGTTCGACTCGTTCTTTAGCATCGTCGATCTTCACGCCATCACCGTTCATCAAGACCCGAAAGATCTGCGGGAAGCGGTCACGCACCTTGCCGCCATGCTCTTTGCCGTGGGGATCGACCCACAACGCGCAACGGTCTTCCTGCAGAGTCACGTGCCTGGGCACGCCCAGCTCGCATGGATCATGGAGTGTACCGCGAGCTTTGGAGAGCTCTCACGCATGACCCAGTTCAAAGAGAAAAGCACCAAAACGGAGTTCATTAGCGCCGGGCTCTTCAACTACCCTGCGCTCATGGCGGCCGATATTCTGCTCTACCAAGCGGAGCGGGTACCAGTGGGAGACGACCAGAAGCAGCACCTCGAACTTGCGCGAACCCTCGCAACTCGATTCAACACCCGCTTCGGCGAGGTATTTACCGTGCCGGAACCTCAGATACCCAAGGTGGGTGCGAGAATCATGGATCTGCAAGTACCAACCCAGAAGATGTCGAAGTCTAGTTCCCAAGATTCCGGCATTATCTACCTCCTCGACCCCCCAGAGCTGATCAAGAAGAAGATCTCCCGAGCGGTAACCGACTCCGCGAACGATCTCCGCTACGTGCCAGATGATCCGTTGAGAGCAGGCCTTCGCAATCTCCTCGAGCTCGGCTCTTCACTCCTAGGAGCCTCACCCGAAGAGGTAGCGTCACGCCATAGCTCCTATGGCGCGCTCAAGGTAGCACTGAGCGAGATCGTGATCGAGGCGGTGACCCCAATCCAACAGCTCTATCGAGAGTACACCGATGATAGAGGAGAGCTCTTACGGATCCTCGGCGAGGGAGCCGAGCGAGCCAACGCAGTCGCACGCGCGACGATCGAGCGGGCTCACGCTGCACTGGGATTCTTGACGTAGTCCAACCGGATCGGTTCAAACGGCTCGTGTCGTCATTGTCACCGAGAGAACCAGAGGCCAGCAGAGAGTTATCAGCAAAGATTTAACGGTCGAACTTCTTGGCGACGCTGCAACGATCAGGATGCGAACACGACAGCATCGTGAGCAGCTCCGAGATCTTGTCTACTTTTTGCCAAATACAGTGCGGAGTCACAGCGAACAATGAGATCGAGATGGTTTTCACCCGGCCGTAAGACTCCACAGCCAGCAGAGACCGAGAGCAGAGGCCGGGCAAGCTCGAAGAGACGAAGAACTGCGCTGCGGAGTTCCTCTTCAGTGCAGTCTTTCATCAGTAGCAAAAACTCATCTCCACCCCATCGTGCGAGCACGTCGCCTCGTCGAATCACTGGTGTCCAGAGCTTCGCGAGAGAACAGAGCGTCTCATCTCCTTTGAGGTGACCATGGGTGTCGTTGATAGCTTTGAAGCGATCGAGGTCGATGATCGCAAGGCCGCACCGACCGACCACTGCGCTGCCCGCACGCATCACCTCGGCAAGATGTTCCTCGAGATATCGGCGATTCTTCAATCCTGTCAACTGGTCGGTGTAGGAGAGGGCAGACAGCTTGACCACGAGTCGAAGGACCATCATTGCTGTCACGATCACGGTGCCGGAGAGGAAGATCCAGTCGCCAAGCGGGGCAGTAAAGTCGGGTCCGTAGCTCACGGCAATACCGAACCCCACCGCTACCGCCAGCGCCTGACCCATGGCTGCGGGTCGCGTGAGAAAACTAAATGCGTACAGAAGCACCCAGCTGTAAAACACAATAACCAAGATGGCGGGGTCGGTTCGCTTCGAGAGATAGACCCCGTAGGAGACTCCTACCGTCGAAGCGAGGAGAAGAGCATTCAGTGCAACACCTTCAAGTCGATGACGCAACGCCGCAGTCACAAGTCCAAGTATTGAGACCCCCACTGCCAAAAACCAGTACGACTGGAAGGAAGGCTGACCTTCGAGACCGACCGTGATAGTCAACAGCGATACCACGCCGGCACCGAGCTGAATCCCAGATAGCCACCACGACGCGACGCGGAAACTCTCGCGGTCACTGCCACTCTGTACAGAGTGCAGGCTGTCCCAGACCCTCATGATCTCCCTGCCCTACCGCGCCACTGTTGCTGTCTCGACTACCACTGCTCGACTACCACTGCTCGACATACCCTCGTACAACTGTTGAGTGAACAACTAATTACAGAGAGTAGCAGATCTAGGGTGGTTCGTCTCAGCGCTTCGAAACTCTCAGAACAACTACATTTTTCTGATGGTCTCCACCTGAGACCATCGGAAAATCGCTTCCGCAGCCCCACTCTGCAGATCGGTTGGAGTGGTCACGTCGTCCCCCAATGATGACACATCGCGATCCCGATCCACCGTGGAATCACCAGAACAGACCTTCCGTCCTCCGTCAGGGGCGATCTGAATCATTGCAATACCGTCACCCGAACGCCCTACCCCAGCCACCCAAAACAGCGCATCGATCGAGAGATCTCTTTCAGCTCCCAGACACTCACGAGAGCACCACTTCCCCTCAGAGGAATCTGTGGCGCAGAAGGCGAGCAGTACACTCGCATGTCCCACCGGTGCTCCCAGCTTCTCGTGCTGAGCGCAACAGAGCGATACCGTGATTCGTGCAACCCACAGAGTCCCAGAGAGTCGAGATCGTAGAGAGGTTTGCATGCCACAGATACGGTATAGAAAGCCCCGGTCAGCATCGCTGCGGACTCCTTCTCCTGCACTCGATGATCAAAGACCACAGCTACAGTGCACGCAAGACTGCGCTGTATGTTCGTAGAGCGACAGCTCGCTTGTGAAGAGAGCAATCTGAGGTCCCCACAGTGCTCGCCGGGACCGACTTCAAGCATCGCACGACAAAGTCAGGTCCGAGTGAGTGCACCACGGTAAGCACCTCCTAACCTCTCGTAGAAGACCTACACGCCTTAGGGACGACTACCATCGCCCCAACAATCGCCACAAGGAGCATCGTGACCGCCATTGACGACCTAGCGAGCAAGTACTTCAACGAGATTCTTGCCATCGATCCGCAGCT
>JAJYZP010000090.1 GCA_021799875.1 Actinomycetes bacterium | reverse complement strand
TGCAGACTCGTTAGCCTTGATCGAACTGGTCGAGGCTATTGAAGACGAGTTCTCAAAGGGAGATACCGTCTTTCGCATCGAAGACGAGGAGCTTGAGGAGCTGAAGACGATGCGCGATGCCGTTACCTATGTGGCGGATAAGCTCAACGTGTAGCGTGGTGAGTTTCCGCTTCTCATCTCGGTCGGTCATTGAACACTCCTCCTGCCGTCAAGGTGAGTGAAGAGAGACCGGCCCTAGGGTCGTCCAGGTTAGGGCGGCTGATACCCGCTTCGATGCACTCCAGTGACCTAGTTCAACAGGCCTTGACGCATCGATCCTCTGCACAAGAACGGGGCGTGCCCAGTAACGAGCGTCTCGAGTTCGTAGGGGATGCAGTCCTCGATCTCGTGGTATCTGAGTACCTTTTCCGTACCTTTCCATCTCTGGAAGAGGGAAGGATGTCGAAGATTCGTGCCTCTGTGGTGAATATGGATCGATTGGCTCGGGTCGCAACAGATTGCGGTCTCGGGGAGATGTTGTGTCTTGGGGTAGCTGAGCAAGAGAGCGGAGGGCGGGGAAAAAACTCTATTCTTGCCGACGCGCTTGAGGCCATTATTGGTGCTGTCTATCTGGAGGCGGGCCTGCGCCCGGCTCGGCGAATGATCTTGAAACTCCTTGAACAGCACGTACTTGGGGCCGTCGATGACCACGTACTTGGAGACTACAAGTCCGCACTCCAAGAGTGGCTTGCGCTCCGGTCGCTTCCTCCGCCTGTGTATGTTGACACGTGGGAGGGTCCTGATCACGATCGTAGATTTCTTGCTGAGTTGCGGCTGCGCGATGGTCGGAGTGCCACCGGCACGGGTCGCTCTAAAAAACAGGCTCAACAGGATGCGGCGCGCTGTTTTCTCGAGCGGGAAGCGGATCGACGTGAGCCCTGAGGTGGATTGCTAGCGGTGCCTGAGCTGCCGGAGGTAGAGACGACTCGGCGAGATCTCTCTGCACTCTGTGTTGGTGCCTCGTTGACGAGGGTGCAGTTGCCAGGAGTGAGGACCGTCCGACGTGGTCTGACGTCGGAGAAGCTTGAGGGGCGATTGGTTGGTCTTGCAGTAGAGGGTGTGGAGCGACTCGGTAAGTACTTGATCTTCCGGTTGAAGGATCAGAACGCCACTGGATTCGATGGTCGAATGGATCTCGTTGTTCATCTCGGTATGTCGGGTCGTTTTCTACGAAGCAACGAGCAGCGACTAGCTCGACACGTCGCTGGCTCGTTCCGTTTTGAAGGCTCTCGGCTTGGGGTGGAGGAGAGTCTGTGGTTCTACGACCCGAGAACCTTCGGCGAGATCTTTCTCAGTCAAGGTAGGGTCGACTACGGTATTCCTGTCGAGCTCGCTCACCTGGGTTTCGATCTTGTGAGTGACGTACGATCGTGTCAATTTCGTAAGGATCGCCTAGTCTCACTCTTCCGGTCCACAAGTCCGATCAAGGCGCGCCTGCTCGATCAACGCTACCTGGCTGGGCTCGGAAATATCTACTCCGACGAGGTACTCTTTCGAACTCGGATTCATCCCCGTCGAAGTGCGAACTCCCTTGAACTCGGAGAGCGTAAGCAGCTGGTGCAGACCGCAGCGACCGTATTGAGAGAAGCGATTGAGCACCGTGGTTCCTCACTTGCAGATACGAGCTATCGAGATCTCAACGGTGACATTGGTAGCTACCAACGCCTTCATCAAGCGTACGGTCGATCGGGAGAGCCGTGCGTCCGCTGCGGAGAGCGTATGACAAAAGAGACGATCGTAGGTCGATCGAGTACGTTCTGTCCGCTCTGTCAAGGTCGATAGTGAGGTAGTCTCAGTGGCTTGACCGCAAAAGGGACTCGGCATGCTCATAGGTGGAAAGGAAGGGATGAAGTTCAATGTATCTGAAGTACTTGACGCTCAAGGGCTTCAAATCCTTTGCTGAACCTGTCAGAATCGAGATGAGTCCAGGATTGACGGTCGTGGTTGGGCCCAATGGCTCTGGAAAATCTAACGTTGTTGATGCACTTGCATGGGTGCTTGGGGCACAGGGACCGAAGCAGTTGCGATCCTCCAAGATGGAGGATGTGATTTTTGCCGGTACTGCGCGACGCGGAGCGCTGGGGCGGGCTGAGGTCTCACTGGTCTTTGATAACTCTGAGGGAGAGCTTGCGATTGGGGCCTCTGAGATCGCAATCTCTCGACATCTTTTTCGCTCTGGCGATAGCGGCTACCAGCTCAATGGTGTGAGCTGTCGACTTACAGACCTAGTAGATCTCCTCTCTGATGCTGGCGTCGGTAAGACACAGCACGTTATCATCTCACAGGGCGAAGTCGATGACATCGTCAACTCTAAGACTGAAGAGCGGCGCCTTGTCATTGAGGAGGCCGCTGGAATCTTGAAGTACAAGCGACGTCGTGAGCGTGCCGCTCGTCGACTAGATGACGCAGAACTTGATATTGAGAAGGTCGTGTCGATGCAGCGAGAGCTTCGCAAACAGATTCGACCGCTTCGTAAACAGGCCGAAGCGGCGAGGACGCGAAGCTCGCTGCTCGAGCGCCATCGAGCCCTATCTTTGTGGATTGCGCATCACGAGCTCGCCGATTTAAAGGCCCGTGTTGGCGTGGACGAACGGGAGCATCGGTCGATGAGCGAGGAGCTTGTTCGGCTCCAGAGCGAGCTCGTTGACCTAGATCGAAAGATCGCTGACCTGAACGAGCTTGACACATCAGACGCTCCTCGACTTGAAGCGCTGAGTCGGGTCTTGAGTGCGATGTCGCCTCGGTTGCGCTCACTCTCTACGGTGTTAAAAGAGCGACAGCAATCGATTGCTGAACGACGGCGAGTACTGGTTGATGAGCGTATCGTGGCCGCTGTTGAGGTGGAGATAGCTCAAGCTGAAGCGACAGTCGAGTCGGTCGCTCGTGATGGCGAACGCCTCTTGGAGCGAGAGCGGGCTCTTGAAGAGGCCGAATCAGGGCTTGCAGCAGTAGTGCTGCCGGAGGTAGGTGATGTGGAAGGCGCTCTGCGAGAAGCTGAGTCGGAGCGTGCCTCGCTCGAGACTCGTGAGGCTCTGTTGCGCCGAGAGTTGCGAAGAGCGGAAGACGATCGGCGATCCAAGATCGAGCGGCGTGCACAACTGCAAAGGTCGTCCGAGCGTCTTGAGGCGCTCCAACAGCGAGACGAACGGCGCCTCGAAGAGCTCCAAAACGAGCGAGGCGGACTGGAGCAAGAGATTGAAGAGGCGAGTAATGGCCTTGCCGAGTTGGTCGCGCGCAGTGCCCAGGTGGAGACGGCCTACTTGGAGGTGCTGGAGGCGACGAAGGTCGTTGAGGGAGAGCGCCGGGCCCTGGAGTCCATTGATGCAGATCTCACAGCGGGAGCGCTTGGGGGCGAGGTCGCTGCGGTAGAGGGGTTCGTCGGACTCGTCATTGAGCTCTTTGATGTCGACGAGGGCTATGAGTTTGCCCTTGAGGCGGCGCTTGGTCCCTTCGGGTACCACGGTCTCGTGCGAGATACGGCGGTAGGTCGAAGGGCCTTCGAGGCTCTGCGTGCTTCGGGTCGTTCGGGTACCTTGCGTATTGAGAGCGAGATGTCAACTCGAGAGCCGATCGGTCGAGCTAGGGCAGCTCAGAGCGAGCTTGTGTATCTCTCGTCGGTAACGAGACCTACTGATACTCGGTCGTCGATCGTTGCTCGGTCGCTGATTGATGGCGTGGTCGTTGCGGAGGACTGTGACGAGGCGCTTGAGATCCTAGCGTCGAACTCTCATGACGACGTGGAGCTGGTTGTCACCAAGAGCGGAGAACGATTCGCGCGCGACGAGATGTCGTTAGCCTCTCGCGGTGGACGAGCGCTTCGTCTGCGACGAGACCGTATTGATGCTCGGTACCAGGAGCAGAGGCTCGCACTCTCCGAACAAGAGCGTGAACAGCGTCTGATTAAAGAAGCGCTAGGTATAGCTCAGAGGCGTCAGCGAGAGCTGGAGGCTCGCCTCCAGCGCATGCTATCAGAAGAGGAGGGGCTCCGGCGGAGCCTCGCCGGTCGAATCGAGGAGATCGGACGACTCGCTGAGTCGCGCCTTGACGACGACGGGGAGGACTCCGTTGGAAGACTCGAGGAGATCGTCGGCGAACTTGAGGTCTTAGAGGTAGAGCTCCCACGTGTTCGGGAACAGGTTGCGGAGCTAGTTCAGCGACGTCGTGCGGTCGAAGATGAGCGGAGTGCTCACCGCAAACGCTCGGATCGACTCGTTGCCGAGCGTGGACAACTTCGTGTGGAAGCAGCGCAGCTCGAGGCGCGTGCTCGAGCTGCGGAGATCGCTCTCCGTTCGACGAGAGAGCGCCGGGAGGAGCAGGTCGAACGCGTTGAGCGCGACAGACGAGAGCGAGCGGAGCTTGATCGGCGCCAGCGAGCACTTGAGGAGCACATCCACAACGTCGAGAGGATTGAGTCGCAACGAGAGCTGATATCGGCAGAGGTCGAGCGGCGCCGACGGGCGGTCGGGGAACGAGAGCGCTCGGCTGGCCTGGCAAGAGCGACGCTTGTGAGTGAGCGCGAGAAGCTCGTTTCGCGTCTTGAGGGTATGAACTCGTCCAGATCTGCGCTTGAGATCTCCATTGCGACTGCCCGCACACGATACGAGACCACCTTGGAGGGTCATCTGAGGTATCTTGAGGTTCCGATAGAGGAGATCGAACAGGCGCTACCGGTGGCGGGGGTTTCGCTTACCTACGCGCCTCAAGAGCGAGCTCGAATCGAGCAGGAGATCCGAGAGGTTGGCGAGGTTAACGCCTTCGCCGAGCTCGAGCTGAGCGAGCTTCTCGAGCGTGAGACCTTCCTGGAGGTGCAGCTCGATGATGCTCGTGACTCTAAGCGCAAGCTTGCCAGTGTGCTCTCGCACGTCGAAAACGAGATGCAAGAGATCTTTCTTGCCACCTTTCGGGAGGTCTCGGCCTCGTTCGAGCTGCTTTTTGGACGTCTCTTCCCTGGCGGTGTAGGTAAGCTCATCTTGAGTGAACCTGACAAGCCAATGTCATCGGGGATTGAACTTGAGATCGACCTTCCCGCAAAGCGTGTTCGTCGACTCTCGCTGCTCTCTGGAGGAGAGCGGTCACTCGTTGGATTAGCGTTCCTCTTCGCGGTTTTTCGCGCGCGGCCGGCTCCTTTTGTGGTCCTCGATGAGGTGGAGGCGGCGCTTGACGATCGGAATCTGTCTGCTTTCGTCCGTCTTATTGAAGAGTTTCGTTCTTCTACGCAGCTGATTGTGATCACCCATCAGAAGCGCACGATGGAGATCGCAGACGTCTTGGTCGGTGTCTCACTCGGTGGGGATGGATCGTCTCGACTTCTTCGCGAGAATCTCGCTGCGTACCTTCCTCTCTCGTCATAGTGGGTCGTTCTCTGAACGGCAGCGAGAATCTCACAGAGCTGCCTAGTCTGGGTGGGTTATGGTAACAGGACTTTATTTCGCACTGGCCCTTTTCGTGTTGGCCGTTATCTCGATCACCTATATCCGTCTGAAGGCACCGCGTCGCTCTCCGGCCCTGCGCGAGAGCGGACGATCTCGACCGATCGAGTCGACGAAAGCCATCGAAGAGGTGGAGCCATTACCCGCTCCTCGAGACTCTGAAGCACTTAGCGATGAGCCGCCGGAGGTCTCACAGGCTCCTGCTCCCGCTACCCGTAAACGAGCACGTGGATTTCTCGGTGAGTCGCTAGCAAAGTTTCGATCCAGACGAGCGGTGGGTGAAGAGTTCTGGGAGGAGCTTGAGGAGGTTCTGCTTCGGTGCGACGTTGGACTTGCGGTCACAACGAGCTTGGTGGCTAAGGTTCGTGAAGATGTTCAGCGAGGAGGTGTGACGGACGCCTCGGAGGCCATTCGTTTTCTGCAGTTGGAGATGGAGAGAACGTTCGAGGGAGTGGATCGCTCGATAGCCTTGAGTGATCGTGCTCCTTCCGTTCTGCTTTTTGTTGGGGTAAACGGGGTAGGGAAAACTACCTCGATCGGTAAGGTGGCAGCTCGTTTTAAGTCTGAGGGTAAAACGGTGGTCATGGCGGCGGGAGATACCTTTCGCGCTGCCGCTACGGAGCAACTAGAACGATGGGCAGAGCGGGCCGACGTCGAACTCGTCAAAGGTACACCCGGTGGTGACCCGGCCTCGGTGATCTTCGATGCGATCTCTCATGCCGCTGCCATCTCCGCTGACATCGTGCTTGGTGATACCGCCGGTCGCCTCCAGAATCGCAGTAACTTGATGGACGAACTTCGCAAGATTCGGCGAGTGACGGAGAAGGCGAACGGGACGGTGACGGAGGTCTTTCTGGTTCTCGACGCTACCACTGGACAGAACGGTCTTGCGCAAGCGAAAGGCTTCTCAGAAGCGACCGGCGTTACCGGTGTGATTCTCACGAAACTCGATGGATCGGCGAAAGGTGGCGTCGCATTTGCGATTGAGCGAGAGCTATCGATCCCGATCAAATTGGTTGGGCTTGGCGAGGGAATCACCGATCTTGAGCCATTCGATCCAGTTCGCTTCGTCGCTGACATTACCGAGAGCGATGACGTTGCATCTGGAGGTGTTTAGATGGTGCGAGTCACTGTGCGTTGTGGTGTACTAGTTAGATCTGCGGTTCGAAGCGGTCCCGTAAGGAGTGCGAGTGTTTGAAAGTCTTGGTGCCAGACTCGAGGGGACGCTCTCGAAGCTTCGAGGCAAAACTCGACTGAGTGAGGCGGATGTAGAGGCTGCGCTGGCAGAGATTCGGGCTGCACTCCTCGAGGCCGATGTTGCGGTCGTCGTGGTCCGCTCGATCACTGCTCGAATCCGAGAGGTCGCAGTGGGTGCTATGACCTCGAGGTCGCTGACCCCCGGTCAGCAGGTCGTAAAGGCCGTCAACGATGAGCTCATTCGGGTACTGGGCGGGGACCCATTTAAGTTTAGCTA
>JAJYZP010000023.1 GCA_021799875.1 Actinomycetes bacterium | reverse complement strand
AGGTGAGCATTGGAGTGACGAACTCGAACGCGACCGTACCGGTGTCGGGAGGCTCCGTGGGTGGCCTGCTGCAGGCCGTCAACACCTCGCTTCCTAGTTACAGTGCTCAGTTCGATTCAGTGGCCCAAGCTCTTGCCTCTCAGGTGAACTCGGCACTAACTGCGGGAAGCTCCTACCCCGGAGACGGTACGACGCCGGCAGCGGGAACTCCACTGTTCGCTACATCGACTGGCTCATCAACGGTCACGGCGTTAAATCTTACGGTCAACCCCTCCATCGTTGCTGATCCCTTCACGCTGGCTGCGGCTGGTGCCACTCCGACTGGGAATAACGATGGAACGAACGCTCAGGCCATTGCAGAGCTTGCGACCACCACCACCGGTCCAGGCGCGAGCTGGGCCTCGATAGTAGGCTCCTTTGGGCTCGATACCTCGAACGCCCAGGCCCTTGTGAGCTCAACAAATGCGTCGTTGCAGAGTGCGACTCAGGCCCAACAGGCCGTCTCAGGAGTATCCACGAACTCCCAGCTCGTCGACCTCTTGAACTATCAGCAGGGTTATCAGGCCGCAGCGAAGGTGATCTCTACGATCTCGACCTCTGTCCAGTCGCTGATGCAGGCGATCTAGGGAAAGGATTCCAGTCTATGAATATCGCACCGGTCTCGCAGACCGCTATTACCTCATTGATGGCTTCGGAGCTCAATAGTAACCAGAACTCTTTGACCCAGCTCGAGCTGATGCTCTCTTCGGGTCAGAATATCTCACAGCCGTCTGACAACCCTTCTGGTATTGAGCAGCTGCTAGGGGTAACCACTTCGCAGACTCGTTTTACGCAGTACGTTGTGAACGCCCAGTCAGCGATGTCGGTTGCGCAGATGGCAAACTCGACACTGAACAACGCTCTTACCGTCATTCAAAGCGCTCGCAATACCATGATCGCAGCGGGAGGACCAGGTATTACGCCGACATCGGCGGTCGGGCTCATCGATAATCTCAAAGGTGACATGAGCAGCCTCTTGGCGCTCGCAAACACTGCCTATCAAGGCAATGCGATCTTTGCCGGTACGTCGGGAAGCACGTCGGCCTACGATGCAGCGGGCAACTACGTTGGCTCCAACGTTTCGCCAACGACCACGGTCTCGCCAGGTTTCTCTGCTCCGGTCACTGTGACCGCGCCCTTCGGCGCTACCGGGTCCCCATCGAACGTCTTTACGGTCATCCAGAAGGCGATTAGCGACCTGCAGTCAGGGAACTATACCGCAGTATCGTCGACCGATCTGGGCAACTTGGACACTGCCTTCAACGGTGTGACGTCAGCAGCTGCTACTCAGGGTCAGTACTACCAGACCCTGTCAACGATGCAGCAACAGGCGACGCAAGCTCTTCAGAGCATTCAAACTCAATACGGCAACCTGCAAAATATCAATACTGCGCAGGTATCTACCGAGTACAGCCAGCAACTAGCCAACTACCAAGTAGCCCTCAACGTCGCCTCGAAGGCGGTTGAGCCAACACTTGCTCAGTATATTTAGGAGGATATAGGTGTCGGAAGTGACGACGATTGAGTCGGAGATTGTGGATGCAACCAGTGACAGCGTGGAGCAGCGTTTTACAGTGGACGACCTGGTCTTTGAGTTCCCCGCCGGCGTACCAGGGTACGACGACGCTACGAGCTTCGAACTCGTTCCCCTTGGGGAGGCCTTTGGTCCTTATCTAGGACTACGTTGCACGAATGCCGAACAGCCGATGTTTATCGTCACCCAGCCCTTTGCAGTTGGGACCGATCTCGTCGTCGAGGTCGACGATCTCCATCAGGCGCTCCTAGGGCTAGACGGACCCGACGATGCACTCGTTCTCTTGGTCGTGACACTGAACGGACCCGGCCGAATGCCGTCGGCCAACATGGTGGCTCCAATCGTCATCAATCTGCGTAGCCGGATAGGCTTTCAGGTTCTTCAGCCTGACAGCTCACTCGAAATGCGCCATGAGCTCTCGGTTCCTTTTCACGACGAGTCCCGAGTTCGAGACGTCTAACTGAATCGGTACTGCTGCACCTCCGAAAGGAGCAGTGACTACTCCTCGTTCTTGCGTTGTGGCTCGGTAGCGGAGTTTTGGAGAACTTGGGCACCTGAAGCGGCTGCTTCGACATTTGCACGCTCGAGTGCTTCGAAAACCTCTTGTCGGTGTACATCGACCTCTCGCGGGGCATCGATACCGATTCGAACTTGATCACGATGCACGTCCAAAATGGTCACCACGATGTCGTGACCGATAACGATTGACTGGTTGGCTCTTCTCGTGAGAACTAACATTGCGCCTCCTTGCGCCCAGACCGGCACGCAAAGTGAACCGTGGGCCATGTCACGGAGTTTAGTACACCACAGCCTCCCCGGCACGACGCTTTCGGGGAATCTTTATGAAACCAAGGATCCGGAAACAAGTCCAGGTCAACGAGGTGAAGTCTCATTCAAGAATGGCGGAATGATGCCGAAGTTCACCTATGAAGCGGTCCATCTCGGAGCTCTCCTCGCAGAACAAGGTGCTGGTCTGATGGAATCCGCTGGTAACGAGTTCGGAGAGGACGAGGTAGGACAATGAGTTCAGGGAGCGATCACGAGTCTGGAGAGATGCCAGAGGAGGTGGTGGAGTTTCTGGTCGAGTCGAATGAGAACCTCGATCGGCTCGACCAGGACCTTATGGCCCTGGAGTCAAATCCTCATGACAAGGAGCGACTCTCCTCTATCTTCCGCACGATCCACACGATCAAAGGTACTTGCGGATTCCTTGGGTACTCCAAGCTAGAGTCGGTCACCCACGTTGGTGAGAACCTACTCTCGAAGCTTCGTGATGGTACCTTCGTTCTGAATGCGACGTTGACCGATGCTTTGCTGGCGATGGTGGATGCTACCCGAGCGATGCTGCACTCGATTGAGTCGACTCAATCCGATGGTGACGGCGATTACACCGCTCTCGTAAGTCTCTTATCAGAGCTGACGGTCAATGGTGGTGAGGGGTCAGCGGCGGAAGCTGATGGTGCTGCGAACGTAGACGGAGAATCTGAGCCGACATCAGTCTTGTCCCAGAATGGAGATGAGCGGAGCGTAAGCTCGAATGCCCTGGTCTTTTCAACCAAGAAACCCGACGCCCCTCCCGTCTCGGCCAGTGGTCCCACGGAGCTTGCTGCAGGTGTGGCAACCGTTGTGGATTCGTCGGAGAGCGGTGAAGTTGCAGAGCCGACATCTGTGACGGTGGGGACGAGCTCCCAACAAGAGGGCTCCAGCTCAGGTAGCTCGAAAACAACTGCGCCGGAGAATCATGAAGGTACGCCGGTGTCGGCGGATGTCCGGTCGGTGGTGAGTGATAGCTCGATTCGAGTCGATGTAGCGTTGCTCGATCGTTTGATGGATCTCGTTGGCGAGCTCGTACTGGCTCGTAATCAGATCCTGCAGTTCACGGCGGCGGAATCATCTTCTGCTCTGATCTCGACGACACAGCGGCTCAATCTGATCACCTCTGAGCTGCAGGAGAGCGTTATGAAGACGAGGATGCAACCGATCGGTAACGTCTTAACGAAGCTCCCGCGCGTGGTCCGAGATCTTGCTCGCTCGTGCAGCAAGCTCGTGCGTCTCGACCTGGAAGGAAAAGAGACCGAACTCGATCGCACGATTATCGAGTCGATCAAAGATCCTCTCACCCATCTCATCCGAAATGGTGTGGATCACGCTATTGAGACGCCTGAGCTGCGAAAAGCAGCGGGTAAGCCCCTCGAGGGAGTGATTGCGATCTCTGCCTATCATGAGGGAGGCTACGTCAATATTGAGATCCGAGACGATGGTTCGGGCATCGATCCAGAGAAGATTCGGGCGAAAGCGGTTGAGAAGGGAATTCATACACCAGAGACGGCTCAAAAGCTCTCTGACCGCGACGTGATCAATCTGATCTTCTCTGCCGGATTCTCCACGGCCGAAAAGATCACCAATGTTTCGGGGCGAGGCGTTGGGATGGACGTGGTGAAGACGAATATCGAACGCATCGGCGGCACCATCGAGGTCAGTTCTCAGGTGGGAATCGGGACCGTATTTCGCATCAGGATTCCCCTAACGTTGGCAATTGTGCCCGCGCTCGTGGTGACATGCGTCGATCAACGCTATGCGATCCCTCAAGCATCGTTGCTCGAGCTCCTGCGACTTGAACGCGAGCAGATCGACGCCGACGTGTCGGTCTTAGATGGAGCGCCGGTCTATCGGCTGAGGGGCCATCTTCTCCCCTTGGTGGACCTCGCTGAGGTCCTGGGGATCTCAGACGGTGAACGCCCGTGGACGAAGGAGTCTTTGAACATCGTTGTGTTACAGGCAGAAGAGACGCAGTTCGGACTTGTCGTTGATGGAGTGGTGGATACGCAAGAGATCGTGGTGAAACCCCTCGGTCGGCAGGTCAAGGCCGTTACGACCTTCTCGGGAGCGACCATTATGGGTGATGGTAAGGTCGCCCTCATTGTAGATGTTGCCGGTGTGGCTCACCTCGGAAGGGTCCTCCGAACTGCGAGAGACACAGAGTCGAAGGCGACCGTGACGAGGCAGGTCGAAGATCTTGGTGAGAAGCAGACACTGCTCTTGGTGCAAGTGGGTGATTCGGGAAGAGTGGCAGTACCGCTTCAGAGTATTGACCGGCTGGAAGAGTTTCGAGCTGACGCCGTGGAGTGGGCCGGAGGACAGCCCGTGGTGCAGTATCGAAACACCATTATGCCACTGCTCTGGCTCTCCACCGCCGTTGGACTTACCTCTGCATCAGATCCTGGTGAGACGTACCAGGTTGTCGTACACTCCGCTAACTCTCGCAGTGTCGGTGTTGTGGTCGATGCAATCTTGGACATCACAGAACAACGAGTGACGCTCGATCAATATGCAGCTCGACTGGGAGTGTTGGGCTCTGCGGTGATCTCTGATCGGGTAACTGAAGTAGTCGATCTCTCGGTGATCATCGGAGACTTTCTCTCCGATCTCGTAGGAATAGGGGTTTGAAGTGTCAAGTAAGTCGACTCGGAACTCGCAGCAGTACTGCACCTTTTACCTCGGAGATCTTCTGTTAGGAATCTCCGTCGAAGATGTTCAGGAGGTCATCAAAACGCAAGATATGACGCCCGTCCCCTTGGCACCTGGGGTCGTAACTGGGCTCGTCAATTTGAGAGGTCAGATCGTGACCGCTCTAGACATGCGGAAGCGGTTTCAGCTTAATGGTGGATTTCCCAAACCACCGATGAATATCGTCATCTCTCAGGAAGACGGAGCGGTTTCGCTCTTGGTCGATGAGATTGGCGATGTCGTGAGCATCGATCCTGAGAGCTTCGAGGCTCCGCCGGAGACCCTTGAGGGCGCATGTCGTGAACTCGTGACTGGGGTCTTCAAGCTCGAGCACTCCCTGCTCTTGGTTTTAGATCTCGCCGCAGCTACTGCAGTTGAGGAGGTAGCTGCGGCGTAGTTCGTAGTGCAGGTCGGTGGTGGTAGAAGTGCGCATAAAGGAGTCGAATGGCAAAGGCACTGGTCATCGATGATTCGTCGGCAACCCGCATGATCCTTGGCAAAATGCTTCGAGAGATCGGATTCGAAGTGAAGTCTGCGGTGGACGGACAAGACGCAATTCGATGTCTTGAAGAGGGCTACCTCCCGGAGATCATGTTGGTCGACTGGAATATGCCGGTTATGGACGGGTACGAGTTTCTCAAAGTGGTTCGGAATCGAGAAGCGTACAACGACGTCCCCTTGATGATGGTCACGACCGAGACCGAGATGGATAGGGTGCTCGCAGCTCTCGAGGCGGGAGCAAACGAATATGTAATGAAGCCCTTTTCTAAAGAGGTCATTATCGACAAACTAGCGATGCTCGGTTTTGGCGATGAAGACGAGGATGAAGAGTATGGTTGATCGTCTCGTCAAGACCCTTGTCGTAGACGACTCAACCACGGTCCGACGAATGGTCTCTGGATGGATAGAGGAGGGTTCGGGGCTTGAGCTCGTCGGATCGGCATCCAATGGAGCCGATGCCATTCATCAGTGTCGTATCTACGACCCTGATGTCGTGGTTCTTGACGTTGAGATGCCTGGCATGAGCGGTTTGGAGGCTCTTCACCATATCGTGCGTGAGGACCGAAGTCGTGTCGTCATCATGTTCTCGGCACTCACGAGAGAGGGGATCGGCGCGACGATCGAAGCGCTTGATTCCGGTGCTGCAGACTATATCACAAAGCCATCTTCGCTTGGTGGTGGTCGTGCTGGATTACAAGAGACTCGACGCGAACTGCTCGAGAAGGCGGTCGCCCTCGGAGGTCGTCGACAGAGAGCAAGAGAGCTCAAACGTGGAGACGGTGTGAGCTATCGAGCGCCCTCGAACATTCCACGGCAGAGGCCAAGGCCGGTCAGTCCGCTACCGACAACGCAAGGACCGACCGCCGTTCCTGCCTCGTCCGCAACGCCGGCCGTAGCAAAGGTTCCGCCGAAGCCGCTTTGGGTGAGCCAGACTGCCCCGGTGTCGGTGCGTTCTGCTCCCGTTCCCGTAGTCGATACGGTGGCTCCCAAGGTTCGACGAGGTGTAGCGGGGGCCAGCACCGGTGTGGATGCGGTTGTGGTTGGATCTTCAACTGGAGGACCGGCGGCGCTGACGGAGATTATCCCGAAGCTCCCACATGATTTTCCGGTCCCGCTGCTTTTGGTGCAGCACATGCCGGCCCTCTTCGCACAGATGCTTGCGGAGCGTCTCGACGCGAAGTCGCATCTGAGTGTGAAGTTGGCGGAGGATGGAGAGATCGTGCGGCGATCGGTGGTCTACATCGCGCCGGGTGGTTTGCACTTACAGGTTGCACGGCACACCAGCGGAGAGATTCGGTGTGTTCTTGTCGACCTACCGCCGGAAAACTCGTGCAAGCCTGCCGCCAACCTTCTGTTTCGAAGTGCAGTAGAGGCATGGGGCTCGCGCCTATTGGGTGTTGTGCTCACTGGTATGGGGTCCGATGGTACGGCGGGTGCTGAGAGTATTGTCAGGAGCGGAGGTCGCGTCATCGTTCAAGACGAGGAGAGCTCTGTGGTCTGGGGAATGCCAGGATCGATCGTTCAGGCGGGACTCCATGACGGTATTTTTCCGCTGAAGGCCTTGGCGGGTGAGGTGGTTGACCGGGTCTTGCATCGAGCGTCGGCGAGGTCGGGCCAGATCGGTGAGGTCCCACGGAGCGTAAGCCCGAGCGTGGAGGTGTGAGGTGACCTTATCCGACGCCGACTTCACGCTGCTAACGAGCTACATATCAGAACAGAGCGCCATCGTGATCACTCGGGACAAGGAGTATCTGCTGGAGAGTCGACTTCAGCCGATCTGTCGTCTGCATCAACTTGGTTCGCTCTCAGAGCTCGCTCGTGTGGTTCGAAGCGATCGTGGTAGAGGACTCGGGCGAGATGTCATTGAGGCGATGACGACTAACGAGACGTACTTTTTTCGAGATGTCAAACCCTTCGAGGCCCTGAGAAGGGAGGTTGTTCCATTGCTGATGCAGAAAAATCAAGCGTCAAAGAGCCTTCGTATCTGGTGCGGAGCATCCTCGTCTGGCCAAGAACCGTACTCCATTGCAATGGTTCTGCGAGAGTACTTTCCCCAGCTATCGAGCTGGCACATCCAACTTCTCGGTACCGACATCTCGAGAGCGATGGTGCATCGCACAAAAGAAGGTATTTACTCGCAGTTGGAGGTCAATCGGGGTCTACCGGCACCGATGCTCGTAAAGTACTTCGACAAAAAAGGTGACCAGTGGCACGTCAAGGAGAGTTTGCGACGTCAGATCGAGGTCGCTGAAGTGAACCTAGCGAAACCGTGGCCACATCTCGGCCCTTTTGACCTGATCTTCTTGCGCAACGTCTTGATCTACTTCGACATGTCGACAAAGCAGAAGATCTTCGATGCATTGGGGCGGGTGCTCTCTCCGGGAGGAGTGCTCTTCCTCGGAGGTAGTGAGTCGACGCTTGGTATTCGTACGACTTTGCAGCGATCAACGGGAAGCGTAGGTCACTACTACGTTGCCCCCGGAGGGGCTACCGGTGGACTGACTCCGGCGACCCTACGGGTCCCGGCTTAAGCGCCAGACCGCTCAGGCCTACACTTCCTCGAACCGAGTTGCTTTGGTAGCGCTTGTCGGAGGCGATACCGTAGTGTTGTCTGGTTCCTGTGATCGTGGCCGACTTCGTCGTCGACAGATGGCAAGGTTATGTCGGCACAGTCCGAGAGGTGCTCGAAGTGTTGCGTTGGGTCGATCCGCTCTCTGAGATCGAGCTATCTTCGCTTCCGAGCGCTCGTTGCTGGCATAGTCGTTGGTCCCTGTTGCGGCAGGGGTCTCCATTCGTGGAGTAGGCAGAGGAAAGAATCACTCGTAAAGCACCGGTATTGGGCTGCCGATACTAGAGGGTGACCGCACTCTATGCAAGGGGAAGCCGTGAAAATTCTTGTTACCGATGATTCGAAGGCGATGCGGATGATCGTCATGCGACACGTTCGCCAGGCTGGATTTGATGACGCCGAGTTCTGTGAGGCGGGTAACGGTCTAGAAGGTTTGGAGCAGGTCCGCCAGGAGAATCCTGACCTCATCCTGTGCGACTGGAACATGCCCGAGATGGATGGACACGCCTTCTTGAAGGCTCTTCGATCGGAGGGATTCGATACTCCATTCGGTTTTGTGACCTCTGAGAGCACCCCAGACATGATCGCACTCGCTCGGGGGTCTGGTGCCATGTTTCTCATCGCTAAGCCCTTTACCGTTGAAGTCTTTCGAGACACCCTCAACGCAGCAGGAGTGAGTTGAGATGGAGTCGGTGGAGACCGTCTTGACATGGTCGGAGGCTATGGTCGACGCTCTACGAGAGCTCGCAACTTCGACATGGGGCTCAGAGATCGAGGTACTAGAGCCGTCACCGGAGCGCTTTCCTCGTGGTATTCCGGGCTCCTACATTGCGCTCGTTGGCGATCACTTTAACTTCGAATTCGGCGTTGCCGCTCTTTGGGGTGGGTGTGAGTCGTTGGCGAAGAAGCTGCTCTTCATGGAGGACGATGACGTACTCGATGAACCGGAGGTCGCCGACGCTATGAACGAGATCGCAAACATGATTGGAGGCGGCGTCAAGCGCCGAATGTCTGAGTTTGATGCCGGTCTCAAACTTGGCCTTCCAACTTTTTTTGAAGGACCGATTACTCCTACATCGGAGCAGGATTCGAGTTATGCAGCCGTGGTCGTCGAAGGCGTCACTGCGTATCTCGTCGCATTGAAACATCGCGCCCACTCGCAGTCTTAGAAGTGGGCGATCGTTGTAGCTAGCAAAAAGGGGAGTAGTGCATATGTCCGAGGCTCAAAGTATCCAGGTTCCTCGACCGGATGATGTTGAAGATGTTCTCGGTGCGCTCCTTGGCCGAACCGTTACTGCCAAGCGCTTACCACCTGGCGACAAGGTTCATGGTCCGGGGGTTGTTGGCGGTTACTTCGACGAATCGGGAAACCTCCGGGCTCTTATCTGGACGGAGCGACAGCTCGTAACCGCAGCCGGTGGGGCGCTTTCAATGATCCCGCCTGGCGCCGTAGAAGACGCAAACGATGAGGGTGAGATTCCCGAGACCATGTTCGATAACTATCGAGAGATACTGAATATCTTTGCGTCCATGTTCAACGATAAGCGTCAACGAGCGGAGCACGTTCGGCTGAAGGAAGTGACGTCAACCAGCGAGAGAGCAGATCAAGTCGCCGAATTTGAGGAGAGCGCCAGCAAACGGCTCGATATCTCAGTCGTTGTCGCTGGCGGATATGGCGGCGGCGGTCTCGCCGTGATCGTTCGCTAGGTCGACAGTGACGAAGTCGAAGCGGCGACCGCCGGTTACTGTTCGTCAACCGGTGGCCATCATCGTTTTTGAGAGCGATCCTCAACGGATGTCGCGTTTGATGCCCCGATTGCAGAGCACCAAAGGTCCGCGCGATCACGTTGTAATCGTGCGCAGAAATAGCAATGAGACCGACGGCTCAGGGGTTGTTCGTTCGACGATGTTGTCCCGCATTTCAACGGTGGAGATTGCAACGTCGGCATCACTGGAGCCGGTTTTGGAGTCGCTCTCTCGCTACGAGATGGTAGTGCTCACAGATGACGGTCTCGTCCCGCAGCCTAGATGGATCGACGGCCTCGTTGATGCGCTCTCGGTGAGCAGCAGCGATGAAGGCCCGGTGATTGTTGCACCGAGATCGCCCAGCGTGGCCGGTGTTCAAAGGATCTTTTTGACGGTTGGGATTGACATTAACGTCCCCGAACAGCTCCGTAGCTTTGCACAGAGATGGGAGCGAGATCACTGTTCCATCGTGACATGGGAACGCTACGTTTCGTCAAGGGTCTTCGCCTGCGCACGAAGCGACCTCGTACATGCTTTGCAAAGCGGAATGGTGGACCACCGTGATGACGTGGACGAACTGCAATTACGTTTCTACCGATCACTGCTGGGCAGAGGCCCGATAGCGGTGGCGCACGGCTCGATTGTCGCCTTTGACGAGGTCGTTACGTGCGAGGAAGAGCGCGCGATGAGTCAAACGTTAGAGCCTGACGGTCAATGGCCACTCTTGAGTGCCTGCATGATTGCAAAAGACGAGGAACACTGCATCGCTGATGCGATTCGTTCTGCGCAAGCGCTCGTGGATGAGGTGGTACTCTTCGATACGGGAAGCCAAGACGCTACCGTGTCGATAGCCCAGGAGCTCGGGGCCAAGGTTAAAGTCATTCCTTGGCGTGATAACTTTGCGTGGGCCCGAAACCAAGCCTTAAGTCATTGCCGAGGAAAGTGGATTCTCTGGCTCGATGCCGACGAAGAAGTGCGCGGAGATCGCGCCGAGTTACGGCGCTATCTGCTGGAGCAGAGCGATGAGATCGAGGCGTATGGGATTCGAATACGTAACGAGGTAGGTTCTGGTCTCGACACTCCGACGTACCATCGTGCCGCTCGGTTATTTCGACGCAGCGAGGGCGCTTGGCACGGGAGTCTTCATGAGATGATTTGGACTCGAGCTCGAGATCGTACGACCACGATGGAGACGACGAATATTATCGAGATCTCGCATAAGGGATACCTTACGGAGTTTATGGTTGCGAAAAACAAAGGTACTCGTAACCTTGCTCTGGCGGAGCGGGGAGAGGAGTTTGGATCCCCTGAGGAACGAGATATCAATACGGCCCGAAGTTATCTACTCGGAGGTGAGTTCAAACGGGCCTTCGATCTAGCTCGGCAGGTGATCCGAGAGGCAGGGAACGTAGCGTTCAGAGTCTTTGCGTATCGAGTCGCCATGGACGCCCTCCTCGCTAGCGGAGAGGTTTCCGCTATGGCCGAGCTCTTGGAGGAGTACGAGGCGGTCGACGTTCCTCGTAACAACGTAGCATTCTATCGAGGTCGATATCTACAGTCCATTGGCGAGAATACGTCTGCGCTTGCGGAGTTTCGCAAGATTACCGAGACACAAGCGGACGAGTTTGGCCTCGAGATCTCGCCGGAGAGCTGCACGCCGTACGTGGCTAGTTGCCTTGCCGAGCTTGGGCGTTATAGCGAGGCGGCTGACATACTCTTAGCCTCGATAGCAGACGGAAGGATGGACTTTCACCTCGACATTCTTCTCTACCTTTTAGACCGCGCGTCTCGTTCCTATAGTGAACTCTGTCACTACGTACCGTCGTCGAAGAGAAGCCTTGTGTATGCCCAGCTTTTGCAGATCCAACCGCAGCGAGCCGAACCTGTCGTTGAAGATATGTTCAACGCAGACCCGCACAATCTGCACTGCCTCGCGGTCGCAGCAACGTTGGCAAAATCTCTCTCGATCGATGACGCACTCAAGTGGTCGGTACGGTTGCGAGACCGCGGTCTCGAAAGATCGTGTCCGCTACGTGCCATTGCGGTCGATGTGGAGAGGTCTGGATCTGAGCGAGGGCGTGCGTCGGAGCTGCTGCGGGAGCGCTTTGGAGAGAGTGATCTGGAGGCGAGCGAGAGTATGAGCTTGCTGGGAGCATAGTGATCCTGGAACGCTGTACCTCTGTGCTTCGGTTTCGGGTGGAGCCTGCCCAACGGTAGTGATTGTGCTCGCTCAAGGTCAGCAATCGGGAGAGTGCAGACCTTGAAGTAGCTGATGATCGTCGTCTGTGAGAGCTCCCGAGTGGGGCTGGTGGGCTCCAGCGCATAGGTCTCGAGCTCACGCTGCGACGTGTTAATGCTTCTCGAAGCCGCAACCGAGGAAGAACCGGTCGGAGAGTGAGAGGGCAGAGTCGTGGGTATGGAGCGTTGGAGAAGTGTCTGTGAGTGTTGCTGACCCGTCCTTGAGCACCGAGCTGCCTGTGGTCATTGGCTCCCACGGTGCGGCGTATCGTTGAGCTAAAGAGGACCAATGCACCCAGATGGAGTGCGGGAGGTGGTGTTGTCCGCGGGGGAAGCGCGCCAGGGTGCCTCGAGGCTTGATCTACACAATCGATCTTCGTTGTCTTTCCTGCCGATGGGACTGTGTGGCTTTGGCGACACAGCTGGCAAAATTTGCCGACATCGCTAAAGCTCTCGAGATCGTGGTCCGAAGAACTCTACGTCGGAGGGACCTTGGTGTTCAGCGATGTAAGGAAGTGAACGGATTGGTCGGGAGATCAAGGAGGAATAATGGCTCTCACAATTAACACAAATATTTCGGCGATCGACGCATACAACAACTTGAATGCGACGAGTAACGCCATGGCACAGACGGTCTCACAGCTCTCGTCGGGTCTGCAGATTCAAACTGCGGCCGACAACGCTTCTGGGTACGTGATCGCTCAAGGCCTCAATGTTCAAGCGAATGGCCTCGGCGTCGCAATTACCAATGGTCAGGATGCTACTTCGGTGCTCCAGATCGCGTCCGGCGCTATGAACCAGCAGGTCGCAATCTTGCAGCGCATGAACCAGCTGGCAACAACTGCCGCCAACGGTGGTGCGCAGTCCTCGACCTCGCAAAATGCGGATCAGCAAGAGTTTGCAGCCCTTCAGTCGCAGCTTGATCAGATTGCGAATAGTACGCAGTTTGGGTCGACCCAACTTCTGAATGGAACGTACTCTGGCCAGGTCTTCCAGGTTGGAGCATACAATAGTACAAACGATCAGCTGACTGTGACGATTCAAGGCATGAGCTCAGCCTCTCTTGGTGTTAGTAGTGCCTCGGCATCTATCACCTCGACGACCTTTGCTCAGGCTGCTATGTCTCTCGTTCAGAGCGCCATCTCAACGGTAGCGAGCGCAGAAGCAAATATCGGTGCTGCTCAGAACCAGATTCAGGCGATTATCAACAACGATACGGTTGGACAGCAGAACGTTCAGTCTGCATACTCCACCTTGGTGGATACGAATGTAGCCCAGGCGATGACGTCGTTCTCGTCTCAGCAGGTGTTGATGCAAGCGGGTGTGGCTATGTTGTCGCAGGCCCAGTCGCTGCCGCAGATGCTCCTCAAGCTCATTCCATAGTACTACGTAGTGTCAACGCTGATGAGGGATGGTCGTGGTGGAGACGCCTGGCCATCCCTCATGGCGCACTCATGGGTTAGAAGCGCTCGCTGCATCATGGGTACTGCGAGCAGATGGTGTAGGGAGAATCAATGAGTAGCATAGGAGCAACCTCGAGCTCGACGTCCTCAACCGGTACGGGAGGCATCGGCAGCACGTCGCTCTTTGGAAATCTAACGGTCAATACCTCAGGGTCAGGTCCGCTCGTCACCACGAATGGCCTGATCTCGGGGATCAATACGCAGCAGATCATTCAGGCGTTGATGACGGCGTATGAGATCCCTCAGACCAATATCAAGTCACAGATGACCTCGATCAACTCGAACATCGCTGACTATCAACAGATCTCGGCCGACCTCACGAACCTACAGAGCGCAGCTGACAATCTCAGTCAAACGCAGTTGTGGAACCAAGTTGCTGGCCAATCGAATAACACGCAAGTAGCGACGGCGACCTCGGCTGCAGGTGCTCAAACCGGCTCGGTGTCGTTCAATGTTCTGCAGCTCGCGCAGGCTCAGGTGCTCGCCTCGAACTCGACGGTCTCATCCACATCGACCGTCGTAGCCACGGCTCCATTCTTACTTTCTGGAACCGCTTCGGCCGAAGGAGTGACGTCACTTTCGGGCTCGGGCCTTTCGCTCGGGCAACATAGCGTCTCGGTTACGAGTGCGCTCTCTGGTGGGACCGCACAAGGGTCAACTGCGCTCGGGTCGTCCGTGACGATAACCTCTGGTGTCAACGATCAAGTCACCGCCAACGTCAATGGAACCTCGCAGACCTTTACGATAGCTGCAGGAACCTACACACCCGCTCAGCTCGCCAGTGCTCTCCAGACAGCGTCGAGCTCTGGTGGCTCCCCGCTCCTACAGGCGAGCGTGAACGCACAGGGTCAGCTCCAAGTCGGTACGACCCTCTTAGGATCGGGGGCTTCGCTGCAGATCACTGGTGGCGATGCGCTCTCGTCGCTTGGACTGGCCGCACAGTCCGCTGCATCGACCGGTACCGCTGGAACCGTTTCGCTCGACGGCACATCGACGACCGTCAATAACGTCAACGCGGGCTCCACGGTCACCGTGTCGAACTCTAGTGGTGGCTCCATGACGCTGGGTATCGGCTCCACAGGCTTGACTACCGGTTCCTTCACTGCAAGTGAGATCTCTCCAAGTGGAGGGACGCTTGCTGATGTCGTCTCGGCGATCAATGCTGCCAATGCAGGCGTCAACGCGTCTGCAGTTCAGGTCTCCTCAGGAAGCTATCTCTTGCAGCTCTCTTCTGCAACGACCGGTGTCGGAGGTCAAGTTACTATCGACACATCGGGCTTCAACTCCGCTCTTGGTGGATTCAAGACCATTACCGCTGCCCAAGACGCAAAGGTTCAGGTCGGTGGCTCGGGCGGTTACGTCGTTGACTCGGCATCGAACTCCTTGACGGGCCTCATGCAAGGAACGACGATCAACCTGCTCTCTGCTCAAGCTCCTGGGTCGTCGCCGGTCACGGTCACAGTCTCCCCGGATGCGAACGCCATGGCAACTGCGGTGAGCTCTATGTTGAGTGACGCAAATACGGTGCTCTCTGATATCAACAAGTACGCGGGCTACAACCAGAGCACTGGAACCGGTGGGCCTCTGATGGGTGACGCCAACCTTAATGGGATTACCAACCAGATCTACAGCGCGATCTCGCAGCTCGTCTCCTCAGGAAACTTGATTGGAGCAGGGAGTGTTGGAGTCTCCTTGACGCAGTCCGGTACCATTAGTTTCGATCCAACGACTTTTGTGAATGCCTATCAATCCGATCCAACTGGCGTTGCTCAGATGTTCTCACAGGGGGGGAGCTTTACTCCAAGCTCCTCGACCTATGCGGGTACGACCTCGTTGGTCTATGCGCCAGATACTACGGCTGCGGGGAACTATCCGATCGTGATCACGCAGAGCGCCACGCAGGCAACCGATACAGGTAGTGTGAGCTCGACCGGTTCGATCTCGGCGAATGAAAACTTGAGCTTTACACAAGGGGGGCAGACGGCTACGTACGCTGCAACTGCCGGTGAGAGCTTGAACTCGATTGCAAGCGGTCTCAACCAACAGTTCGCGTCGTCGGGTCTGTCGCTATCGGCATCGGTACTGACGGTGTCAGGGGGGACTCAACTCGTGGTGAGTAGCGCGAACTACGGCTCAGCACAGAGTTTCAGCGCAACGTCATCTGCGACCGGAGCCGGTCAGACCGGCCTCGGAGGGTCGAGTGGCTCCGCTACGTTCACAGGCCAAGACGTTGCCGGAACGATTAATGGGCAGGCTGCCAGCGGGCAAGGTCAGATGTTGAGCATCCCGTTCTCTTCTGGTACTTCGATGGCGGGCTTTGCGGTAAACGTGACCGCATCTGGCATCACCTCATCAACGTCGCTTGGGACCTTCAACTACAGCCTTGGCATCGCGGGAGCTCTCGGTAACCTCTCTGCGGCGGCGGTCGATCCGGTGACGGGGAGCGTGACTCAGACCGTTGCTTCGCTGAATACAACGGTGAGCTCACTTCAGGCCCAGTACAACAACTACACCCCCATGATCGCTGCTGAGCAGACGCTTCTCACGCAGGAGTACTCCACGTTGGAAGCCAACCTCTCCACACTCAATAACACGAGCCAGTGGCTCGGCGGTCAAATCTCTAAGCTTCCCTAGACAACGCCAAGGAGTCTGTCACCATGTACGCTCGCGCGCGTCATCGCTATCAGGAAGAAAGCGTCTATTCTGCTAGTCCGGCGAAGAGATTTCTCATGCTCTTCGATCGACTGATAGTTGACCTCGATGCGGCCCATACCTGCTTTGAAGAGAGTGATCTCTTTGGTGTTCATACGGCGCTACGTCACGGCCAAGATATCGTGCACCTCATGATGGTGAGTCTTCGAGATGATATCTGGGAGGGCGCACGCAACCTCTATCAGCTCTACGGCTACGCGCTCAACGAGCTCATTCAGGCGAATCTCTTGAAAGATCGAGAACGTTTGAAAAACGCCGAGCTAGTTCTCAGACCGCTTCACGCCACATGGCATGAAGCTGCACGACTACTCGAGGCCGATGGGACCGAGATCCATGGAGTGGCGTGAGATTTTAGACTCCTATGAGCGCCATCTCGATGCTGTCGAGCGAGCGCTAGCTGGGCGAGGACCGTGGCCCGGTGAGTTCAGCCAGCCACTTGTGGCCTCCTCGATCCCTCGGGTACTCGTTCCCGAGGCACAGGCGCTGATGGAACGAACCGGACGACTAGCGGCACAGCTCCGCGAGCAGATGAACGTCTGTCAGAGCGTCCTCGTGCAATCGCGCGCGCGTGGAGAGACCGACCGTATTGTCCTTGTGGACGTACGAGCCTAAATTCGGGGCTTCTCGAAGAAGAGTGAGGTCTCTCCAGGTAGGCCACGCTCTCTCTGGTCGTCTATCGGCGAGCTCTCGATCTCTGAGATCGCTGCACCCCGTGCGTCGAAGCGTCGCTGACTGCCGTCTCACTAAAGGAGCCCCCCTGATTCTTGCGCGTCTCCGGAAGCAGTGGCCGCAGCAGAGGTCTGAGCGTGCTCTCGATGTGCACGGTGTTTATGGTCGTAGCAAGTCAACGGAGAGCGTCGCTGTGACGGTAGTCTTGCGGTGCGAAAGAGAGACAGGCGCGCCTTCGGGCGACCGGGCCGGACGAACTCGTTGATAGGCCTCCTTATGCCGTAGGCGTGGTTGGCCCGTTGGATGCGGGAATTGGGTCTTGCGACTGGAGGGTGGAACGTCTCGATGTGGTCAATCTTCCCAGGTGCTCAGTGCTCCACGCTATGAGGAGTACGATGGCCAGGCCAAGGCCGAGCGAACCGACGCCGGTCCACCCGAATTGGGCGTAGGCGTAGGTAGATCCTGCCGATGCAGCTGCACCACCTACGAAGTACGAGGTCATGTAGACGCTCGTAATTCTGCTTCGCAGCGACGGGTTGAGTTGGTAGATCACAGATTGATTCGAGATATGAACGCCTTGGACGCCCATATCTATGAGGACGATTCCGACGATAAGAGGGTAGAGCGCCCTCGCCTCAGTGAGAATGAGGGCGAAACCTGCGATCGCGAGAACGATCGATACGCCGGTTGAGGCGCGCTGGTGTCCATGGTCTGAGAGACGGCCTGCGAGTGAGGCTGCGAGCGCTCCGCCGGCTCCAACGAGACCGAAGAGGCCGATAGTCGCGTTGTTGTAGGAGTATGGGGGCTTCGAGAGCAGTAGAGCTGCCGTAGCCCAAAAGGTCGAGAAGATACCGAAAGAGAGTAAACCATACAACGATCGCCGGCGAAGAATCGGCTCCTTACGAAAGAGTTCCACGACGCTACCGAGGAGCTCAGGATATCGCAGTGACCGGGATGGCGGTAGCTTCGGTAGCTCTCTCATGAGTACGAGGGCGAGGGTTAGCGTGATGGCAGCGCCAAGAAGATAGACCGATCTCCAACCCAGAGCCTGTGCGACGAGGCCCGAGACCGTTCGGGCCACCAAGATACCAATGAGAAGCCCGCTCATCACGATCCCGACGACCTTGCCACGCTCCTCCGGCTTAGCCAGCACCGAAGCGAAGGGAATAATGACCTGTGCAACAACGGCTGAGACACCAACTAGGGCAGAGGCAAGCAAGAAGAGAGCCAACGTTGGAGCGATTCCAGTGAGGAGGAGGCCGACTGTGGTGATGCAGAGCACGCCAGCGATCATCTTGCGTCGATCGAGAATATCACCGAGGGGAACGACTGCGAAGAGGCCGACCGCGTATGCGACCTGAGTGACCGCAACAACGATCGAGGTGGTGTCAGCTGTGCTATGGAGTCCTCGGGCGATCGTAGTCAGGAGTGGTTGTGCGTAGTAGAGGTTCGCTACGATTGCTCCACAGGCGAGAGCCAGAACATAGGTCAGTCTTTTAGTGAGTACTGGTGCCGTACTGGTCGGAAGATCTGGCTGCGGGTTTGACTGTGTGCTCATCGGTCGCTCGCGTTCTCGTTAGGTCTGCGTTGAAGTCTTCGCATCGTTAACCTCTGGACCGCCTCGATCATTCCTATTGCGGTAGCGAGCCCTCGGCATGGACGCTTTCGAAGTCGGCTCTGGTCTCGGTGGTTCTCTTCAAGATCGCCACTCAAGGAGAGCCTTCATTGAACCGAAGCACTCTTAGAGCATGGATCGCTACAGGAGATGGCCAGGGAGAGGCCAGGATCCGATGAGAGTTAAATCTCGTAGAGGGTGGTCTATGTCCAATTTTGCTATTGCTTCACTAACGTATGCACTCGACGGGCTCAACGTTCAGCAGAACGTCCTTGCGAACAACGTAGCCAACGTCGACACGCCTGGTTTCACTGCTTCGAACGTTAGCTTTCAGAGCTCGTTGCGGCAGGCGCTCGCTTCACCTTCCTCGAGTGCAACTGCGTCAGTGACCGTGACTCCATCGAGTGCCCCTGCCGCTACGAACGGCAATAACGTCTCCCTTGGGACCCAGCTCGTGAACTTAGAGCAATCGACGCTGAACTATCAAGCCGATTCACAACTGTTGACCGATCAATTCAAACTTCTGAGCGGCTCGATGGGAGGCTCGTTCTAATGTCACTTTTCCCCTCTATTGCAATTGCCGGCACCGGTATCAATACCGATCAAACGTGGCTCAATGCAATTGCTTCGAACGTCGCCAATGTGAACGACGTCGTCTCGCCGAACCAGCAGGTCTATCAGCCGCAAGAGATCGTTGTCGCCCCGATCACGAGCTCACCGATTCAAATGCCAGGGGTTGCGAACACGACAAACTCTGGGCTTGGCGAGGGAGTCGGTGTAGTCGGAGTGACCACGTACTCGCCCAATGGCATCCTCGTGTCCGACCCAGGAAGTCCGCTCGCAAATGCTCAGGGGCTTGTGCGCCAGACCGGCGTCAATTTAGGTCAAGAGCTTGGCAATCTCGTCAACGCTCAAAGCTCCTACCAGGCAAACGCCTCGGTCATTACCCACGCAAAATCGGCATATCTCTCGATTCTCTCCATAGGAGCCTAAGTTGTTACCAGCGATCGGTGCTATCCAACCCTTCAGTACTCTTACAAGCGCACTCCAAGGTGCAGGTGGCTTAAGCCAAGCGACATCGCTGGCAACGCCGTCCGCGGCATCCGCGGCAGCGTCGACCTCAGGCTCGTCCTTTGGGACCATGTTGGCGCAGGCGGTCGACTCTCTTCAGACGAGTCAGGTCGCTTCGCAAGCGCAGGCTACAGCTGTTGCAAACGGAACTGGCAACGTGACCGATGCCACGATAGCCGCAACCCAGGCCACCCTCGATACCGAGCTCGCGGTCAACCTGCGAAACGCAGTGACCTCAGCGGTCAATCAAATCATGGCAACGCCGTTCTAGGCCGCTCTGTTTCATACTCGAAAGGACTGATAGGTGGCCATTCAAGACAGTGTGTTATCGCTGCGCGACGGACTGAAGAGGTTTTCCGGTGGCTTTACATCTGGACAGAAGGTTCTCACGCTCGTAGGTGTTGCCATCGTAGCGATAGCGTCGATCTACTTTATGCAGTTGACCTCAGCTCCGAGCTATGCACCGCTTTTCACGAACCTCTCCGCATCCGATGCGGCGTCGATCACTACGAAGCTACAAGCAGCGGGAGTGCCGTACCAGTTGGCTGGGGGGGGAACGACGATCATGGTTCCGCAGACCCAGGTCTATCAAGAGCGGCTTGACATGGCACAGGCCGGTCTCCCGGCGAACTCTACTGTGGGGCTCTCGCTCTTGGACAAGGTTGGGATTACTTCGTCACAGATCACGCAGCAGGCCGATTACCAGCGGGCACTGCAAGGGGAGTTGGCAACAACGATCGAAGCGATTCAAGGCGTGAGCTCGGCTCAGGTCAATCTGGCCTTACCTCCGACCGATGTCTTTGCGATCTCGCAGAACTCTCAGCCAACGGCCTCGGTCTTGGTGACGCTCGACTCTGGCACTACACTCTCGCAAGGCCAGGTGCAAGGAATCGTCCATCTTGTGGCATCCTCGATTACGAACCTCTCGGCATCGAACGTCACGGTGGTCGACCAGAACGGTGACGTGCTGTCGGCTCCCGGATTCAACAACTCCGCTGCACAGAACTCGTCGGCGACTTCGACGTTCGATCAATCGTTGGCGGCGTCACTGACCTCCATGCTTCAAAACGTTGTCGGTATCAATCACGTGGCGGTCAAGGTTGCAGCTCAGATGAACTTCAATCAATCGACGACAAAGTCGCAGACGGTGCAGACCACCAAGAACGGAACCCCAATTACAGTTCCGACTCAGACCTCGAAGTCGACCCAGACCTACACCGGGACGGGGACGGCTCCAGGGGGAACGCTCGGGTCGATCACACAGCCGGCCGGTGCCAATCAGAATGCTAAGTACAACCAGACCTCCTCGACCTCGAACTACGCCGTCGGTCAGGTCAATCAGACCATTCAGCAGGCACCCGGCCAGATCCAACACCTCTCGGTCGCTGTGCTGGTCGATTCGAAGGTGAAAGGTGTGAACTTGGCTGCAATCAAGTCGCTGGTGAGTGCTGCAGCCGGACTTCAACCGAAACGTGGTGACACGATCTCCGTCGTTCGGCTACCCTTTGCCGCTCAGAGTGCGACGACAGCTCTTCCTGCGGCAGCTGCGAGCTCTGGCTCACTGATGGCGATGATCCAGACAGGACTTCTGGTATTGGGGGTTCTAATTGCGATATTTCTGATCGTGAGATCCTCGAAGAAGGAGATCCGGGAGGACCTCTTTATCGGTGACTACGAACCTCCGTTAGCACTCGAGCCCGCCTCTGTCGAACTCAGTGCCCCGACGCTTGCGCTCCCGACTCTGACACCGGTCGTATCGGAGGAAGTGCTGGACTTTATTGACCGACAACCGGAGGATGTAGCGAAGCTCCTTCGGATCTGGATGAATTCGAGGGTGAAGGTATGAGCGCCAAGGTTGCAACCGAGCTAACAGGTTCTCAAAAGGCGGCCGCAGTCCTTGTTCAGCTTGGACGTGATCTAGCTGCGCGAGTGCTTCGTTGCATGACCGATACCGAAGCGGTCTCGCTGACGTTAGAGATTGCCAACCTCCCAAACCTCGATAAAGAGTTCATAGCGGAGCTGATGGGGGAGTTTGTCGACTCTGTCGTCGCCGTCAAGACCGTCGGTCAAGGTGGCGTTGAAGCCGCTCGTGAGATCCTCGGGGAACGACTGTCGCCGAAGGAAGCTAATGAGATCCTTGAGCAGTTTGCCGGGACCGCAGGAGGCAATCCACTGGGTTTTCTCGCCCACGTTGAGGCGTACCAAGCGGCGTCATTTCTCCAAGACGAGCATCCACAGACGGTCGCCGTGATCCTGTCGTACCTACCCTCGGAGAGCGCAGCGGCGATCGTAGCAGCGATGCCCGAAGAGATGAGGGCGAGCATCGCTCGTCGAGTTGCAATGCTTGAACGAGTGGACCCAGCTGTCTTAGAGTCCACGGCCGCAGTGCTCCAGCGTAAGCTCGCAGGAATAGCGAAGTCCGGCCCAACGTCGGCGCGATCGGGACTGCAGTCGCTAGTAGAGATCTTGAACAACATCGACCAAGGAGCAGAGAAGCGGATCCTCTCTGACCTCGATGTAATCGATCCGGAGCTTGCGGATCGGGTTCGTAGCCAGATGTTCGTGTTCGAAGATGTGATGGCTCTCGATGATCGAACGCTGCAGCGAATCCTTCGCCAGATCGTTCCTAAAGATCTTGCGGTAGCCCTGAAGGGAGTCGACAACGACATGCGTGACATCGTGCTACGCAATCTTTCAGAGCGAGCGGCTCTCGATCTGGTGGACGAGATCGATACCTTGGGACCGGTTCGCGTCTCCACGGTTGAAGCAGCTCAAGCCGCGGTCGTGCGCGTGGTGCGTGAACTCGAGGCTGCAGGTGAGATCACGCTTGCTCGATCTACTGAAGAGATGGTTGACTAGTCATGGGTCAGTCTCGGACCGGTACGGTCGCCTATCGTGACGAACGGTTGTTGGTCAACGGTGGCCGTAGTGACTCGGTGGTACCACTTCTGCTTCCAAGCGTAGACGAACTCCTGAGCGGCACCGTGGCGCGAGCCGACAGCGTAGTACGTCCGTCCATGGAGGATCAGCTCCTTGACGCCTACAACCAAGGTCTCGCTGAGGGCCGAGCCGCTGGGTACTCTCAAGCACAAGATGAACTCGCTCAGGAACAGGGTCGATGTCGGGAGAGCGTAGAGCTTCTTGGCAGCGCTCTTGAGCAGCTGTACGCTCACGCCAAGACGACCCTAGAGACACGAGAGTCAGAGATCGTATCTTTTGCACTGGAAGTCGCACGGGAGGTCGTTGGATTTGATCCCAAGCTCTCCGAGGACCGAGTACGTCATAGCGTTGCTACGGCCTTGGAGAAGGTGGAACCTGAGCTAAATATCTGCATTCGCGTGCATCCTTCGCAGGTTGAGATCGTCAATGAGCTCCTCGATAGCATGCCGAGCAGTGCTCCCACAATCCCGCTCGTAGTAGCCGATGAGGCCGTGGGAGGCGGTGGAGTGATCGTGACTGCTGGTCCGATCACCATTGATGCACAGCTTCAGACTGCTTTCGATCGGCTTCAGCGTGCGTTTGAAGATCTGCGTGGAGACGTGTCGTGATACCACTTCTCTGGCGTGAGCGGCTCCTAGAGGTCGCAGGCCCTCGACAATCTGGCAGGGTCTGTCGCATGATTGGGCTGCACCTCGAGATTGAAGGTGTTGATGCTGCGATCGGCGAGTCGATACACGTGCAACTCTCCCAACGCGAAGAGGTCGTTGCGGAGGTCGTAGCGGTCAACGATGGCCGCCTAGTCTGTATGCCGCTTGGGGCCTTAGACGGACTTCGATATGGGGCACCGGCGACGGCGATGCGACGGCCGCCGAGTTTTCCTGTGGGGCGCAACCTGTTAGGCCGCGTGATTGACGCTGAGGGTCGTCCCCTCGATGGCAAGGGACCGATCTTTCCCGATGCTCTCGTCTCGGTCGTCAACTCCCCTCCGGAACCAATGGCTCGACGGCTCATCTCTGAACAACTCTCGCTTGGGGTTCGGGTCTTGGACACAATGGTACCTTGCGGTAGAGGACAGCGTATCGGCGTCTTCGCAGGTGCGGGGGTGGGCAAATCCACCCTCCTGTCGATGATGATACGTGGGAGTGCAGCTGATGTCAAGGTCTTGAGTCTGGTTGGTGAGCGAGGACGTGAGGTCAAAGAGTTCGTAGAGAACGACCTCGGCGACGAAGGGCTTCGTGATGCGGTGGTCGTTGTGGCGACATCGGACCAACCACCGCTTCTGCGGATTCGAGCTGCGTTGGCGGCAACACGGCTTGCAGAGTGGTTTCGAGACGAGGGCGATGATGTCTTGCTCATCATGGACTCCTTGACCCGATTAGCAATGGCACAGAGAGAGGTCGGGCTCTCCACCGGCGAGCCTCCAAGCGCCCGGGGCTATCCGCCATCTACTACCTCGCTCATGGCACGCCTCTTGGAGCGAGCGGGGAACGCTGCGGTTGGGTCGATCACGGGAATCTACTCAGTTCTCGTCGATGGTGACGATATGAGCGATCCGGTTGCGGACTCGGCTCGGTCGATCCTTGATGGACACATAACCCTATCTCGACACCGCGCTCAACTCGGTCGGTATCCTGCGGTGTCGGTCCTGGAGTCGATCTCTCGATTGGAGTCAGCGATCTTGACGAAGGAGCAGCGAGCGCTTGCTTTGCAGGTGCGATCCTTGCTTGCGTCGTTAGAGCAGGCACAAGACCTTATCGACGTGGGCGCGTATCGAAGCGGTTCGAACCCAATGGTCGATCGTGCACTTCAGATTCTTGAACCTCTGGAGAGGGTATTTGGCCAAGGGGTCGATGAGGCGAGCAACGAGGTTGAGGCCTGGGAGGCTCTTCGCCTTGCTATGGAGGTGAGAGCGTGACACGCTCTCGACATCGAGCTCTGAGGGTTTCAATTCGACTAGCGAAGCTCACCGAGGATCGGGCAGCTCAGGAGCTTGCGAACGCTCTTGGTGAGCTCGACCGTGCACGGGAATCGGTAGCAAGGGTTCGGAGCGCGATTGACGAATCTGACACGCTCGCAACACACGATGAAGCGTTCGGAGGCGGACTCGCCTACCGGACTCTCTTGCAACGGCGCCTCCCTCTTGAGCGAGCGGTGGAACGTGTTCAGCAAGACCATGCTCACCGCAAGATGGAGAGCTTTCTCGAAGCCCACAAGGCGCGAGAGCTCTATACGAGAGCGCTCGACGGGAAGCTGACTGCAGAGCGGTACGAACGAGACAAACGTGAGACAGCTGCGATGCTCGAGCTGTCACAGATGCTGACAGAGCAAGTAAGGAGGCGTGATGCAGAGCATTAATGCCATTGTCGGTGGGTTTCAGAACCTCGCTCAGACCTTTGCGCAGCTAAGCCAGGCATCTCTCTCGCCCGTGACACAACCGGCGGTAAACTCCACTAGTTCATCGTCAGGGACGCAGGGTACGACGAGCTCATTCTCGTCACTGTTGAGTCAACTCCAGAGCCAATTCTCCTCTGTACTACCAGATGCGTTGAACGCTTCGTCTTCGACTGGCGCAACCTCTACCACGCAGAGTGCTACGGCGACTTCGACAGGAGCTGCTTCAACTTCAGCGCTCCTCTCTCAACTCTCTCAGCTGGGAGGATCTGGTTCGGTTGGAGCTGGAGTCTCTGCCTTGCTTGGTGCTCTAACACCCACGACTGGTACTGCGAGCGCTTCTGCGTCGGTCTCGAGCGGATCGTCACAAGCAAGCTTCGGCTCTTCGGTCGTGGTCGACTCTCTGCGTTATCTCGGGGTTCCGTACGTGTACGGGGGAACCTCTCCAACGACGGGTATGGACTGCTCAGGTCTTGTGCAGCGAGTCTTTGCCGATCTGGGGGTAGCGCTCCCGAGGACTGCAGCGCAGCAGAGCCAGGTAGGGACGAACGTTCCTTCTCTCTCTCAGGCACTCCCGGGTGACCTGGTGTTCTATGGATCTCCCGCTGAGCACGTTGGTATCTATCTTGGGAACGGACAGATCATTAATGCTCCTCATAGCGGTCAGACCGTGAGTATCACTGGCGTTGGAAATCCAACGGATATTCAACGTATTGCAGCACCGGCATTCGACCAGAGCTCGCTAGGTCTGAACCCTAGTGTCTCCCCAACAGAGTCGCAGGTTGCATCGGAGGTCGGCGTACCTGCAGCTCTCGAGCCGATCTTCGCTGCGGCTACGCAGCGTTTCAATCTCCCGCCTGGTCTCTTGGAGGCCGTCGGGAAGGTGGAGTCGAACTTCAACGTCAATGCCGTCTCGTCGGCCGGCGCTCAGGGGCTCATGCAGATCATGCCTCAAACGGCGGCTGGGATCGGGATCAACCCAAATGATCCGGTTCAGGCCATCAATGGAGCGGCACAGTTGCTCGCTGAGAAGCTGCAGACCTTTGGATCCGTTCCTCTCGCAGTGGCAGCTTACAACGCAGGCGATGGTGCGGTCCAGCAGTATCAGGGCATACCGCCGTATGCGCAAACGCAGAACTATGTTCAGTCGGTCATGTCTTATCTAGGGGGCGCGTAGTGCCGATCTCGTCAACGACCTCAACTTCAACCTCGACAATCTCTTCCGGGTCGAATGGAACCAGCGCCTCGAAGGGTACAGGTGGTAGCCAAGGTGCAGGTTTTCAACTACTCATGGACCATAGTTCCACACAAGGTGGGACCGAGCCCACGAGTGGGCCTTCGACAGCATCGAATCTCACGGAGACGAACTCACCGCCAGCCGATTCTTTGCACGCCTCTGGTTCGGTAGTAGGTTCGACCAAGCCGACCCTCAGCGATCGACAGGCCGGTTCGAGAAGCAGCTCGAGCACGGCAACTACGTCGCTCCAAGGCGGCGAACTTTCGGTGATGGCGGGATTTGTGGCTCTGGGCTCGGTTCTTCCTCACAACGTACTCACGACTCCTGAGACCAAGTCTGCGTCGGTGAACGGTCCCCTCACTACCCCTGGTTCGGTCAGTGGCGCACCGATCGTTGCACTCGATCAAGCCATCACGACTCCTGAGACCAAGTCTGCGTCGGTGAACGGTCCCCTCACTACCCCTGGTTCGGTCAGTGGAGCACGAGAGTCGATATCACTGCTGAGTACGCAATCACCAAAAACGCTCTCCGACGCGGCGTTCGGTTCAGCAAACTCGAATCAGAATCAGATCGATGGTGCTGTGGTTCCACCTTCCAACGAGAACCAGGCGGCACCGACTCTCGAAGCCTTGATGACACCACTGCCAGCGTCGATAGGGTCGGTCTCTCAACAGGTTCACGCAGCGGTAGACGCGGCGTTGGGTTCTCAAGCCGTGAGCGATCCAAGGTTGATGAAAACTGGTGCGACTTCCGATCCCCTTGGTGGAACGGTCGGCGGGCTGAGCCCTCTGCACCCTCATGGACCTGATTCCGCCGGTATGGCAACGCCGTCTAGCCAATCGGGCGCTTTCGGAGCCTTGGCTGCGCTTGCGACGAGTCCTACTGGGACGCAACCGGTCTCTAGCCCGCCTTGGACCGTGGCCGGTGAGACGACGCTTCAGTGGGCGGGGGGTACAGCGTCGGACCTTGGGGCTCTCGCTAGCGTCGTCTCGGCTCATGTGAGCACGAACCCATCGCTCCCATCCACACTGCATCTGCGGCTCTCGCCGGGAGAGCTTGGAACGCTCGAGGTTGTAATGAGTTCCAGCTCGTCCGGCCTTCAGATTCATATGGCCGCCTCGTCTCCGACTCTCGTGTCGGTGCTGAACCATTCAGCGAACGAGCTGACGGCCCAGTTGCACGCTGCTCTGGGAGTCTCGGTTCACCTCGAGCTCGGTGGATTTGGATTCGGTGCTGGATCGAATCCCGGAGGAACGTTTAAGGACGGGAGATTTACTGGTGCCCTCGGTGCTGGTAGTTCCTCCCTTGATAACAACAACGTGCGCATTGGCTCCGCTCAAGGAGCGGAGCCAAGCTCAAAGGTCGATTCCACGAGATTGCTCGATGTGCGGATGTAACGCTTCCCCCGGTGTACGAACGAACTCGAACTATGACAGAAAGAGAAGGTAGATGACAACAGCAGTCAGCAGCGTGGCAACAACCACGCCCGTGACGACCCCTACTGCCAGTGCGGCTCAGGCTACGGCAGCGACGAACCCAAACAGTGCAACTTCGTCGTCGCAAGCTTCGTCGGCTGGACAAGCGCTCGGGTCGCTGAACTCGAGTGAGTTTCTCCAGCTACTCGTGACGCAGCTCACCCACCAGGACCCTACGAGTCCTATGAGTCCGACCCAGATGGTATCGCAGACCTCGACCTTGACGATGGTGCAGGATCTGCAGTCTCTCTTGACCACGGTGACCACCATGCAGAGCGAGGTTGCGGCGCAGTCGGCTCAATCGCTGATCGGCCACACCGTGAGCTATACCTCTCCGAGTGGAACCTCGGCTTCGGGGGTGGTCTCTGGGGTAACCCTCGGTTCTTCAGGTCCCACCCTGACAATATCGGGCCAACAGATCGATCCGTCAACGGTGACCGCTGTGACCTCGTGAGGATGATCGAATAACCGGTGTTCACGAGTGGAGTGAGGTTCTCGACGTCAGATCTCGAACTCGACGTGGACCCTTGCTCTGAGGGTTCCGATGCGACACGCTCTGTCGGTTGCACGATGGATTCTCGGGTCGTTGTACCGATCTTCTTTTGACCGGTATTTGAAGATAAGTATTCACACTAAAGAAATGGAGAGAAAATATGACTCGTTCACTATCTGCAGCGATCTCAGGGATCGATGCCAATCAGGCCATGCTGGATAATATCGGAAACAATATCGCCAACGTCAACACCGTTGGCTATCAATCGACCGAGCTTCAGTTCTCAGACCTTCTCTATCAGCAGCAAGCAGCCGCGGGAGCGCCGCAGATCGGTGTGGCCGGTGGGACCAACCCCGTCGAGATAGGGTCTGGGGTTCGGGTCGCTGCGACGACGACGAACTTCTCGCAAGGCACGCTCTCGCAAACCGGCGTGCAGACCGATCTGGCGATTCAGGGTCAAGGTTTCTTGGCCGTCAATCAGGGTGGAACGACTTACTACACGAGGGCCGGCAATCTTCAACTTGACGGCGCCGGACAGCTTGTAACGCCGTCGGGGGCGATCGTTCAGGGGTGGCTACCGGGGGCCAATGGCACGATCACGACCTCCGGGCCGCTCTCCGATATTGTCATTCCTCAGGGCCAGGCTGCCAATCCACAGGCTACTCAGAACATCACCCTGGGGGGTAACCTCCCCGCATGGAACGGCTCCGGTACGGCACCGTCATACAACGTGACCGAGACGGCGTACGACTCTCTCGGAAATCCGATCCCGATCACGTTGACCTTTACTGCATCGACGACCGCAAATGAGTGGAACGTCAATGCGTCGGTGACCAATCCCAAGACCGGCGCACAAGAGTGGCTTCCTTCGGGCGGGACGACCGCTCCGACAACGCCGCTTACTACGGTGACGTTCAACCCCTCGACCGGTCAGG
>JAJYZP010000022.1 GCA_021799875.1 Actinomycetes bacterium | reverse complement strand
GGCGTGGGCCTTGGGAGTCACGATCTCCGTAGGGCCGGCGTGGGCCTTGGGAGTCACGATCTCCGTAGGGCCGGCGTGGGCCTTGGGAGTCACGATCTCCGTAGGGCCGGCGTGGGCCTTGGGAGTCCCCGGTCCGTTTCGGGCGGCGCTCCTCTTCTGGCTTTCTTTCGTTATCGCCGGAAGACGGTGTTGTACTGGGCACGGTGGAGCTCCTCGAGACCAAAAGGTCGACATGAAATTGGGCTACGTTATCCTAGTCCAAGTTGCCCGGTTACTCTGCTAGAGTCGTCTTCGAACGCCTCAAGCGTCAGCGAACAGGACCTTCGGTCTCTTCAACGACCTCTTCCGGTTCACTGCATTAGGTATTCGCAGCCAAGCGGTGCCAGCGGACATCTCGAAAAGTCGACTCGATAGAGTCAGCAACTCCAAGAATGAGACTGAATAACGCCATCCTTACGGGAATTCCTCTATCGGTTTGCCGGAAGATCGCAAGCCTTGGGTCGCTATCAAGCTCAACGCTCAGGTCGTTCGATCCCGGTGTTGCATCTCTTGGCAAGGGATGCATGATCACCGTCGCATCCCCTCCCATATGGTCAACGAAGAAACGGTTCACGTGATAGTCCCGACTATACCCTTCGATCTGCTCACCCTGCAGGCGCTCACGCTGAATACGAGTCGTGTAGATCACGTCTACCTCCATTGTGTCATCAGGTAATCGTGTAATCGGATAGACCCTGTGACCGCGACTCTCGGCGAGCCCTACGACGCCGTCGGGCATGGAGAGCATCTCGGGAGCGAGCAGCGTAAAGGTCATATTCCGGTATAGCGTCAATAGCTTCATCAATGAGTGCACCGTCCGACCATATTTGAGGTCTCCCACAAAAAGCACGTGAGCACCGTCGACCGGCCTGCTGCGCTGCGCAAACTCCTCCTCGATCGTGAAAATATCTAAGAGAGCCTGCGTTGGGTGCTCCGCCGCTCCATCACCCGCATTGATGACCGGAACCAGAGACGTTTGCGCAAACTGGGCCACCGACCCGGCCTCTGGATGTCGCACTGCCAGGATATCTGCGTACCCACTGATTACCCGTGCAGTGTCTGCTATCGACTCGCCCTTCGCCATTGACGAGAAGGTCAGGCCTACGGTCTCGAGAACCGAACCACCGAGACGGGAAAATGCCGCCCCAAAGCTCAGACGCGTCCGAGTACTCGCCTCCAAAAACAAACTGGCGAGCACTGCCCCTTCAAGGACCCGTGTCACCTTCTCGCGGCGAGCAACGGGTTGCAACTTTCGCGCTACTTCCGAGAGATGAGCAAGATCATCTCTCGAGAGTTGATCGACTGAAAGAAGATGGCTTCCCAGAAAATTCACCGCTTGTCCTCTCATCGGTCACGTCTGATCCCGTCTCTGGTCACTGTAGTTACCGCCGAGATACAGCGTTGCCACCGTCAGGCCATGTCCGCTATATCCATCAAAATCGACCACCGGTACCTCGCGTACGAGTCGAGAGCAGCTCGCTTCAACTGCGCCCAGATCGCCTTCACCGTGAGGCTACAGCATCCATACGAATCCGAGGGGTGCGAAGTTCAGTAGAACGTTCCGTCGCTCCGAAACCGATGAGATCACGAGAATGCTGGATAGTTCGGAGAGTTGAGATCGGCAGCAATACGTTCGAGCCCCCTCAGTGACTGTGGGAAGGAGAGCGACGTGACTGGCATCAAGGTGAGCCGGCCGAGATCGAATCGTTGCAACCCGATGTTCATCTTTAGTACCCCGAGGCCAGAGGGGGCAACCAGCGAGACCTCGCTGCCCAACAAGTTCACTGGCTCAAACTTGACCATCTGTCCCATGATCGAGCCGGTGACAAAGACCGGCTGGAGGACGCGAAGCGAATAGTGAGCTCGTGCTCTTGCAGGAACCGACCGCACGGGCTCACCCCCTCGACCGGCCAAATACGCCACGCTCAATCTTCCCTTTAGCTGGGGTCCAACTTGACTCAGCGTCAGATAGAGCTCGGCACGAGTTGACTGAGCAAGGTATACCTTCGAGACCTCAAGAGAAGATTGAGCCCCCACATCCCTTACGGAATGCGACGACCTCGTTGCGATTCGAGCAACGACCAGAGCACCAACGAGAACGATCGCGATCACGATCCGTCGAGTCATCTCTTTTCCAATCTGTCGTCTTCATCGTGCACGTTCCGAAAGACTCCGTCCTTCACGGGCAATAAGCGAACATTCAAGCAGACCATCTGTTTCGCTCACTGCTCAACTATCGCAAAGCGCCGTGTTTCGGTCTCCAGGCAAGCAGATCTCACTCTTGTTCCCTACCGCTACAGCACGAGAGGACGAATCGGCGAAGCGATAAGAGTCTCGTCCGATCGCCAGTCGACCCCAGGTACGTCGATAAAGAGTTCAATCTCATTCCCGTCAGGATCTTCGATGTAGAGGGAGTGAGTAACGGTATGGTCCGATGCTCCTCGTATCGGAACGTGATGAGCAATCAAGGTATCGCGAACCTCGCGTAGCTCATCATCACTGTCCCCTACCTTGAGGCCAAAGTGATAGAGACCGACACGTCGACCTTGAGGTAGAGATGAGGCGGTCTCACCGACCTCAATGAGCAGAAGTTCGTGATGTGTTCTCTGCGATGGAGAGGAGAACGCTGCGACCGGGGCTGGTAGTGGAGAGTCGCTCTCCATAACCTCTCGCCAGCCCAGTACATTTTTGTAGAAGTGTCGCGACCGATCCAGATTGCGCACGTACAGGACAAGATGTCCAAGCTCTTTAATCTCCATCGTTCCTCCTCATGATCGCCCACTGTGCTGCGATCGCACTACCTTGTCCTCTCTATAACAACGACGACGTGATTGTATTCAGAACAGAACTCCCCAGCTCCTCTACCAGCCGGACACGACAGACCTACCATCAGGTAGATCTGTCGCCTTGGGGGAGACCGTTCACACCTCGCTCGCACAAGGTCTCTCACTACCGAGAAATCTTGATGAAACGCCGCTCACCACTCTCCAAGGAGTTCGGCCGCCCGCACAACCGTCCGCTGCTCCATGACGTAGATCGACGGCCTTCAGAGAGGCCACAGAGCCTCCTCTGACGAGACCAACATCGCTACACCAAGCGGAACGCTCCAGGTCAGATTCTCTCGGCTAACCCCCAAGAGCTGATACATTGCTGGAGGGGTCGAGCCGCTCCGAGCAGCAGTCTCTCCCCATCGGCCGAAAAACTGCACAGCTCGGTCGCCTCTACCCCTTCTGAACACGAGCAACCGCAACCCGCCGATAACGAGATTCCCCTACAGCTCCAAGCCAACTGCGCCAACTCGGCTCACCAGGCTCCACCCTGATCACAAGCGAACAACACGGAGCTCTCGCATAGACCCAGCCCAGCGCGTGACAGGCACGCAGAACCAGAACCCCGAGCTCACGGGGCGAGTTGCAGCCCATCCTCCGTCTCGATCACAAATCCCTCCGAGACAAGATCGCGTAGAGCTTCTCCGAACAGCTCCGTCGTCGTAGGGAGAGAGACGCTTGGTCCAAGACTACGAGATGAACCATCTCTCGAGTCGCTGTCGTTCAACAAGGCCGCTACGTTCTCAAAGAGCACCTCACGGTCTAAGAGGCCACGACCCTGCAGCAGACTTCGAAGGACCAAGGCCCGAAGATGCCGCCGAGACCCTCGATAGGGAGGAACCCGGGGTCTCCCCGATCCAGGGTTCGCCGGATCCAATGCGGGGTCGACCACAGGCGAAGGCTCCTGATCACAACGCCCTCCGACCGACCTACGTCTCAGTCCTCGTTGCCATACGCAGTACCGATCTGACAAGGGACACTGCGAACAACGCGGTGCCTGTGCGGTGCAGTATTGCGAGCCAAGATCAAAAAGTGCCTCAGCGAAGGCAGCTGGCCGATCTGGGGGAACCAAACGATCGAGCAACTGTTGAGTCTCAGCATGCGTCAGTGCAGATCCAGCGATTGCCCTGCGAGCTACCCGTAACGCATTCACATCCACGGGCACCACCGCTTCGCCGAAGCCCAGCGCCAGAACCGCGCAGGCCGTATATCGTCCGACACCAGGAAGCTGGAGGAGCTCCGCTAAGGTCGCCGGGAACGAGTTGGGGTAGTTCGAGACCACAGCCCGAGAGCTCTCCCACAACCGCACCGCCCGCCGGTAGTAGCCGAGACCGATCCAGCGCTCTAGGACCTCTGACTTGGTAGATTGCGCCATCGCGAGTGCCGTGGGAAATCGCTCTAAGAACGATGGATAGACCTGAGCAACTCGAGTCGCTTGCGTCTGCGCAAGCATCGTCTCAGCTACGAGCACGCTCCATGGATCTCGTCGCTCCCGAGCTCCATCGACCCTCCACGGTAAGGATCGAGGATTCGAATCGCTCCAGGTCAGAACGGCAGAGACAAAATCACGGTCAAATACGGTCGAACCTTCCGTTCGGGCGGTCTTCATTAAATCTCAGCTATCGCTACGAGGTAGCCCGAGGCTCAACGATGAGTTGACCTGCAACGAGAGAGGCCCACAGATACGACTCTCCGAGGAAGTATGCCAGTTCGGAGGGATCACCAAGATCCCAGATTGCGATATCCGCTCGCCACGAGGGTCGTAACGCTCCACGATCTCTGAGACCAAGCGCCCGGGCCGCATTGAGGGTAACCCCGCAGAGCGCTTCTTCGGTCGTAAGCCCGAAGAGCGTACAAGCCATATTCATAGCTAGTGGAAGAGAGAGCAGTGGAGAGGTCCCAGGATTGGCGTCCGTCGCAAGCGCAATTGGGACACCGTAGCGTCGCAAGAGCTCTATCGGTGGAAGTTGACGTTCCCTCAGGAAGTAGAACGCTCCCGGTAACAGAACCGCAACGGTACCTGCCCGAGCGAGGGCAGCGATACCCTCCTCATCGCTGTACTCGAGGTGATCTGCACAGAGTCCACCGAAGCGCGCAAGCAACTGAGCTCCACCGCCGCTGCTCAGTTGGTCAACGTGCCCTCGCACACCGAGTCCTAGACGTTGCGCAGTCTCGTAGTACTCCTGCACCTCACCAAGGCTGAACGCTATCGACTCACAGAATGCATCGACAAACGGAGCGAGCTGCCGACTCGCAACCTCCGGCAAGAGGAGCTCGTTAACTTGACGCAGGTAGTTCGCCCGATCAACGCTATCACTCGGCGACGAATGCAGGGCCAGACAGGTAGGGACTACCGAGATTGAAGTGAGTTGCTGCACCTCACTCAGGAGCTCAAGAAGTCGCAGTTCACTCGTGATATCGAACCCATAACCAGATTTGATCTCAACGGTCGTGGTGCCGTGACAGCTCATTCGCCGCAGCCTGTCGAGTGCGCCGCAAAAGAGCTGGTCGTCGCTTGCGAGCCTTGTCGCCTCGACCGTCGACCGAATGCCACCTCCCTCTCGGGCGATCTCCTCGTATGACAGTCCACGCAGGCGCAGCGCAAACTCTTGGGATCGATTACCACCGTAGAGGAGATGAGTGTGACAATCGATCAAGCCCGCGGTGACGAGACGACCACCACAGTCGATCTCGAGCTCATCGAGCCCGCCTCTCGGCAGGGCATCATCACGACCAACCCAACGAATCGTCTCCCCCACTATGGAGATCGCGCAGTCGTCTTCGACCCAAACACTTGAGTCCTCACCGATCTCTACGATTGAGCAGTTTCGGAGGATCACTCGGACACCCCTTGATGAAGCGCTGTACTCGTGGCACAACGTGCACCCATGAGATTCACAGCGGTTCCAAGCTCGGTCCGAGAACCACTCATCTCGATCGCAGCGATGGTAAGTTCAACCCAACTCGCTCGGCGGTACGTTGCGCAAGCTCATACCCTGCATCCGCATGGCGCATCACTCCGGTGGCGGGATCGTTGAAGAGAACCCGTCTGATCCGACGGGCTGCCTCGTCAGATCCGTCGCAAACGATCACCACGCCGCTGTGTTGAGAGTATCCCATACCGACGCCTCCGCCATGGTGTAGAGAGACCCAGGTAGCCCCACCAGCAACATTCAACATCGCATTGAGCAACGGCCAATCAGAGACTGCGTCAGAACCATCTTTCATCGACTCAGTCTCACGATTCGGACTCGCCACTGAACCGGTATCGAGGTGATCTCGGCCAATCACGATCGGAGCCGAGAGTTCGCCCGAGGCCACCATCTCGTTGAACGCAAGTCCGAGGCGATAACGATCTTCAACCCCTACCCAGCAGATGCGAGCCGGGAGGCCCTGAAACCGAATCCGCTCACGAGCGAGATCCAGCCAGTGATGCAAGTGCGCATCGTTTGGGATGAGCTCTTTAACCCGCTGATCGGTGGCGTAGATATCGTTCGGATCTCCCGAGAGTGCCACCCACCGAAAAGGACCGTACCCCTGACAGAAAAGAGGTCGTATATACGCTGGCACGAATCCCGGAAAGTCAAACGCTCGCTTGACACCGAGATCAAAGGCAACCTGACGAATATTGTTGCCGTAGTCGACCGTTGGTATCCCACGATCGTAGAACTGGAGCATAGAAGCCACCTGTTTCGCCATCGATCTGGTCGCGGCTGCCACCACCCCCTTAGGATCGCTCGTCCGGCGTTCTCTCCACTCTTCGAGGCTCCATCCAGCGGGAAGATAGCCATTGAGAGGATCATGGGCGCTCGTCTGATCGGTCACGACATCGGGGAGAAAATCGCCCGCGAGGACATCGCCAAAGATCTCTGAAGCGTTACCTAACAAACCGATCGATGTCGGGTGCTTCTGTGATCGAGCCTCTCGTAGACGCGCAAACGCCTCTTCCAAGGTAAAGGCCTTGTGATCGAGATATCCAGACGCAATACGGAGATCGATACGAGATTCGTCACACTCAACTGCGACCATGGAGAATCCGGCCATAGTTGCCGCAAGTGGCTGCGCTCCACCCATACCGCCGAGACCTGCAGTGAGAATCCAGCGACCGCTTGCATCACCTTCAAAATGCTGAGCGGCGATCGCGGCAAAGGTCTCATAGGTTCCCTGCACGATGCCTTGACTACCGATGTAGATCCAGCTACCTGCCGTCATCTGTCCGAACATCATGAGGCCGGCTCGGTCCAGCTCGTGAAAGTGCTCCCAGGTCGCCCAGTGGGGAACCAAGTTCGAGTTTGCTATCAATACTCTTGGAGCGTCGCGTTGAGTTGTAAAGACCCCGACAGGTTTTCCGCTTTGAACGAGGAGCGTCTCATCATCTTCGAGAGACCGCAGAGCTCGAAGAATCGCATCGAAACACTCCCAGTTTCGAGCGGCTCGCCCAATACCTCCATAGACCACGAGGTCTTCTGGATGTTCGGCAACTTCGGGATCCAGATTGTTTTGGATCATACGATAGGCAGCCTCGGTCAGCCAGCTCTTACACGAAAGGACCGAACCACGCGGGGCCCGAATCACCCTCGACGGATCGTGACGAAGAGAGGCGATACCGCTCTCCCGGATATCTCCAGCGCTCATTGCACCCTCCTCCTATCGAGGTTTCGGACCTCTCCACTTCTCGATCTCGGCAAACATTCAATCATGGGTCAGGGTCCGACCTCGTCCGATGGTAACGAGAGACCGCAGAACTTGCCAATGACACCGGTTGTGATCAGATCATGAGCGCTATGAATATCCGGAGCCAAAAAGTGATCGATATCGTAGTGTGGCACGATCTCTCGCACCTGTCCTCGAACTTGCTCGAGTATCGCGCTCGAGGTCAGAGGCGACCGAAGGTCCACTCCTTGGCAGGCCGCAAGCAGTTCAATTCCCACGATCGAGGCAACGTTGTCAGCGATATCTCCGAGTCGACGCGCAGCGAAGGTCGCCATAGAGACGTGATCCTCTTGATTGGCTGAGGTCGGAAGTGAATCGACCGAGGCAGGATGGGCGAGCGACTTATTTTCAGAGGCCAAGGCCGCTGCAGTTACGTGAGCAATCATAAAGCCTGAGTTCACACCGCCATCACGAATCAGAAATGGAGGTAGTCCCGAGAGTGAGGCGTCGATCAGAAGAGCGATTCTACGCTCCGAGAGAGCTCCAATCTCCGATGCTGCGATCGCCAGCGCATCGGCTGCGATCGCCACAGGCTCTCCGTGAAAGTTCCCGCCAGAGAGCACTTCTCCTGTCTCTGGGAAGACGATCGGATTATCAGATACCGCATTCGCCTCTATCTCCAGGGTCCCCGCACAGTACCGAATAGTGTCCAAGATGGCACCCATCACCTGTGGCTGACAACGAAGGCTGTAAGGGTCTTGCACCTTATCGCAGTCCTGATGTGAGATCGTGATCGTCGATCCCCGCAGTAGCGACCGAAGGGACGCAGCCACGTCGATCTGTCCTCGATGACCACGAAGCTGATGAATTCGTTCGTCAAATGGGACTACCGACCCGGCTGCAGCATCGACAGAGAGGGCCCCTGCAACAACTGCCGCCTTGAAGACCTCCTCAATTCGAAAGAGGTTAGCCAAGGCTAGCGCAGTCGAGATCTGCGTCCCATTGAGCAGGGCCAGACCCTCCTTTGGAGCCAGCGTCATTGGGGAGAGACCCGCTGCACGAAGCCCGTCGATCGCACTCGCTGGGGTTCCTTGGATCGTCACCTCACCCACTCCGAGTAGAGAAGCGGCGAGGTGCGCGAGTGGGGCGAGATCGCCCGATGCACCGACCGAGCCCTTTGACGGTATGACGGGTAAGACCTGAGAATTGAACATCTGAATGAGAGCCTCAATGAGCTCCATTCTCACTCCCGAACTCCCACGCGCTAGGCTCGCAACCTTCAAAATCATGCTGAGCCGTACGACCTCGATCGGTAGAGGTGCACCAACTCCGACTGCATGGGAGAGCACCAAGTTCCGTTGGAGAAGCTCGAGTTGATCCTGAGCGATTCGTGTCGAGGCCAACCGGCCGAAGCCGGTATTGATACCGTACGCCGCAACACCCGAATGGGCGATATCAGAGACGGTCTGAAAAGAGCTAAGAATCTGAGTACGACACGACTCGTCCAACGTGATCGTCTCAGAGGAGTTGTACACGCTCTCTCGAAGCGCGCGTAACCGGAGCTTCCCTGGTTCTATCTGCACGTACAGCCCCTCCGCCTCGTCGTTAACTCGAGATTCTAGAACGAGGTACTCCTTGACGCAAGGCCACCGTAGCTCGCACCGATGAGCTCCGAGGCACGACACCTTGTCTGAGACCAGCACCGCAAGAGACTTTTGATCCAACGCTCAACGGTCCCTGTCACGCTCAGGCACTGCTCGGAGACAACCGTACGAAAACTGCTAGGGGCCGCAGAGTTCACTACGGTTGCGCGCCTCGTCACGTCACCGACGCAACGAGGCTCGTGAACCTTGGCAACTACTCGACTCGATCCACGCTTCCGCCCTCGACCATAGCGATCACTGCCATCAGCCGAGCTTTGCAACCAACCGTCCTCGACCAACAGTTCCCTTGGATTCTCCGCAGATAGCCGCTTCAGCACTGCCCGTGCTTCCAGTACTTCCAGTGCGCACAATCATTGGGATATAGATCCTGCACATCTCAGTGCTGTTCCGATCCCATGAGGCGTCGCCAGCTCGAAGTCGAGGTCGATGTCGATATCGAACTCGGGCCTAGAGGACCTTAGTCTTTATAGGTGTAGGTGTAAGGGTTATCCCGCACCTGTGTCGGCGGGATATCGGGGTTCATGCCGGCCACCCACTGTTCCTCTCCGAGCTCAGCGCGCAGATGCTCGACGGTTTCGCCCACTGCGCTACGAGCACCGTTGAGATCGATACCTTGCAGCTGATGTTCAAACTTGACCAGTTGGCCATCGACCATCACGGTATGGACATCACCCCGCTGTGCCTGAAAGACGAGGTGTCCGTATGGATTGAGCAGTGGGAACATCACTGGGGAACGGTCATTTTTCACCAGGACGAGATCCGCCTTCTTCCCAACCTCCAAACTCCCAAGGTCGTGAGCACGGCCGATAGCTCTCGCTCCACCCATCGTCGCCATCTCGACTACGTTCTCTGCACGTAGGGAACAGTGTGTCACCGTCTCTTCGCGCTGGTGGTGGGCCAAGTGCTCCATTGCACGATCCGCTGAAAGTGTCGCTCGCATAGCGGAGAAGAGATCCCCACTCCACCACACGCTCGTGTCGTTGGAGAGCGAGGCATCGATACCGTAGTGTCGAAGACGATAGGTTGTTGGATATCCCTGTCCAGCGGACTCTTCGCTCTCGGTAGAGACGGAGACCGTACCACCAGTAGCGGCGATCTTATGGTAAGAGTCAGGGTTCAACGTTGCAGCATGCACATAGACCGTGCGGTCATTCATGTAGCCGCCGTCGTACATCAAGCGAATACCCTCGTCATTGGTCGCTCCCCAAACTCCAGCGTGTGTTGAAACTGGAACACCGAGCTCTCGTGCCACATCGAAGGCAACACGCTCAGGAAACTCACTATCCCCGGTCACGTCAAAGGCGAGCTGAAACGCGAAGCGGTCGTCCGCACTCTCAACGGCTCTCGTGGCGAAGGCGCGGAACTCCGGTTGCGTCGTCCACTCCCACGGCGCACCATGGATATTCCCGTACGCCAAAACCGAGCGAGTCGGGAGGGACCGCAACGACTCTAACGCCGCCTCTGCGTGCTCGACGCTACTCAAACCATGCGACCAGTCGACCGTAGTAGTCACCCCTGCGTCGAGCGCCTCGATGATCCCCAAGGTATTACCGGCAGAGATATCTTGCGGTCGGAAATGCTTCCCATACTCGAGGTAGTACCAGACAAAGTATTGCGTCAGCGTCCAGTCCGCACCGTAGCCACGCATAGCGGTCTGCCAGAGATGCCGATGTGTATCGATCATGCCGGGCATCACGATACCACCGGTCGCATCGATGATTGTTGTGCCTTCCGGTGCAGCGATATTTGAACCAACCGCCGCAATCGAGTCACCAACCACCAGTACGTCGGCGCCTTGCAACACCGTCTTCGCTGTGTCCATCACGACCACAGTTCCACCGCGAAAAAGTGTTGCCGGAGAGATTTGATTTGACGAAGAGCCGAAATCTAGAGCCACGAACTACCCCCACTACTGCGCCTAAAACGGACAGATGTCCTCACTACGAACAGACCACCGTACCGTACGGTAGGCGATCTTGCTCCAGAGGTCAAGTCACGTACTCATGAAACCGCCGAACCCATCACAAACAGAGGGCCTGAGCATTCTTTCGGCGAGACGGCAGCACGGCGAACGGCCCCAAGAACGACTAGACGCCAGCGAGAGCTTCGACGAGGTGCATCGAAAAACCGCTACACCCCCAAGGAACTACGTTCCTTGGGGGTGTAGCCAGAGCGGTCATGCGCTGAACTCGCACCTCAAGAGAGATCCTCGAAGGAGGAATCGAGGATGACTCGCCGAAGGTTTACAGCATCGCACCGTGACCCTCGCTCGACGTCGCAACCTTTCCCCACTTCAGAAGAAGGAGGGCTGCGAGCGCACCCACTGCGAAGATCAAGGCCGACCAACGGAAGGCGGTAACGTAGCTATGAATTCCGGCCTCCGCAACGACGATCTTGGTTGCCACACGGTGAGCGAGGTACCCTCCGAGTGTCGTCGCAGCGAGTGTATTCAACAGTGAGGTTCCAATAGACCCCCCGATCTGCTGAGAGGTGTTGACCATGGCTGAGGCCACTCCTGCATCGGCAGGATCAACGTTTGCGGTCGCCACGTTGATCGAAGGGGCAAAGGTCGCTCCGAGCCCAAGACCCATGACTACCAGAGCTGGAAGAATAACCGTCGTATAGCTTGAGTGAAGTCCAATTCGGGTCAGAAGCAAGAGACCAACCGCAGCTACTGCCATTCCACCGACCACCAAGGGCTTAGGACCGATTCGAGGAAGCAGTACGGTAGTCGCAACCGAAGCGGTTACCACCAAGAGGGCAACCATCGGGAGGAACGCCACACCGGTCTTGACCGGTGAGTAACCGAGCGTGGACTGCATGTAGTAGGTCAAGAACAAGAAGACACCGAACATACCCACCGCTGCAAGGAAGACCGTGATATACGAGCCACCTCTCATGCGGTCAATGACCACTCGAAGCGGGAGCAAAGGGTGGGATACCTGACGCTCCACGAGCACAAATGCCACCAATAAGACCACACCGGCAACAAGGAATCCAACCGTGAGGGAATTACTCCAACCCGCAGTTTCAGCGTGGGAGAACCCATACACCAAAGAGAACATCGAGAGCGATGCGGTGATCACACCAGGCAAGTCGAGCTTCGGCTTGTCGACCGCATCGTCGTGGCGAAGAAAGGTAATCGCCCCGATTACGGCAAGGACTGCGAAGACCAAGTTGACGTAGAGACTCCATCTCCAGGACGCGTACTGCGTCAAAAAGCCGCCCAGCAAGAGTCCGATGGCGGCTCCGCCACCGGCGATGGCGCCGAAGACCCCAAAGGCCTTGCCGCGTTCCGCTGGATTCGTGAAGGTCGTCGTCAAGAGGGAGAGTGCAGCCGGAGCCAAGATGGCGCCGAAGGCACCTTGCACAACCCGAGCGGTCACCAACATGGCAAACCCGGTAGAGGCACCGCCGATCGCCGAAGCGACAGCGAACCCAACGAGTCCGACCAGAAAGATTCGCTTACGTCCAAAAAAGTCGGCCAGACGTCCACCGAGAAGGAGTAACGAACCAAAAGAGAGTGCATATCCGGTGACGATCCACTGTCGATCAGCGTTCGAAAATGCAAGAGCTTTTTGTGCTGACGGTAACGCAATATTGACAATTGTGGCATCTAAAACCACCATGAGCTGCGCTAACGCAACCACTGCCAAGATCCACCAGCGATTGTTATGAGTGTGCTCTGCCAGCGAGAGTCCCGATCCATCTGAAGCGCTCATCCCTGAGCGCTTACTTTTCGATGGTTCAAGAACGCTGGAGAGATCCGTTGATGCTTCCATCCGTGTTCCTCCCTACTTATGTGGAGCCCTAGGCTCCGCTTTGTACTATCCAACATACGGTTATCTGGAGATATTCCCTCCACTTTCCCGTATAATCGTTACCGTGGATTCACACTTCGATACGTACTCGTCGCGACCAGAGACAGATAGTGCCAAAGTGAAACCCGTCGAAGGGGAGGACAAGACCGTACGCCCCCTTCGGCGAGATGCCGAGGTGAACCGACAAAGGATCGTTGAAGCTGCGCTCGATCTTTTTGCTCATCGAGGACTTGAGGTGAGCCTGGATGAGATTGCACGACATGCGGGACTCGGAGTAGGAACGGTCTATCGCCGCTTTCCTTCCAAAGAGGCCTTAGTGGAGGCCCTCTTTGAACAGCGAGTCGTGGAGATACTGCAGTTCGCTCAAGAAGCTCTCGAGATACCTGACCGCTGGGAGGGCTTTCGCTATCTCATTGAAGGCATCTGCTCAATGGAGGTCGCCGATCACGGCCTGAGAGATGTCATACTCCGTGGTGATTACCTTCGTGATCGAATCACCCAGCTCAAGGCCGAGATACTTCCCTTCTTGGAAAAGATCGTTGAGCGTGCAAAGGCCGAAGGAGGTTTGCGCAAAGACTTCTCCGCAACCGACCTACCAATCATCACCGCTATGGTTACCGCAGCAGCCGACTACTGCAACGCTGTATCCCCCACCATCTGGCGACGATACCTGACCTTCGTGCTCGACGGACTGAAAGAGAGCAGAGACGAGTCGACGGGTGTAACCGAAAGCGCCCTCAACGACGACGAGCTGCAACAGACCATGGTCGCCTTCAAAACCCGTCGAGCGTCTCACACGCCTAAGGAGCCTCCGCACTGCTAAACCAGCACTCGTGATCGCTTTGCAGGAGCACCTTAGTTCAAAGAACGACGGCGCTCCTGTCTCCCACAGTCTTGGAGGAATGTCTTGGCGCATGAGCTCTAGACCCCCAGCGACGATCATGGGTATCGAGCTGATGAGATCGCTCTGGGTTAAGGAGAAGCTGCTTCGCAACATACTCAACTCCTTCGGAGCCGAGAGGTAGCGATGCAAGCGAGCCTCACAGCTTCCGAACTCACCCACCACCGCGATGTTGCTCCTGGTCAACTAACCTTTCGTATGACGAACGAGGGTAGCTAGGGCCTCATTAAGCGACAAGACGTTGATGTACTGCGAGCCCAAGAAACCGAACTGCTGGCCTACGATCTGACTCGCCACGAGTCGAGAGACCGCCGAGGAGGATAGCCCGTTAGCCTTGGCCACCATCCCAACCTGAGCATACGCACCAGCTACCGAGACATCAGGGTCAAGCCCACTTCCCGAACCTGTGACCAGCGAAGCAGTAGGATTGACCCCGAGGTGATGGTAGTAACGAACCTCTTTCGCGACAAACTCCTCGAGTGCCTTGGAGTTCGGACCAAGGTTCGATGCTCCACTCGCCATAGCGTTGAAAGCATCGGCTCTACCGTGAAACCAGCGACGACCCGACCAACGTTGACCGATGAGTGTAGAGCCATTGGAAGTCAGAGATCCGTTCGCCTGGTGCGGGAAGACTACTTGAGCCAACCCAGTGGTCACTAGTGGATAGACCAACCCGAGCAGTACAAAGAAGATGGCCGAGACAATGATCGATCGACGCAACTGTACCAACATAATCAATACGCTCCTAACGCGCTGAGAATGAGATCGATAATCTTGATACCGATAAATGGCAGGATTAGTCCTCCCACTCCGTAGATCCAGACGTTCCTCCGAAGTATCTGCGCAGCTCCACTGGGACGGAACTTCACTCCACGCAGCGCTAGGGGAATCAGCGCAATGATGATGAGAGCGTTAAAGATCACGGCCGACAGCACAGCAGAGGTCGGAGAGTGAAGATGCATCACGTTCAACGCCGACAGACCCGGATACGCAGAGATGAACAAGGCAGGGATGATCGCGAAGTACTTCGCAACATCGTTCGCAATCGAGAAGGTGGTGAGAGCTCCTCTTGTGATCAAGAGCTGCTTCCCAATCTCGACAATATCGATGAGCTTGGTGGGGTTCGAATCGAGGTCGACCATGTTGCCGGCCTCCTTCGCAGCGGTCGTACCAGTGTTCATAGCCACTCCAACGTCGGCCTGCGCGAGTGCAGGCGCATCATTGGTACCATCACCGGTCATCGCTACGAGCTTGCCTCCGGCCTGCTCGGCCTTGATGAGCTCCATCTTGTTCTCAGGAGTAGCCTCAGCGAGGTAGTCATCGACTCCCGCTTCCGAAGCGATCGCCGCCGCAGTCAGTGGATTATCTCCAGTGATCATGACGGTTCGAATTCCCATCTGGCGCAGCTGGGAGAATCGCTCCGCAATGCCCTCCTTCACGACATCTTTGAGCTCGATGACCCCGAGTACTTCAGCTCCATCTGCAACGACAAGCGGCGTCGATCCAGCGCGAGCCACGCTCTCTACCTCTCGGTCAAGCTCGGCCGGAACGGTTCCGCCGCCTTCAAGAACCCATCGCCGCACGGAGTCGCCCGCACCTTTGCGAATCTTGCGCTCTCCAATATCGAGTCCCGACATCCTTGTCTGAGCGGTAAAGGGCACGAACGCATAGTCGCTACCCATCTCATGCTCCCGCACGTTGAAGAGCTGTTTCGCTAAGACCACGATCGATCGCCCCTCTGGCGTCTCATCGGCTAGGGAGCTCAACTGGGCGGCCTCGGCGAGCTCTTGTTCGCTGTGGCCTCCGACTGGTATGAACCGAGACGCCATTCGGTTTCCGAGCGTGATCGTTCCCGTCTTATCCAAGAGCAGCGTCTGAACATCCCCTGCCGCCTCAACGGCACGGCCAGACATCGCCAAGACGTTGCGCTGAACGAGTCGATCCATACCGGCAATGCCGATCGCTGACAGCAGAGCGCCAATCGTAGTAGGGATGAGACATACGAGAAGAGCGACCAAGATAACTATGCTCACGTGAGCTCCGGCATAGAGTCCATAGGGCCTGAGAACTACGACGACCGGCAAGAACACGATGGTAAGTGCGGCCAAAAGGATCGTCAAAGCCAGTTCATTGGGGGTCTTCTGCCGATTTGCACCCTCGACGAGGGAGATCATTCGATCCAGGAAGGTCTGCCCCGGTTCTGCCGTAATGCGAACGACGATGCGATCAGATAGAACTTTGGTCCCACCGGTCACCGCTGAGCGATCTCCACCGGATTCTCGAATTACTGGCGCTGATTCACCGGTGATCGCCGACTCATCGACCGATGCCACGCCTTCGATGATCTCCCCATCAGAAGGTATGACATCGCCGGCTTCGCAGACGACCAGATCACCTCTCGCAAGTGCAGCTGCTGGAACGAGTCGCTCGACTCCATCTTCTAGCTTGCGAGCATCGGTGTCGGTCCGCATTCGCCGCAAGGTATCCGCCTGGGCTTTGCCACGACCCTCTGCCATGGCCTCGGCAAAGTTTGCGAAGAGCACGGTCAGCAAGAGCCATATGGTGACCGACCAGTCAAAAAGTCCCGGCCTCACTATCGATTCAAAGAGGGTCACGACCGTACCGAGCAAGACGACGAACATGACGGGATTTCGGATCTGAATCCGAGGGTCGAGCTTACGAACGGAGCCAGCCAACGCCTGGCGGACGACCTCTCGCTCGAACGTAGGCCGAGACCGAGCTACCGGCGCTCCTGTCTCAGCGGCAACCTGGGTTTGTGTACCACGCATCTAGAAAAGCCTCCCATGGCTCAGTTGCTCAGCGAGTGGGCCGAGCGATATCGCAGGAAAGAACGTCAGCCCACCGACGATCACGATGACTCCAACTAGGAGCCCAATAAAGAGAGGCGTGTCGGTTCGGAAGGTTCCAAGTGACTCAGGTACGAGACCCTTCTTACCCAACGTTCCTGCCAGAGCAAGTGCGGGCACGATCACACCGAATCGACCAATCAACATCGCCACTGCTCCCAAGATGTTGTAGAACGGAGTGTTACCCGATAGGCCCGCGAATGCAGAGCCGTTGTTGTTAGCCTGAGAGGTAAAGGCGTAGAGAATCTCGGTAAAACCGTGCGGCCCACTGTTGAGCGTCGCAGAGGTCCCGCTCTGGACAACCGTTGCGATGCCGGTCAATACCAGGACCGTAATCGGCATGACCAGTACTCCCAACGCCGCTATCTTCACCTCGCGCGCTTGGATCTTCTTTCCGAGATACTCAGGAGTCCTTCCCACCATGAGACCGCCAAGAAAGACCGCCACGATAGCGAAGAGCAAGATGGTGTAGAGACCCGACCCTACGCCACCTGGAGTCACCTCTCCCAACATCATGCCGGTCAGGAGCATCATGCCCCCTATCGGCGTAAATGAGTCGTTCGATGCATCGACCGATCCGGTCGAGGTCTGCGTGGACGCAATGTTGTACAGCGCCGAGGATGAGGAGCCAAAACGCGTCTCCTTCCCATTCATATTTCCTGCCACCTGATGGGCTATGCCGCCAAGATGAACTGCGGTATTCGCTCCGTGCTCGGCCCCTATCCCCACTGCCGTCCAGATACAGAAAAAGAGCAGCATGGTCGCTACGACCGCTACTCCTTGTCGGATATTTCCGACCATCTTGCCAAAGACGTAGGTCAGTGAGAACGGTATCGAGAGGATTAAAATTACCGACAGCAGATTGGTCAACCCTGTGGGATTCTCAAATGGATCTGCTCCATTAGCGTTGAAGAATCCACCTCCATTCGTCCCCAGCTGCTTGATTACCTCCATAGAGGCAACGGGACCCCGTGCAATGACTTGGGTGAAACCGTCAAGCGCATTTTTGATGTGCGCAGGTCCCGCGAAGGTCTGAATTGCGCCCTGGCCCACGAAGACAAACGTCATGACGAAGGAGATCGGGAGGAGCAAATAGAGGACTCCGCGGACCAGATCGACCCAGAAGTTTCCTATCGTAGAGCTCTCCTTGCGCGCAAAACCGCGAATCAGAGCCACCGCCACCGCAATTCCGACCGACGCCGATACGAACATTTGAACGGTCAAAGATCCCATCTGAGAGAGGTAGCTCATCGTGGTCTCGCCAGAATAGTTCTGCCAGTTCGTATTCGTCACAAAGGAGACTGCTGTGTTGAATGAAAGCGCTGGCGATACGCCGGAGAGATGCTCTGGGTTCAGTGGAAGATGACCTTGAAGCCTAATGAGGGCGTAGGTCACCAGAATCGCCACTGCGGAGAAGATAATGAGCGACATGGTGTAGCGCTGCCAACTCTGCTCAGCCTCGCTATCTACGCCGAGAGCCCGGTAGATCAGCCGCTCTGGGCCACGCAGCCATCGCACCCTACCGTCATAGATAGCGAGCATGTACGCTCCGAGATAGCGCCAACAGAGAGCCAACGCGACGAAGAGAACGATCAGGGTCAGTGCCGTTCCCATCTCAGAACCACTCCGGCTTGAAGAGCGCTACTCCAAGGTAGCCAAAGACCAACCCTGCCATTACCAAGAGCACGAGATCAGTTGCGCTCATGCGTGTTCAAGCCCTTTAGCTAGCGCAAGCATCAGCGCAGCAAAAACGCCTACACCTACAATTGAAAGTACATCTGCCATAGAGACCACGGTAGAAATCGCCCAATCAACACATCATCAATAGAGCATGCGGCACTATTAACAGCGCATCAACGGCAGCGCAAGCGCCAACCGCTTCGATCTCACCCCTTGTTGTTAGACCCCACTATTTGCTCTCGCCGCGTACCGATCACTCACCCAGGTACTGGTAACCCACTCCGGGACTCGTTCGAATCAGAGTCGCTCGGTCGTCGTGCAGTTTTCGACGGAGGCGATTGACGTAGACCCGCAGGTAGTGCGACTCTTGTCCATACCCCGTACCCCAGACGTCATGGAGGATCATCTGATGTGTGCAGACCTTCCCAGCGTGGCGCATGAGATAGGCTAAGAGATCGAACTCCCGAGCGGTCAGTTCCACCTCAACGCCATCGAGTACTACCGAACGCGAGGCAAGGTCTACTCTCAGCCGCCCGAGCTCAAGGATGGATGTACCCGGTTCAACCGAGTGCACCACTCGATGTCGGAGGGCCACCCGAACACGAGCTTCTAACTCCGCCATCGAGAACGGCTTGGTCAGGTAGTCATCGGCACCGGCATCGAGAGCGGTCACCTTGCGAACGTCATCGTCGGCTGCAGAGAGCACCAAGATGGAGGTCATCGACCACTCTCGAACACGACGAACCACCTCAACTCCATCGATATCTGGAAGGCCCAGGTCCAGAAGCACGACGTCGGGTTGGAACAACGCGCACTGATCGATCCCCTCCTGAGCGCTCCGGACCGCCACGACCTCGTGACCACGTGCCTTGAGGCCGATCTGCAGAGCCCGCAGTAGCGATGGGTCATCATCAACAAGCAATAGCCGAGCCACACGCTACTCCCGGTGCTCGCCAAGAAGCCGTGCGTTCGGGAGCGTGAAGCTAAAGATCGCTCCTCCACCTGGTGCGTCATCTAGTACGATCTCGCTCTCGTGTAGCGCAAGATACGACTGCGCTAGCGCGAGTCCAAGGCCTGCTCCCTCGCTCGTTGGATCCTTCTCAAACATGTAGAAGATATCTTGACGCCGATGTGAAGGAACTCCCGGACCGAAGTCTCGCACACTCACGGTTACCGAAGACTCACTCGCTCTTGCTCTCACTACGACCTGACCAGTCCCTTTGGAGTGGCGCAGCGCATTTTCAATCAGGTTTGAGAGCGCCTGAGATAGGAGTGCGTGGTCGACCCGAACCAGGGGTAAGTCGATCGGAAGATCCATACAGACTCGCTGACAGCACTCTTCGCCCGAGATCGAAAGGAGTGCATCGGAAACGAGATCGCTCACTGCGTAGAGCTCGAGGTGAGGTTCCAAAGCTTCGGCCTCGATTCGTGACATATTCAAGATATTGGTTACAAGACGGGTCAAGTGATCCGTCCGAGTCTCGATGGTTTCTAACAGCTCATTTCGATCGGACTCACAGAGCTCTAACGATGAGTCTCGCAGGTTAGAGATCGAAGCCTTCATCGCCGCCAACGGTGTTCGTAGATCGTGGGAGATGGAGCTCACCAAGGCCCTTCGCCATCGATCTCGCTCCTCGAGCATCTCGCTATGCACCAAGCGCACCCGCAGCTCTGACTGTCTCACCGCAAGAGCAATTGCTCCCCCTAGCGCAGCGATAACCTCACGATTACGAGCGTGTTCTTCCCCTGGTCGTACCACGAGGAGCCCAGCCACACCCGAGACGCTCAACAACGTACGAACGTAGAGCGGGACAGCGCGTTCTGCCGTGTCGATAACGAGGCCTCCGACACGCCCTGAACTAGGCAGGATCCGCGCGATCTCAATATCGGTGAGAGCGACCCCAGCGGAAGCGAGCACGCTCAAGCCCTCTCCGTCTGGCATCAAAACCGCTGCGGTAGCAAAACCAAAGGTCTCGACCAGCGCCCGAGTCACCTCGGTGAGGAGCTCGTCTCTCCCTCGTTCAACGATCAACATCTGCGAGATCTCTGCGAGAGAACGGAAGTCGTTACCCTGCCGGATCGCCTCCTCCGTTGCGGCTTGCAAGCGAACAACAACTCGCGCCACCACCAGCACGACGATCCCATAGACAATGAGCGCTATCCAGTTCGAAGCAGCACCAACGTTTAACGTGTAGTACGGAGGGATGAAGAAAAAGTCGTAGACCACAAAGCCGACGAGAGCTCCAAGCACACCAATCGCAAACCCACCACTCACTACCCCAACGAGCACCGGTATCACAAGGACTAGTGCCGTCGTCGCAATCCCAAGATGACTCCGCAGACGCATGAGAATCACTCCAAGAACCAAGAGTGTGAAGCAGAAACTCACGAGTCCACGCTGAAACCGACCGAGCGAACGCCACCGATACATAGGTGTAGCATATGGGTAGTGCACAGAGCAACTCATAGTGAGTGATGGCAACCAAAGCAAGCTCGACAACCTTCATTCGACGATCGGCGTCGATGCAACAACACGATCTGTTGAGCTCATGCCTGAAGAATGCGAAAGGGTGCTGCGCTATGAGTTATCGTCAGACCCACTTCACCGAAGAGGAGTAATCTAACCAGTGCTCGAGTTCGATAATGAATGATTCAGCGGATCGGATAGCCGACAATGAAGTAGACGTCGCTCCAACCGGACGATTCCGGATCTATTTGGGGTCCTCAGCTGGGGTCGGCAAGACGGTTGCGATGCTAGATGAGGGTGAGCGCAGACGTTCACGAGGCGCCGACGTCGTCATCGGTTACGTAGAGACCCACAAACGCCCCTTTACCGTGGAGCGCGCAGCGAGCTTTGAGGCTGTTCCTCGAAAGATTGTGCACTACCGCGGTACGACCTTTGAGGAGCTCGATCTCGAGCGGATACTAGAGCGACGACCAGAAGTCGCGATGATCGACGAGCTTGCCCACACGAACATACCGGGTGCATCCGCTCACGAAAAACGTTGGCAAGACGTCTACGAGATACTCGACAATGGAATCAGTGTGATAACGACGCTCAACGTCCAACATATCGAGTCTCTCGCTGATGCAGTCGAGACCATGACTGGGGCAAAGGTTCTTGAGCGCGTTCCGGATCACGTGGTACGCAGAGCAGACCAGATCGAACTCGTCGACTCGTCGCCAGAGCAACTTCGACGTCGGCTCATGCATGGCAACATCTACCCAAAAGACAAGATCACCGAGGCTCTCAACCACTTCTTTCGTCTCGAGAATCTCACGGCTCTCCGAGATCTCGCTCTTCGTTTCGTTGCCGATGAAACCGAGGAGGAGATGCTTGCATACTTGGAGCGTCTGGGAGACCACCGCCGATGGGAGACCAAGGAGCGCATACTCGTGGCGGTCACCGGAGCACAGGGCTCTGATCAGGTCATGCATCGAGCCGCCCGCATTGCAAGTCGGACCAAAGGAGATCTTCACGTCGCGTATGTACGCTCGAGCGAAGGTCAACAGAGAACTACCGAGAGCGATCTCGCCCGACTACAAGTCCTAGCCGAGGGACTCAACGGACGATGGGTCATTTTAGAAGGAGACTCGCCGGCCGAGACGCTCGTCGACTACGCAGTGCGCAGTCGAATGACCCAACTTGTAGTCGGGTCATCAGGTGAGCCAAGGTGGCGTGGCCTATGGAAAGGCTCACTCCTCCAACGCGTCATTCGATCTGCGGGTGACAACGGGATCGATGTCCATATCATTGCGCGTCGAGACGAACTTCCGACACGAGAGGGCCTTCAGGCACGAGAGAACATACAGGGGTGAGATCGCACCGGATGACAAACCCCTCACCCTTCCCACGCTCAATCGACGTGGAACCACTCCGACCAACTCCAGGCCCACACAGCCCCGATCCAACTCGAAGGAGTCATGCTTCGGTGATCCAACCAAGTCCCAAACCCACTCGAGGGGCCCTGCAGAAAGATGGGAGAATCATAACGCCAGCATGAAACTTCTCTTAGCCTTGCTCACACCTACTTCATCCCCCGGTCAATAGATTACGGAGTGACCTATGCCTGAATCATTCGTGAACCCAGCTGCTAAGCATCGCGCCGTAGCAAACGCAGTCGTCTACTCCAGATCACCAGATTCCAAGAAGAACGGCCAGCCTTCACTCGGGAGACCGAGTTCGCTTTCGTATGCGACCGTTCTCGCACTGCTCGGTCTTGGTTTCGGAATCTCGGTAGGGCTCCCTCTCGTGGACGGAACCTCAACGGAGTTCCACGGCCCCGGAGGACCAGCGATGTTCTTCGGCAGCCTTACCGGACTCGCAGGAACGTACCTCGCCCTCGTCATGGTGATCCTGGCCGCTCGACTGCCAGCGCTCGAACGAATGGTTGGCCAAGGGTGGGTGATGCACTGGCATCGGCGCCTTGCTCCCTATCCAATCGCCCTCATCCTCATCCACACCGTCTTACTGAGCTTCGCCTATGCGGCTGCTGCGAAGACAGGGGTTCTGCATGAGTTCAGCACCATCGTCGCGACCTTTCCTCAGATGATCACCGCCACCATCGCCTTTGGGCTCATGATGCTCGTTGGAATCGTGTCGATTCGACAGATACGTCAATATATCAAGCGAGAGAGTTGGTGGCTCTTGCATCTCACCCTGTACGTAGCACTGATTATCTCTTTTGCACACGAGATCGTCTTAGGGCCGAGTTTTGTGAAGCATCCACTAACTCAGCTGCTGTGGAGCGCAGCGTGGATCTTGGCAGCGGTGCTCATTCTCACCTACCGAGTGCTCGTCCCACTCTACCGAACGCTTCTCTACCAGCTCGAGGTCGAGGAGATCCGACCGGAGGGACCCGGCGTGATCTCCATAATCTGCAAAGGTAAACACCTCGAGCAGCTTCGAGTCGCAGGCGGACAGTTCTTCGAGTGGAGGTTTCTTGCGCCCGGCCTCTGGTGGCAGGCACATCCATTCACCGTCTCTGCGAAGCCAACACCTCCAACGTTGCGTCTCACCGTAAAAGAGGTCGGTGACTTCTCACGCGCCTTGGCCACCATTCCGATTGGGACAAAGATTGCAATCGAAGGACCGTACGGCTCCTTCACGACTCACCATCGACTCCGAGACCGTTCACTCCTGATCGCCGGCGGAATCGGAGTAACCGCAGTGCGTCCACTGCTCGAAGATCTTCCCAAAAAGGCTAAGCCGGTGGTCATCGTGCGAGCATCTTCCGCTACAGAACTAACACTGCGGGAGGAGATCGAACGACTCGCGCTCGAGAAAGGGGGCTCCGTTCACTACCTCATCGGACCCCGATCCAAAGTCTCGCTCGACGCCATTGGTAAATTAGTTCCCGATATCAAAAAGAGAGACGTCTTTCTCTGTGGATCAGAGGAGTTCGTCGGAGCGGTGACCTCCGCACTCCACGCCCTTAAGGTCGAGCCGGGGTCGATCCACCATGAGGCTTACAGTTTATGATCATCAGAACTCTGAGGGAAAAGTGAGAGCTCATCAATGAAGTACACAGCCACCGTCGCTGGAGCATCAATTCTTGGATTTGTCGGCATCATTACGCTCCACTCGTCGCCATCGTCGACGACCGTCGCCGCTACGCAGACTTCGACCACTCACTCCAGCGCACCGAAGTCAACGAATACAGGTAGCAACGCAGCTCCGACTCCCACAACGGTGGCGTTAACCGGCGTTCACAGTGCCACGGGAGCGCTCGAGAACTACGGCTATGGTGAGCTTGGAGTGACCGTCACCACAAATGGATCGAAGATCACGAACATAGCGGTGAGCACCTTTAAGACTATCGATCAGTACTCACAGGGGCTCGAACAACAGGTCGTACCAATCCTCAAAGGCGAGGCGATCAAGGCCCAGAGCGCCCGGATTGCTGCGCTGACCGGAGCAACGTACACCAGCGAGGCATACGCGTACTCACTGCAGAGCGCCCTCGACAAACTCGGCATCAAGTGATCACCAAGACGGTACCGGTCATGGGTACCGTTGTCTCAATACTCTACGATGTCGAAGAAGGGCAAGAGGATGAGTCCGAACCAGCGATAGCGGCCTCATTTGCTGCAGCCTCTCAACATCTCCAGCGCATCGACGAGCGATTTAGTACCTATCGCCACGACAGCATTATCAGCCGGTTTCGTGTCGGGGATCTCGCTGAGTCACCGCAGGACCTCCTCGAGGTCATCGAACTCTGCGCACAGGCACAGCAACTCTCACTCGGTCACTTCGATCCATGGTACGCTTCAGAAGGATTCGACCCGACCGGCCTGGTCAAGGGTTGGGCTCTCGAGGAGGCCCGCATACAGCTCGAGCGCCATAGCGATATTCCAGTCCTGGTAAATGGGGGTGGGGATATCACAGTCACGAAAGGAAGTCGCTGGAGAGTCGGGATTCAGCACCCATTCATCGCTGACTCCATTATTCGAGTCACCGAAGCAACGGCCGCCCTCGCCACCTCTGGTACCTATCAACGAGAGAACCATCTCTTCTCACCTCTCGGCCTTCCGCTACAAACAGTATCCGCTACGGTTTCGAGTAATCAACGCAGTCTCGCCATCGTCGATGCCCTCGCCACCGCTCTCGCCGTAGGGGGCCTCGATCTTCTCCCTCATTTGGAAGCTCTCGAAGACCTCGAGGCGTATCTCATAACTGCTACGGGCGAGCAGGCGTACACTTCGAACTTTTCCTTCCTCGATCCAACGTAGTACGACGACTTGAGATCGGTCGAGCCCTATCATTCGATCGTTACCGTACACAGTACTTGCAGCTCGCAACCGTATTTAAAGTAGAGTTGATAGAGAGAGCCAAGAGCGCTTTGGAGGTGGTGTGACGAATTCTGAGAGCGCCTCCAATCACCAATTGGGTGCTCTACCTGCTCGCGACGGATCACCACAGCGAGATCTCCTGGTTGCGCTCATGGCATCGGTCGTTGCGTCTCTTCCGGTGTTCCTTGTCGGGGCGCTCGCCGTTCAGATCCGCTCGTCGCTGCACTTCTCCACATCTGAACTTGGATTCATCGTCACATTCTCGTACCTTGGAGCGGCGATGTGGTCGGTACCGTCCGGTCTACTGGCTGAACGAATTGGCGGGGTTCGTGTCCTAAAATTTGCTCCACTTACCGGCGGGGTTCTCTTAGTTGGACTTGCAACGATTACGACCTCGTGGGTGACGATCGGCGTGCTGCTCTTCTTCTCCGGGATGGTCTCTGCATCGATAGCAACGGGATCGAACCTCTTCCTAGCCAAGCGCACAGACCCAGCCCACCAGGGTCTCATCTTTGGCATCAAGCAAGCTGCCATTCCGACTGCGTCGCTACTTGGCGGAGTCGCCGTCCCAGCGATTGCGCTTACCGTTGGCTGGAGATGGGCTTTTGTGGGTGCAGCTGTACTTGCGCTCCTCACCTTTCTCCTGGTTCCAGCCCCGGCAACATCGCTCTCGGAACGTCGAGCCGAGAGGAGCGCTACTTCCCTACCAAATCTGCGACGGACACCGCTCATTGTGCTCGGTATTGGCCTTGGGCTCGGAGTCTTCTCCGCCACTGGCGTGGCTGCATTCTTGGTCATTGATGCAGTTCGAATCGGCATAGGTCACGGGAACGCTGGACTCACGGTTGCCATCGCAAGCGCAGCAGCGGTCATTGGTCGAGTTATCACCGGCTTTCTCGCGGATCGAAGAGGTGGACGGCACTTCCCGGTCGTCGCCACCATGATGGGCATCGGAGCACTTGGCTATCTTGCGTTAGCCGTCGGAGCTTCGACCCGACTCCACTGGCTCTACGTCGCCGGCGCCATCTTTGCTCTTGGCGTGGGTTGGGGCTGGAACGGCCTCTTTAACTTTGCAACGATCCACACCCATCGACACGCCCCTGCACGCGCCACTGGTATCACTCAAGTCGGTGGGAGGCTCGGCGGTATGCTAGGCCCGCTTGTGCTTGGAGTCGTTGCAACTAATCTATCGTTCCCAGCCGCCTGGGTCGTCGCCGGCATATCGACCGGTTCGGGGGCCATCGCAGTCATGATCGGTCGGCGACTTCTCCTTCGGTCACGAGAAGAGCCGGCCCCAACGACACTCTCGTCCACATAGCACACTACAGCGCATAGCTCTCAAGCACCCAACGCCGTCAGATCAACCAGCTCGGCCATAGAGGAGAAGAGACCCGCTAGCCGATCACGATACCTTGGAACGTACCGCAGAGCGACCGCCCAGCCGACTAGCTCCAAGCACAACGAGCCGCCATCCCAACATGCATGCGCCAAGAAAACCAACGGTCACTAATACAAAACCGAGCGCACTACCCTGACCGTCTATCAGTCGGACAACTTGTCCCACGACAACTGTGATCAACCAGACCTCAACGCCGTTACGAAGCAGCGAGCGTCCCTTCTGACGACGATACTGAAGAGCCCATGCAAGCACAACCCCTAAGAGGAAGGGGGCCGAGACGCTGACGAGATTCCCAAGAGTCTCTCTATGACCATGAGCATGGAGGCCGATAACCACGAAGATAAGAACGACGCAGACGTCTAAAGCGACATAGATCAACTTTTTCATAGCGCGCACCGCATCTCGTCTACTCTCTCTCACGATAGCTACCTATCGACTCAGCAATACCCAAAATCATCTCAGTCCGATACGAAACAAGAACCATCCCGACACTCATGGCCGTGAACGATCGTCGAAAGGAGAGCATACGAACACAAGTATCGACAACACGGGCTCAGCAGAGACGGAAGACTCGTCTCACCCTATCAGCGATCATCAGGCCGCAGAAGGCGAAGCAAGAAAGACGGGAATCTTCCTAGTGGTCTTCTTCCGATAGTCTGCATAGTCAGGGAAGGCCGCAACCGCCCGGTCCCACCACAGTTCATACTCATCCCCCGACAGCTCTCGAACCGAGACCGCCATCAGGTCAGCACCATCTTGAATCCATACCTCGTCGGGATGAGCAATCAAGTTGTAGTACCACAACGGATGCTCATCGGCGCCCCCCTTGGACGCCACGAGCGCATACTCACCGCCGTGAGAGACACGCATGAGAGGCGTTTTGCGCAGCTTCCCGCTCGTACGTCCAACACTACGCACGATAATGACTGGAAGGCCGGTCTCTCTCAAGGTGCCACCTTGCACCCCATTCGTCGATTCGTACAGTTCCACCTGTTCACGGACCCAGGCAGCCGGACTTGGCTCATACTCTCGAACAGTCATACCACCACTCTAAAGCTTCACTTGAGTAAACATGGTCCCAAGCACGACAACGCACCGGGTCACGGTGACCGCATCCCACTTCCTAACCAGCACGAGAACACCGCTAGCTCCGATCGATACAGACGACAACTCAGTCGCAAACACACGACCTCAAGGTTCTCTTATAGAACGTCACCAACAACGACGAGGTAGATCCCGACTGCCACAGCAGGCAGTCGAAGCAACACCAGAGAGGCTTCTGGTCACAACTCACATCGACGAACGCCCGAGAGCTACCCCAGCCATCGGGGCGGTGTTCAGAGCGAAATCACCCCGTGAGTCTTCTATTCATCGCTCGTATCGTATCGAGCCACCGTAAAGCCTAAAAGGAAAGGTACGTCAAGAGCAAAGAGCACCAACGAGAGCGTCATCACAACCAACTCCCCACCCCGCACATGGTCATAGAGGAAGACAAACTCCAGCATCCCTGAGATCACGAGATACGGAATTACTCCCCAGGCTGCGACCTTGAAGAGGGTCCTGCGGGAGAAGCCCTTCACCCGGAAGAGCAAGAATGCCGCAAGCAACGTCAGCACCGCTGCAACAGCGAGCAGCACATAGGGAGGGGTAAGACTCGGGACGACAGGGATATGTGCAGCTATATCGATACCACCGGTAATGACAGCTGCCATAGAAGCCATGAGTAGTTCTGTGACCGGTGGGAGCTTTCGATACACTGCGCTCTGCGAGGTAGCAACCCTAACGGCCTTCATAGTGTCGCCAACCGAGTCATGATGATCAGCGTGACAACTTGCATCGCACCAGTAATACCGGCCGTATAGATAAACCGCTTCATCAGCTTCTGAATCACCAGACCATCAGGACGAGGTTTTCGCAACTCGACCAGCACCGCTATATTCGCCGGTTCTAAGAGACCAAGAGCCACGACCCCCATAATTCCGACCACGATCATCGAGGCAACCACCCATGAGTGATGTGTATGTGACATCGAAAGAAACCCTAGATGACGCGCCAGCTGAAACCCAGCTGCCAACGTGGCCACGACGATCGTCGGCATGATCACCACCATCTTCGGCATGAAGCGCTTAGTGAACTCCGTGCGAGCTGGGACCGAGAGACCACCGAGTATTGGCCCGAGTACGAAACCCAGGAACAGGTCGAGAGCAGTCCAAATGCCGCCGCCGACAACGTGGAAGAAATCGATGGCCCAATACGTATTCGTCGCGATCGCAACGACCAGTCCTCCGAGAAAGACTGCCACTACGGGCAGCGAAGCTAGAGGAACGATGCTGAAACTTCTTCCTGTGTCAGGTGCCCCGATACCGACCTCTGGTTGGAGACTACCGAGAACTGATTCTGCCATCTCTATCTAGACCCTTCCAGGACAGCGTTTTGCGCAGCTCCCTGGAAACGAGACTATAGCGACAATGGCAAAGATGTCAAGAGACCAGATCAGCCCCGGACTCCAAAAACACAACTAGGACCCCGAAGGGTCCTAGTTCTCTCGAATAAACTGCGGCAGCGCCCTACTCTCCCAGGGGGCTACCCCCCAAGTAC
>JAJYZP010000021.1 GCA_021799875.1 Actinomycetes bacterium | reverse complement strand
CGGATACCCCGAACTGGCGCATGAGCATCTCGACTGTGCGTCGGTGCCGGCCCGGAGTCAGATTTTTCCCGCAGCGATCTCTTTCAGCATGGTGTTGTCCAAGGTGAGATCGGCCACGATAGTCTTTCGGCGCTTGTTCTCGGCCTCGAGCTCCTTCAGCCTCTTGGCGTCGGTGGCTTTCATCCCACCGTAGGTGTTCTTCCAGTGGTACCAGGTGGTCTCGGTGATTCCGAAGGAGCGGGCCACCTCAGCGACGGTGCAACCCTTGTTGAGCATCGCGTCGACTTCAGCGAGCTTCCTGATCACCTGTTCGGGGGTGTGGTGCTTGGACTTCATTGTCGGAAACCTCCATCTCCATTCTGGAGGCTACGACCTACATTTCAGCCGGACCAATTTTCGTGGGGCCTGTCAGTCTGCTGACCATGTGAGAGACGCGCATCGATGCCTTATCGCTCTTTAGATGGCTAGAGCACCAAATCTCCCGCACTATGTCAAGCGAATCACTGGTTTCAGTTGTAACCCACAGTTGAACAGTTGAACAGTTGAACAGTTGAGCTGACGAGCGTTGCAAAATGAGAGAAGAGAAGGGTTATCTCACGCTCAACAGCCTTGTGCAGCGTGGAGTCGACTTAATAGTTGAGAGAATGGACAATCGTATGCAAAGCCATTGAGTGAAGCGGAGCATTTCGGATCGGGTGGTGTCGAACCCAGAGGCAGAGCAAATTAAGTAGCAGTCCTCCCCAGATCTCAAAGGATAACGGTATCTCGAGTTGAACCTTTCTCGATCGACCTAATTGGACGGTTCGAACTCAGGACTTAGCATGGACTTCCGTGACCGGCGGAGACCCTATTGGTTATTGGACAATGGTCGTGTTCTGCGTCCCGTTGTACTGGTCCTTTCGGTGAGGTCTCGACTAGCGCTTCTGGAGTCGGACCTCGAGAGAGTCTCGGAGAGCATCACCGATGAAGTTGAAAGCGATGACCGTTACGACGATCGCGAGTCCGGCGGGAAATATTAGCCACCAGTATCCGTCGTAGATATAATTCACACCGTTCGAGAGCATCTCTCCCCAACTCGCTGCCGGAGGTGGAAGTCCGAGCCCGAGATAGCTCAGAGTCGCCAAGATAGCGATCGCATCGGCAATTTGGAAGGTGGCATTCACCACAATTGTGCCAACGGTGTTGGGGATGATGTGTCGAAGGATGATTCGACGTGCCCCGCCACCCATGATTCTCACGGCCTTGACGTACTCCCGTGTACGTAGTGACAGCGACTCTCCTCGCACGAGTCGAGACGGTGAGAGCCATGAAATGAATGAGAGGATGATGATAAGGAGAGGGAGGTTTGGCTTGAAAACCGCGGCAAGGAAGATGAGCAAGAAGAGAGAGGGGATAGAGAGAAAGGTATCGACGATCCGCATCATGATAGTGTCGACTACTCCGCCGAAGAAGCCCGATATTGCACCCCAGAGGACGCCAAACACTGTGGCGATGATCGCCACGGCAAGACCGATCTCGAGGGAACTCTGTCCTCCTACCATCAAGCGACCTAAAACATCTCGTCCATTCTCGTCAGTTCCAAGCGGGTGGCCCGGTCCAGGAGGGAGATTAATGTTGTAGGACGTGTTGACTTGATTGGTGTGGTAAAGCAGTGGTCCGATAAAACAGAAGATCGCCATCGCCACGACCAGCGTGAGCCCGATTATTGCGAGCTTGTTCTCAAGGAAGGTTCGCAGGATCATGCGGAGGGCGCTTCCGCTTACCTGAGCCTCTCCAGCATCGGTATCGGAGGCGATGACTTGATCTGCGAGCGTAGGCGTCCCGTCATTGATCGGTGATTCCTGTGCCTTTGTCACGAAGTGCTCCTGATCTTTCTAGTTCGTTACCGGTAGCGGACGCGGGGGTCCAGCACGGCGTAGGCGAGATCGGCGAAGAGGTTACCGAGGATGGTGAAGAGGGCGATGACGAGAATTGTGCCGAGTAGGAGAGGATAGTCCTGTTGTACCGCAGCGTTGTAGAAGTCGAGCCCGGTTCCTGGATAGTTGAAAACTTGTTCGGCCACCAGCCCATTGGTGAAGATGCCCGGGATCGAAAGACCAACCAGGGTGGCTATCGGGATCAATGCGTTGCGAAGCATGTGTTTGAAGAGTATGACCCTCGAGGACAGCCCCTTTGCCTTTGCGGTTCGAATCCAGTCTTGCGCAAGTGCCTCGATGGCTGAGGAGCGCATATAGCGGGAGTAGGCAGCGTAGGTGATCAGCGTAAGGGTCAAGATCGGCAGCACTAATGCGTTCGGTTGGGAAAGTACCTGGGTTATCGTCGATCCTTGGGGAGCCTCTGCAGGGAAGAGATGGACCTTCTCTGCCAAGAGGAGAATGAGTAGCTGACCTGCCCAGAACGTTGGCATTGCGTAAAGGAAGAACGATGCGCCGGTACCGACGTAGTCGACGACTTTGTTGCGCTTTACGGCTTGAATGACGCCGATCGGGATTGCGATGACAATTGAGAGCAGGGTAGAGGTGCCGACCAAGAGAATAGTCTTCGGCATCTCGTTTGAGAGTATAGAGGTGACACTCTGATTGAGTTTGAACGATCGCCCGAGATTTCCATGGAGGAGTTGCACAATATAGTCGAAGTACTGCACCCAGAACGGCTTATTGTAGCCGTTTGCGATGTTGAACTGCTTGATCTGGACTGCGGTAGCTCGCGGTCCGAGTAGTGCCCGGGCGGGTCCTCCTGGAATGAGATGGAGGAGAAAAAACGCGATGATCGTAACGCCGATGATGACAATGATCGACTGTCCGAGTCGACGTATAAAAAAGCCGGTCACGCTCGTCGCTGCTTTCTCATCGATGCGTCTTCCTCTCGTTGGTTCTTGACAATGTTAGCAATGCCAGTGCCAAGGTTCTGTTTGTCTATGTGCAAAGACACCGGATCGTGTAAAAATTTACACGATCCGGTGTCGATTTTGAAGACGGAGCTTCTCAGTGTGTTATTTCACCGACCAGTACTCTGGCGTGAGGTTGGCATACGGGTTTTGATTCCCCGTAATGCCTCGAACGTTACTTGAGACCTCAGAGAGCTGGAAGTACGCGTTCGGTGTGAAGACAACTGGCAGCTGCTTGGTGATGTAGTTCTCGTAGTTGGTGAGCGCCTTGATCGTGTTCGGCGATGTGTGCGTTGCATTGATCAGGGCATTCGCCTCTGCGGAGTTATAACTACCGAAGTTTGAGCCGGCAGTGGAAGAGTAGATCTCACCGCCTGTTGGCAGGTAGTCAGGCGCGTAAACCCATCCAGCGCCCCAGTTCTCCATCTGCCAAGTACAGGTGCTCGAGCCTGAGCTACACGGAGCGGCATTCGAGATGACCTGGTTGAACGATGCCTTCGAAAGTTGAACGTTAATCCCAATGTTCGAGGCTGCTGACTTGAGCGCCTGCATCTCTTGTTCTACAAGCGTGACACCTGAAACGTATTGGAGCGCTATGTTGATCTTTTCACCCTTGGTGATCCCAGCTCCGCACTCGTTCGCTCCTGAGCCCGGCTTAGCACAGAAGCTGGCTCCACCGGCTTTGATCGTCCAGCCGTGCTGCTTGAGGATCTTCGCTGCCAAGCTTACACTGTATGGGTACGGGTTCTTCTTCTCGTACGCCGAAGCGAAGTTGTTCTTTGGCGCTATTGGAACTGGACCGTAGGTGGGTACGGCGAGCCCTTGAGCGAAGTGCTTGATCCACGCTTGCTGATCGACGAGGCGCTGGAAGGCCTGTCGAAAGTAGAGCTGCTTGAAGATAGCACCATCCACCGGGTTGTTGAAGTTCTCGACAAAGTAGTTGAATCCAAAGGTGGTCCAAGGATCCATTTTGTAGCCTTGGGAAGCAACAAAGCCTTTTTGAGCGAGATCGGTGTAGGGGATGTAGCCGTAGTTGATCGTCTTGCCTGCCCGCAGCACGTTGAACTCTGTGCTTTCGGAGGTAAAGGGAAGCTCGATGAACTTCGCAATCTTCGACTTGACCGGACCGGTGTAGGACTTGTTCGGAATGAAGACGGCCTTACCTTGAGTAGTGAAACTCTGCAGCCGGTATGGCCCATCGACAATGGACCAGATCGGACTCGTGGCATAAGTGCTGAGGATTCCAGCTTGGGTATTCAAGAAGTTGTAGACCGCTACCGCTCCCGCCGAGGTCTGATCGGGAAGACTTGAGACCGGCGTAGAGGCACTCGGCGACGGAGCCTGCAGCGACGTCTTGTCCCACGCCAACGGGAGCGGGGTGATCTGCGATAGCTCGTTGTAGGTAAACCAGGTTGGGTTGTAGGACTGGTTCAGTTGGAACTGAACTGTTGTTGGTCCGAGAGCCTTGTACGAGACGATGTTGTCGGGGAACGCACCGGGTACGTACGCAGCCCATTTTGCCTTATTCGCTTTGACGAGATTCATCCAAAATATGACGTCTTGTGCGCTTACCTGCTCGCCGTCGGACCATTTGTAGTTGTTCAGTGAGACGGTGACGGTCTTATCGTTGTTGGAGTAGACGGGCTTCTTTCCGACACTCAGGGTGTAGTTAATCTCTGGCTTTTGGCCCACGCCGAACCAGTAGAGGGGGCGGTACATCAAGGTCTGAAAGAAGCTGAGGTTAGAGGTCGCAAAGTTTGTGCTTGGGGTAAGCGGAAAGATGTAGTTCGGTGCAGCTCCTGGTTGCTCGGCCATGGTGATGGTTCCGCCTGGCTTAGCTACTCGAGCGGCCTTCGTGTGATGGGGCTTCGGACTTGCTTGGGCGGCGCTCGATCCTACACCTGACAGTACCAGGGTTGCAACGGCTGTGCTCGCCACGAGCGTGGTGACTCGGCGTCGAGGGGAGATCTTCATGGTTCGCAGGGTTCCTAACTTCTTCTAGGTGTACGAGAGGTGTCCACGTAGTGAACACTCGAATGTTATAAGCAAACCCTGCATAAACCCGACGTTCAATTCAGGATCACTCCTGCTCCTGTGAGTTGGGTAAGAACGGGAATTAGTGAGGGTGGACTCGTCATAGCCCTTGATAAGGGACTTTACCATAGCTCGAACTTTGAATGTTTTGTATACACTGAAGAACTGCTGAGTAATTCCTGGAAACGACCGAGAATGTGTTGTCGTTCAGGGCGACATCGAGGCACTTCCGTTGGTAGGTGGCGAGCTGAAGCGGTGACCAAAAGCTCTTGAGTTCTTGCGTGGTTACTACCGAATTTTGAGGTAATCCTCAGACTCCCGCATCATTGTCATTTTAAAGGCTGTTCGACGATCGCGTCGGACGCTGACGATACCGACGGTTCCAGCCCCGTCGGTATCGACCATTTTGGCTACCCATTATCCTCTCTATCCAGGGTTGGGATCTCGAGAGACATGGTTACCGTAACGAGTAAGGCCGATCTCAATAACGGTCGTTATGGAGTTTCTTGACGATTTAGAGTAAACCGACCCGGGCGCCGCTCAGCGCCCTTCGCCTCGAGGAGAAAAGCAGGAGCTTCTCTCTGAATTCCCTACTTTCTTCGAAATACTTTCTGGGGTGTGAGCTAACTCTTTGAATGAGACCGAATAGGCCTTGTGTGCAGGTCTCACTTCTCTCGGAGAAAGGTGAGAAGAGAAAGCTACCCTGCTCTCATTGCGTGATCGATAGCTGAGTGACGGAGCCGCTTCTCTCGGTACATCATGGCATCCGCTAAGATTACGAGGTCGCTCGTTGTCTGGGTACCGTCTTCATCGGTAGCGAATCCCATGGAGACTGCAATGCCCGCCTCCTTGAAGACCAATTCAAGCCGCTCACGCAGTACCGAGGCGGCTTGCGGTCCGGTCTGTGGTGCCATGAGTGCAAACTCATCACCACCCAGTCGAGCGGTGATGTCGATCGTCCTGCTTGCTTCACTCAGCAGTTTGCCAAAGCGCTTGATGAGTGCGTCGCCAGCAGAGTGGCCGTGTCGGTCATTGACGGTTTTGAGACCGTCGAGGTCAAAGATTGCAACGGTCACCGGACTCAAATATCGACGTCGACGTCGCTCTTCTCTACCCAACTCCTGGTTGAAGCCCCTTCTATTGAGAAGAGTCGTGAGCGTGTCTCGTGAGGCGGCTACCTCGGCGTTGTCGAGCTTATGCGCCACACCTTCGAGTTCGCTTCGCATGATGAAGGCGGCCTCAATGTGGAGAGCGAGCAACTTCACGAGAGCGCATGCCGAGGATTCGTTAGTCAGTGAAGCACGCGTCGAGAAGAGGTTCAGAACTCCCTGGATACCACGAACCTCGACATCGGTAGAGACTTCGACCTTAATCGGCCCGACACTATAGAGCTCTGACTCAAGGTATCGATTCGATACTTCTGGTGCTTGTCTCATCGATGCATAGCTCGGTTGGCGGCCATACGACTTGGGCTTGAACTCGGGGAAGGCTCGAGTTCTAATAAGACGATCGCCTCGGAGGAAGATGCGAGGATAGGAGCGGCAGACCTCAACGCGGTAGTGCTCCTGGTCCTTCGTTGCGAAGAAGATTCCGGTTGCATCGGTCGCATCTCGTATGGCATCCATCATCTCGGCGATCGAGAAAAGAATGTCGTCTCCGGGCATCATATTGAGACCAGCTTCAACTCTCGGGTCGCCCATAGCTAGTAGTGTAGTTACATGCTTGTAAGTGGACGCCTCGAAATGAGGCGGTGAGTGTCAATTCCCCAGAGATCGCAGCTGCTCGCAGTTGCCTTTGCACTGATCTCCTCTCTTGCATGGGGATTTTGGGGCTATTATTCACATCAAGCTTCGCGCACCCACGCGGCGATGGGGCTGTGGGTGACCAGTGTACTGATCGAAGGCCTGATCGTACTTCCCTTTACGCTTCGGGTTCGGCCCGTGTGGTCGTGGTCGATTCTCGGGGTAGCGGTCTTTGGAGTCGTAGGCTATGGCATCTTCTTCTTGGCGCTGAAGGTGGGACGGAATCCCGCTCCTCTCGTAGCGATCACAGCACTCTACCCAGTGGTCACCCTTGTGCTGGAATACCTTCTCCAAGGGGCATCGGTTTCACCTCGCCAACTTGTCGGGATCGCCTTGGCGGTTGTGGCAGTGGTGGTCTTAGCTCTTTAGCGAGATAGTGTCCACGATCGCGTGTGAACGTGATTGCAGAGATTGGAGATCATCATGATTGCCGGTGATGACATCGTCGTTGAATTGAGCGATGTCGGAGTGAAGAGAGATGGATCGTGGATTCTTGACGGGCAGTCGTTGACGATTCGTCGTGGAGAACAGTGGGTGATCTTAGGGCCTAACGGTGCCGGGAAGTCAACCTTGGTCGGTCTTCTCAGTGCTCAAACACTGCCCACTCACGGTTTGTGTCGTTGGATGGGAGAGGCGGGGACGCGTATCGATCGGCGTGCCCTGCGGCGTACGATTGCCCTGGTCTCGACCGGATTGATAGAGAGGTTCCCTCGGTCACTCAGCGTTGTCGATGTGGTCGTGACCGGCGTCTCTAACGTGCTCGCTCCATACTGGGACGAGCAGACGGGCCCGGCTCGAGGTCGCGCACTCGAGCTTCTCACGAGTCTAGGTTTTGCGGAAAAAGTGTCCCAGCCGTTTTTCTCGTTGTCACAAGGGGAGCGTCAGAGGGTACTTGTCGCTCGGGCAATGATGGGTAGTCCAGATCTCGTTGTCTTAGATGAAGTGATGGCTGGGCTTGACCTTGGTGCGCGTGAGGATCTCCTCTGGACCATCGTCGAACTTGCTCAAGGACCTCGAACTCCTTACGCAAGTGTCGTGGTGACGCACCACCTGGAAGAGATACCCCCCTCTGCAACGCACGCTCATCTCCTGCGAGCAGGGCTCACAATAGCGTCTGGACCGATTGCAGAAACTCTGCATGAAAGGTCGCTCTCAGATGCTTTTGGGAGGACTATCTCCATCGTCGAAGTCGAGGGGAGACGCCTTGGTTTCGCTCGAAGACAAGGTCGTTGACCCGCACACACAGCTCCATTACATCCGGTCGTCAAGGGGATCTCATCAAAAGCCGACTCGCGATGGTTGATCTCTTGAGCGGAGGATTCCTACGTTTTGGATGTTGATGTAACTTCAGGCCAGGTGCGACGTGTTCTCCTGCGCAACAAAGTGGCGATGGGTCCTCAAGTTCTCGTGGCGCAAAGCTTGCGGTGCGGCCAATTGATGTTAGGGCCCCTCGAGGTTGAGAGGCAAGTGCTCATCGAGAGATTTGACGAAGTTCAGAACGGTACCGTTCTGCATTGGCAACGTACATGGCGACCGCTGCCTCGAACGCGCCAGGTGCGACAGCGTCTGTGATAATACGCGCTGGGACACCAAGAGCCATCGCTCCCGATGGTACGGTCGTATCGTTGGTTACGACTGCGTTGGCTCCGACAAGGGCTCCAGTCTCAACGATGCAGCGATGCAAGACCACCGAGCCGGAGCCCACTAGAGACCCGTCGGCTATGGTGCAGCCTTCGAGATGTACGATATGGCCAATCACACAGTTATCACCCACGATCGTCGGCAGTTCGGCAGTCGCATGAATCACGGTTCCGTCCTGGATGGAGGTGCGCGCCCCGATCTTGATCGTCCCATAGTCACCCCTCAGGGTGGCGTTGGGCCAGATCGAGGCGTGGGGACCGATCCATACGTCTCCAATGACGACAGCGTCGGGGTGGACATAGGCCGAAGGGTCGATCGTCGGGATTCGGTCTCCAAGTGCGTAGATAGGCATAGCTCGTACCTTATACGAGTTTGTTAATCGTCGTGAATCGTGCGCCTCGGTTCGTCCTCCTCGTCTCGAGATCGAAGAGCAGAGCGTCCGGCGGTGAATGAGAACGAGGCAACGATTGCGCTCGCACCGATGACAATATCGCCGGTGACGAGAGGCAGGGCGACGAGTGTTGGAATGAGGGCGCCGACGACCCATGCGAACTGAAATCTCATCTCATTTCGGGCGAAGGTACGCCCTTGGTGGTGGCTTGCAACAGAGTGCTGGACGATAGCGTCAAAAGCGAGCTTTCCTCCGGCAGCGACCAGGCCGATGAGGCCGGCAAGCACGATCTGTGCCCAAATGGTACCGCTATACGCTGCGCTCACGGCTGCTAGGGCTTCGAGAATCAGGGCGAAGATTAGGATCTGCTGTTCGGCGATGATGCGGCGCACCTTCGGAGTGACAAGAGTTGCCAGTCCCGCCCCGGCGGCGCTGGCTAAGAGTGCGAGACCGTAGATGTAGGCCGGGCTGTGGTGGCGTTTGAGTTCGAAGGCAAGGAGGAAGGTGAAGAAGCCAACGCCTCCTCGAAGGACAGCGATAGCGGGAGATGCAACTAGGGCTAACGAGTATCCCCCTTTGATCTTTGAGCGGCCAATGGTAGTGCTCTCGCCATCGACTCCAGGGCTCGATCCATCGGAGGAGTTGCTGAGCTCACTTTTCTCAGGTCGTGAGTCGAACTGTTTGCGCTCTATAGCGTCTTGATCGGGGTCGGAAAACACGATATGGTGCCCACCTGGGTGGTCCGGTGTCGATGGCGGCATACTCGGGTGACGACGCCGCAGGTGACGCGCCTCGGTCAACATACCTACTAGAGGTATGAGTTCGATGCGAAAAACCCAGGAGGACCCGAGATGGGGGATTTTGAGTATTGCTCCAGCAATGCCACCAGCGAGAACTCCTACGATCGCACCAAGCATGGATAGTGATGCATTGGTCGCTACCAGAATCGACGTCGGGCCTTTAGTCGGTCGTCCGTGGTCGTTTTCCCTATCGAGCGAGTCGTAGCCGAGAAGGTCTGGAACGAGAGCGGCCTTGGTGATCATGTAGAGCTTCGAGGAGACCAGGGCGAGGAGGGCTTCGGGAAAGAGGAGGACGCTGCGATAGTTGAATGACATGAGGACAACGGCGATGATCCGACCAACCGCGGAGACGATTACCGCCCGCCGTCGAAATCGAGGTCCACGGTCGATAGCAGGAGCGAGTAAGGGTGCGACGATGACAAAAGGGGCGACCGTTAAAGCGAGATAGAGCGCCACCTTGCTTTTGGCCTCTTGTGGTGAGATCGAGAAGAAGAGAGAGCCGGCGAGAGCGATAGTCGTAAAGGTGTCGGCTGCTATTGAGAGCCCTTGGAGGCGACGTAAGGGTCCAATAATATGGCTTCGATCGAAGTAGGTGTTGAGGCCCTGTCGAGTTTTGAGCGCTAACTCGCGACCGGCCGCCTTCCACTCCATAACACCATGCTAGGTGGGCTCAACAACCCTAGGGTGCACGTCCTTTGGGCGAAGCGGTAAGCGGTGGTGATCTGCTTGTGATCTTAGCTCTTCAAGGTGGGGTCATCGTATTGAAAGGGACTCTCGCTAGGAGGTCAGGTGTGTGCATCCTTGGTACTAGCGTGCGGTACGGGATGGGCGTAGAGTAAACAAGTGGAGTTGAGGACTCCCGTTTGGCGAGACCGTGAATGCCTATCACGCCGCTAGGCCATTGGGGCGTGGAATAGCACATTCGGCTCTTTCGAACTGGCGCTGACTTCTTCTCGTTCCTAAATCTCTCGAGTGACCGATGTACGAACTTGGGTGATTAAGTGTCGATAAGTCTGAGCCGGTGCGTGCTCTCTCGACGTGGCCATTGGAGCCAACCCGGTCGTGGCGAGAGATTGCGGAGCCGTTCGCGTGACGGTGCTGGCCGAATCACTCCTGCCGAGGGAGAGTCATGGCGGGAGCGCTAGTGATGAGGCGAGTCAGCTTCGTGGGCAACAACGACCTTTCCACGGCCCAGTCGTTTCGCATCGTAGAGAGCCCGATCGGCGCTGTCGATCAGTGAGGTCGCGCTCTGTCCGCCTCGGCTTAGCACGAGTCCGACGCTACAGGAGACCTGCGGTGCTCCCATGAGTTCGGCTCGCTTTCGGCAGAGTTCGATGAGATCGTTCGCTACGTGAACGCCATTGGGCTCCTCGAGGTGATAGAGAAAGGCCACGAACTCGTCCCCTCCCAGGCGACCGAAGAGATCCTGTGAACGGAGTCGTGCTCTCCAATCGTGTGCCAAGGCCTGGAGGAGCTCATCACCTTTTTGGTGGCCATAGGTGTCGTTGACCCATTTGAAGTGGTCGAGATCCATCATGAGCAGCACTCCAAGTTCCAAATCGATCGGTGTCTTGGAGAGCGACTGATCGAGAGCGATCAGAAACCCTCGGCGATTTGAGATCTTGGTAAGTGGATCTTCTCCTGCTAGGGCCGAAAGGTCGCGGATCGATGAGATCTCGTTCGTGATATCGAAACACTGCCCAAGGTACTCGTGTGGTCTGCCACTATCGTCACGAACAATAGTCATGACGAGCCGGACGCTCAGTTCACTTCCATTGTGGTGGAGCATTCGGATAGCGAGCTCGGCGGAGTTCTGGGTGGATTGGTTGGCATCGAGAAGAAAACTGTAGAGCTGTACGACGTCGTCAGGGAAAACGTAGGTCTCCCACGGTGTGTGTAGGATCTCTTCGATGGTCCGTCCCAAGAGGCTGCAGTAGGTCTGGTTGGCAGCAAAGATCTTGCCATTTGCACTCATGCGTGCCATTGCCACTGCTGAGTAGCTAAAAACGGTCTCAAGTACTGCTTGACTGTAACGTAGCTCTGCTAGGGCGCTCTCTTGCACCGTGATGTCGGAAGCGACGAGAAGGGCCAAATTTTCCTGTGGTTCTTCTGCCGGGACGGTCACAAAACTTAAGTTGTAGTGATGACCATCGTCCGATGTCGTCGTTGACTCCGAGGTAATTCCTGCTAAGGCACGATGCAGTGACGTCTCGACCTGCTCCACCTGATCAGAACGAAGGATCTCTCTGATGTGGGCTCCTTCGAGTTTGTCGGAGGTCCAACAGAGACGTTTAATTTCTGGCCCTGCGGCCATTTTGATGGAGAGATCTCTGTCTATGAGGAGGAGAAAGACACCTGGCGTATGGTCTGCGAGTCGGCGGTAGTCGCGAAGTGCCTCATCGAGCTTGAGCGACTCCGAGATTCGGTCGGTTACCACTCGTGAGATTGCGACGACCACATCAGCTCGTTGGGAGCATGGCTGACGAACCGATCGAGCGGTGGTCTCTAACCATACGGTTTCGCCGAGCTTTGTCTCGATCGGGAACGTGAACGTGATGGGGTGGTCGTTGATGATTGCCGAACGCATCTTCGCGTTGATCTCGCGCAGGAAGCTTGGAGGAACCGTGAATGCCTCGAGCGATTTGCCGAGAATCTCGTCGCGTTCGAATCCGAGGATGGTGGTGATAGAGCCCGAGACCTCGATGAATCGCCCGCTGAGATCGTGCAGGGCAACGATATCGGAGCTAGCGGCCATGAGAGCGTCGAAACGCGAGCGCGATATTGAGTCGTTGAGGTTTGCAAGAACGAGGTCGGTACGATCGTTGAAGATGGAGAGTACGAGGTCCCCCTCGGGTGTCTCCATCGGATACGCACTCACTCGGACCCAGGTGGTAGGAGAGTTGTCGCGCTCGAGACCGAAGGTCACAGGCCCGATCGGTTCTCTACTCTCGAGAGCGCGATAGGACGGAAGTTGGCGAGGGTTAGCAGGGTTGCCGAACTGGTCAACGATGCGGAAAGGCCATCGGCCAAAGTGGAGGCCAATGAGCGAATCGCTCTCAGGCGCTAGGAGCTGTAACGCTGCTCGATTATGGAGGACGACTCCGGAGTCCTTGTCTTGGATCAGAATTGCCTCGCTCATGTACTCCATGGACCGATAGAGCAGTGACGCGATCCGATCTCTGAGCTCGTCGCTCAGTTGGTTGTGTAGCGTAAGGTGTGGTTGTAGATTGTCGAGGTTCATGACGAGGGGTAGTCCTGCTAGTCAGGTGAAGTAACTATCGACCAGATTGGCGAATACTTAACTAACCGAGGTCTTCAAGGGCAGACTTAAAGTTCGACCCTCGTCTTCTTTTGTAGAGTCGCTCCGAGGCGTATAGCGGTGCACGAGATCGAATCTCGATGGTCAACTTTGGGCGATCCTTGCTTGTCACAGGGATTTTCTACAGTGGAGGTAGCTACTAGCTCGATTGAGTTTGAGATGAGGATGTTGGGCGTGCACTATATGTGGTGGTTCTGAGAGTCGTGGTGATGAGGAGTCATGTCGTGGAGCGCTCTGTATGCGAGGAGTTCAAGCTGTGAGTTTTCGATTTCTGCACGCATCGGATCTCCATCTCGATACCCCCTTTTCAGGACTTCGCTCAAGCGACGACGGCGTTGGTGCGAGGGTAGCACTGGCTACGACACGTTCCCTGCAGAACCTCTGTGACGTTGCGATCGAGAGGGAGGTCGACTTTGTCGTCCTCGCCGGAGACATCTACGACGGACCGCGTCGTGGGCTTCATGGAGAACACGTGCTACGAACTGAGCTCGCTCGGCTCGGGAGAGAAGGGATCACCGTTTACCTTGCACAAGGGAATCACGATCCGATCGAAGATGGATACCATCTCCAGTCGAGGGTGCCGGATAATGTCTCAGTCTTCCCACCGAAGGTGGCAGCGACGTATAAACTACGGTCCTCTGACGGTACGGCGGTGCACATAGTCGGAGTCTCCTTCGGCGTTCGTCACGAACTGGAGGATCTGACACCGCTGTTTCCGTTGCGGGACGAGAGCGCCTTCACGGTCGGTGTTCTTCACTGTAGCGTCGGTACGAACTCCGAACATGAGCGATACGCCCCAACCTCGCTCGACCGGCTGATTGCATTGAACTATGACTATTGGGCGCTAGGACACATCCACCGCCGCACAACTCTACGAGAGGCGTTGCCGCCGATTATCTACAGCGGCAACACACAAGGTCTCTCCCTGAAGCCCTCTGAACGAGGCCCCAAAGGAGTGACGATCGTTACGGTCGATGGCGACATGGTAACGGCCGAGTTCGCTCCCACCGGCGATGTCTGCTTCGATCTGATCTCGATTCGGATCTCTAGCTATGAAGACATCGAGCAGGTAGTCGAAGAGTCGCTCCTTGCCGTGAGAGAGTACGAGCTTCCTCCGATGGCGACCTTTGCAGTTCTGCGTGTTGCCCTTGAAATACCTTGCCCTGCTCATCGACGGCGCTCGTTCGCTGCGGAACTTCGAAGTGAGCTGAACGCCTTGCTTGCACCACTAGATGATCGCTACATTGACTCAGTTGAATTAACTACCCCTCGAGTTGCCCGAAGCGAAGGTCTTGCAGAGACTCTTGAAGGCTTTCTTCAAACGGTGAGTCCGGAAGATCTGCGACCGCTCTTAGCGGAGACGCTCGATTCGCTGCGACTACCCAGCGTCCTTGCCGATGTAGCGGAGAGCCTCGATGAACCAGGTCTCGCCCTCCTACATGCACAGGCTCATGACCTCGTGGTGTCGCTCATCTCAGGCGAGCAGCCGAGCGAGGCCAAGGAGGAAGGAGTTGAGCAGTGGTGACGTCTGACAGAGGTCAAAGTCTGCGTGTTGAGGTGATCTCGGCCGATCTCGATCTACTTGGGGATGGGCGACGAGTCACACTTGCTGATCTATCGCCGGGAATGACGTTGATCTATGGACCGAACGAATCCGGCAAGTCCACAACTCGTCAGCTGATTGCAGGTGGGATATTTCCCTATCCGCGGGTCCGTAGTAATGCAAAAGTACGGCCGCCGGTGCTTGCAATCGGTCTCGTGTGTCTCTCACTTGGGGGTCGACAGGTCTCTGTGGGGTCTACCGCTCCTGAGACCTCAGGTAGGACCGCTGAAGAGCGCGAAGCATTTGAGGTCTTGTCGGAGCTACGAGAGTCGGTCGATCGAAACCTCTATCGGAGACTTTTTTGTATCTCTTATGAGGATCTCTTGACCTCTGGGGATCTCGTCGATGACGAAATCGTGAATCATCTCACGGGACTCTCTAGTGCTGGTGATACGGCGCGTTCGGTCCGAGAGGCACTAGATCACCTTGAAGGTGATCGTTCACAGATATTCCGTCCTCGAGCTCGTTCTCGGGGTGCTCTCAACGCGCTACTAGGGAGAGAGGTGGACCTGGCGAGAGCCCTCCGCAATGCAAGGCGTGAGATTGGGACGGTCACCACGAAAGAGAGGGCTCTCCACGACCTTGAAGTTGAACTAGTGGCCCAAGAGGAGAGAGCTCGAGAGCTCGAGACAGAGCTCGCCGATCTCGTTGCGTTACAACGCTATCGAGAACAGCTACAGTCACTTCCGCAGCGACCTGACAACGTCTCTCTACTTCGTCTTCACCTTGCAACACTGCTCGAGCGCAATCTTACTGCAGCCTTCGATTCGATAAAGGTTGTACTCCAACGATTTGGGACACTCCAAGAGGAGCACAGTGCTCGAGAGGACCTCCTTCGAGAGCGTGCGCGTCTGCAACAGAGCCTACCGATTGCAGAAGTTCGTGAGCGTGTTGTGACGCTGACTCGTGCGCCGACGCTGGTGGTGCAGTGGGAGAGTCTGCGTGATTTGGGCCGTGAGCTTGCTTCGGCTGAGACGCTCCTCTCGGAAGCGAGGAGAGATGCCGGTTTCGCCGGACCTGATCTCTCGATAGCACAGATTCGGCCTCTTTCGCGTGAGGATCTCGAGATGGCAGAGCGCTGCGATAGCGAGGTTCTCGATGCAGTTCGTCTTCAACAGACCGTAGAGGCAGAGTTGAGACAAGCGCTCGATCGTGGGGTAGGAGGAGAGTCGTCTCAAGTTGAGAGCCAGCTCGAACTGGATTCTCTCGAAGAGTCTCGACGCAAGGTAGTTGCAAGACTGGCTCTAGCTCAATCCTTCGTAGGTGCACTTGAGAGTGGTCGGCTCGTGCTCTCTCATGTTAAGGAGCGCACCGGTCGAGATCTCGACGTTGAGCGGGTGCGCCGAGGGGTCGTGGTAACCGGGGTGGCTCTGCTCATCTTGGCAATGCTTGCGGGTGTGCTGTGGACAACGCGAGCCGTATTTGCTGTGGTTATGGTGCTTGCGCTGGCGTGTGCGGTGTGCGGAGTGACCGTGATCTGGCGAGGCACAAGCCCTCGACGCCGCACGGAAGATCGGTCAGAGCGCTCAGCAGACGAAGCCGCAGCTCTCGATGCTGCCTTGACTCTGAAAGAGCTCGGAACGATGCTTGGGGTCGAGGATCCGTTGAGTCCCCAGAGCGAGGTGGTAGTTCGCTCGCTCGTGGCTAACTTGTCGGAGGAACGCACGAGGATTGATAGTCGGTGCGGAGAGATTGCCGCCAAGCAAGAGCGCTACGCCAGCTTGCTTGAGCGGCAGAGCGTCGCCGCACGAGGAGTTGACGACGCACAGAGGCGAAGGATCGAGCTTCTTGCATCTCTCGGGATTGAACGAAACGAAGTCACCTCCGCTCGAGTGTTACTTGAGTGTGTTCGCGAGGTCTCCAGCCTAGAAGCGCGATGTGACCACTTAAGGGCACAGGTGGGCAGCGCTAGTGATCGACTCGAGCGTGGGCAGGTCGAAGCGAGAGATCTCCTGCGCCTGCGTCCAGGTTTAGGAGGGCTAGCACTTCAGCTTCTCGATCCCCCTGGCCTCGTCTCTGAACTCGATGGTTGGATCCGATCGATGGACTACGCATCGACCACCATTGAGAATCTGACGGTGCAAATCAGCAATAGTGAGAGAGCTAGCAACGAACTTGAGCATGAGCTCGCTTCGCTCTGGGTCCACCTCGAAGAGCTTCTCGCCACTACTCTGCCCGAACGCAGTGCGGTCCGGGCAGAGCTCCTTCACGAAGAACTCCGCGAGGAGTTGAGCTTCCGTGACCGTCTCGGTGCCTCTCAGGCGGTCTTAGAGTCCGAGCGACGCAGACTCGGCGAACTCTTCTCTCCTGAGAGGATCTCACTGGTCGGACCTGAGCCAACTCGAGAGCTTCAACAACGCATCAACGAGTGCGAGACCGAGATCGCTCGTGTGCGAGCTGTGATCAATGCCTCTCGCCAAGAGGCTGAGCGGGTTTCAGGCGAGCTTACCAGGCTCGAGGCGAGCTCGTTGGTGGCTCTGGAGAATGAGTATGAAGCAGTCTGTGTCGAACTACGCGAGTTGACACTCGACTACTTGCGTATGACCAGCGCTGCTCACATGCTTCAAAGTGCTCACGCTCGATACGAGCTTGAGGTTCAACCGAAGGTGATCGCACGGGCGGCGCAGCTCTTCCACTCGTTCAGCGCCGGCCGATATGGCGGAATCGTCTTGACTGCCGAGCGTGAGTTTGAGGTCGAAGGTGTTGCAAGTGCAGAGCGCCCGACCGGTCGAAAGCGTGTCACCGAGCTCTCTCTGGGCACTCGTAACCAGCTGATTCTTGCGTTGCGGCTTGCATATCTTGAGGTCATTATCTCTCCTCGCTACGTTCTTCCGATCATCTTGGATGACGTAGCCGTGAGCACCGATGAGAGCCGTCTGAGAGCGATCTTCCTAACGCTGCTGGACCTCGCTCGGTCCCGCCAAATCCTCTACCTCACCTGTCACGAACGAGAACGTGATCTCTTTTTCTCGTTGAAGAACGAGTTTCCAGATCTGCCATGCTCTGTTATCGACCTCGTCGACGGTTGAGGTCTCAGCGACGATGGTGGCCTACTTTTGAGACCTCCCTTGTGAGCTTGGAAGGTCTTTTGACCGTCACTGCGATTCGGCATCTGTGCACAGCTGAGTTGTGAGTTCGGTGCTATCGGTGATGGCGGATGTGGGCAAAATGGTCGAGTGGTCCGTTCCCGTGACCTAAGACCCAGGAGAGCGATCCATGGAGAGCGGCGTTGATGTATCGCTTGGCACCTTCAATAGCTGGGAGGAGGCTCTCTCCTCGGACGAGATTTGAGACTATTGCCGCTGAGAGCGTACACCCGGTGCCGTGTGAATGCGCATTGGGAATGCGTGCACCGACGAAGGTGACGACCTCGCTCCTCGAGACATAGATGTCCGACGATTCGTCGGTGTTGGCTAGGTGCCCTCCTTTGATGAGGACGTGGCCAACGCCGAAAGCGAGAATCTTTCTTGCAGCTTCAACCATGTGGTCTGGGTTTAGAATCGTCATCTCCGAGAGCACTTCCGCCTCTGGAATATTCGGGGTGACGAGGAGAGCGTGAGGTAGGAGATCAGTAGCGTATGCGTCGATCGCTCCGGGGCTGAGAAGGCGATCCCCAGATGCTGCGACCATGACGGGATCGACAACGAGACGAGGTAGTGAGCCGTGCCTAGCAACCTGCCCAACGGCTGAGACGATCTCTTTCGTAGCGAGCATCCCGGTCTTGGTGCCACGGACCGAAAAGTCCCCAGTGACGGACGTGATCTGCGCAAGGATAACCTCCACGTCGAGGATGGCGATCCTCTGCACGCCTTGTGTATTTTGCGCAGTCACCGCAGTGATGGCGGTCGTCCCAAAGACGTGATGCGCTGCAAAAGTCTTCAGATCAGCTTGTATCCCGGCTCCTCCGCCAGAGTCTGATCCTGCGATCGATAACGCTACGGGAGGGCTGCGGTGAGCTATCGTATCCACCATGGCGGCCTTACGCTCCTCTTCCTCTGATTGTCTGAACTCCAGTGCTCTGCAGGGCTGCCACTACCGATCCGACAGCATTGCGATTCCCTCTTGCGCAGTGGAGGCTAGCGCGTCCTGGCGACGAGGGATCCTCCCTGCTCTCTGAGCCTCGAATCCGGCTCGTACTCCGAGCGACATTGCACGTGCCATTGCGATTGGATCGACTGCTCGGGTGATCGCCGATGCAACAAGGACTCCGTCGCAGCCGAGCTCCATTGCGAGAGCGGCATCTGAAGCGGTGCCGATGCCTGCGTCGAGGATGAGTGGGACGCTAATTAGGTTACGCATTGCCACAATATTGCTGGGGTTCAAGATACCGAGACCGGACCCGATCGGTGATCCGAGAGGCATGACCGCTGTAACTCCGACTCCTTCGAGGTGGGCACCGAGTACTGGGTCATCGTTGGTGTAGGCGAAGACGTGAAAACCACGAGCCACGAGGTCTCGTGCAGCATCGACGAGCTCGAGCGGGTCTGGGCGTAAAGAGGTGTCGTCTGCCACTACTTCGAGCTTCACATTGTTGGTCTCAAGCGCCTCACGCGCGAGCTCTGCGGTTCTGACGGCCTCTCGGGCGCTAAAGCAACCGGCGGTGTTGGGGAGAATGTGTACTCCGAGAGGTTGTAGCGTCTCGAAGAGGCCGCTGCCGGAGCCGGTTGGATCGAACCTACGAATTGCGACCGTTACGAGCTCGGTCTCAGAGGCCTTAATGATATCGATAATGCTTTGATGCGAGGGTGCTCCACCGGTTCCTACGATCAACCTCGATTTGAGCACAAGGTCACCGATGTGAAGTGGAGCTGGTTCCATTGCTCTCGGATGACCTCGACTCTCGTTCTCGCTGTTCATCGGTACTACTTTCATCGTCGTGGACACTATCCACCTTGGACTATCGTAACGATCTCGACGGAGCTACCTGGACTGAGCCAGGTCGTGGACCACTGTGAGCGGAGTACAAGCTCACCATCAACTGCAACGGCCACACCCTTAGAGGGAAGGTTGTATCTCGTCAGTAGCTGGTCGAGCACTTCACCATCGAGAATTTTGGCCGGTTCTCCGTTGATGGTGATAGGTAACTCGAGACCTTGGCTCTCGTCAGCGTCTTTTGATTCCGTCAAACTCTTGCCTGTAGTCATTGATCCTGCGCGCTCCGATGTGTTTGCGGTCAAATTCTTGCTTCCGTGCTCCCTCCATGGGAGGCCGGTAGGTCGCGTTAGGAGACCGTGTTTGGACGACGTTGTGGTTTCACCATATCATCGAACGCACTCAGAGCGCCACGTTCCTCAGCGATCATCTCAGCTAAAAGGTATGAGGTGTAAGGGGCGAGCAGAAAGCCGTGGCGAAAATGTGCCGTGTTGATGTAGAGGCCCTCAACCCCTGTGGCACCAACCAAAGGTCGTGCGTCGGCCGTTGCCGGGCGATAGCCGGTCCGGACTTCGCAAAGCTCGGTCTCTCGGAGCTCTGGGACGATGGTCGTGGAGTCTCGAAGTAGCTCGAAGACTGCGCCGACTCGCGGCCCCTGACCCGGAGGTCTCTCCTCCATCGATGCTCCAACGACGATCTCACCGTGACTCCGAGGCACTATGTAAGACCATCGCCCTTCGACAATGGAGCGCAGCACGTGGAGCGGTCCCTCGAATCCTGTGATCGGCTTGAGGCGAAGTATGTCTCCTTTGACGCCGCGCACCTTTGGAATCTCGAGACGGGAGAGCGTGGCCTCGCCCAAGAGGAGGGAGAGATCAGCGGCACCGGTGGCAACGACGACCTTACGCGCAGTGACCGTTGTTGTGAGTTCATCGGTAACGGTCCAGACGTGATCGTGGAAGCTCAGCGAGGTTACCTGAGCGTCTCGCACCGTTACGCCCCGGTCTCGTATCACGGAGTCGAGAGCAACCAGAACCGATCGATTGTCGACCTGCACATCGATCTCGCTCCGGAGAGCTCCTGCAAGGCGTGGAGCTATCGATGGTTCGATCGCGCGCGTCTGAGCGAGGGTAAGTGGCTCGAGCTCGATACCGAGACCTCGGAGAAAGTCGTGGGTGCGTTTGAGGTCTTGCAGATCTCCGGGTGTAGCAGCGATGAGAAGCGTGCCAGTTTTGTCAAAGTAGATCTTCGCGCCTGCGTCGCGTTCGAGGCGAGGGGCAAAGTCATCCCAGTAGTTGCGTGCCTCGAGAAAGACGGCCGCCTCGTCCGGGGCGAAGAAGGTGATCTCAGAAGAAGGGGCAAGCATCCCAGCGGCAACGTCGGAACTTCTTGGTCCCGAGTGCGGCTGGTAGAGCGTGAGTGAAATCTGCCTTCGGCTGAGTTGGTCGGCTAGCGTAAGCCCAGCGATGCCACCACCAACGATGACCACGTCGTAGTCGTACTTCATGCCTCAGTCATGTTATGTCACTTCTAAAGTCCTCGAGCCCCTCTACGAGATCGAACGCTCAAGCTCGATGACGAGTTTGACGACTGCGGACTGTGATCTTGGCGGTTACTTCAGGTTTCTTTGGGGATCTCGGAGTCTGTTACCGAAATGTAACCAAGTGTTTTCATATCATTTAGAAGTGTTTTAGCTCTCTGAGACCTTGATGAGTGAGAATCTCACTGCGCTCGTAACGTCGTGCGTCCATGTGGCAGTGTGCTTTGAAAGGTTGGATCATGGATCAACAGTCCGGAACGGACTTGATCGAGGAGCTGAATGAGGCTCCACTTTCTCGATTTCACTCGAAGATCATCTTCACCTCGGGGATGGGTTTCTTCACTGATGCATACGACTTGTTCATCATCGGAACGGCCTCCGCTCTCATCGCAAAGCAGTGGAACCTTGACTCAACGCAGACCGGTCTGATCAACTCCATGACGCTACTCGGGGCCTTTATTGGAGCGATCGTCTACGGTCGAATCGCAGACAAGGTCGGGCGAAAGAAGATCTACGGGCTCGAAGCCGCAATCATGGTAGTTGCTGCCTTAGCGTCGGCGCTCTCGCCGAACGTTGTGCTGCTGATCGTGTTTCGATTCATCTTGGGTCTTGGCGTTGGTGGCGACTATCCGGTTTCCGCTGTCATTATGAGTGAGTACTCGAACCGAAAGAATCGAGGCCGTCTCGTTGGCCTGGTCTTTGCTATGCAGGCTCTCGGTACGGTCGTGGGATACGCAGTTGGACTTGCGCTCCTCACCTCTGGTATCAATCCGAATGACGTGTGGCGAATCATCTTGGCACTCGGTGCGGTTCCGTCTGCGATGGTGCTCTACTCTCGCCGGAAGATGCCTGAGTCTCCCCGATACCTTGCCATGATGGGACTAGAGACCAAAGAGAAGCTCGCCGAGATTGCGAACTTCACCGATGGAGAGATTCGTCCTACAACGGCGCGTGCCGTCGCAAAGCTGAGCTTTCGGGAGTTTATTACGAACCGTCGGTACCTGTTGGCTCTGATCGGTACAGCGGGTTCGTGGTTCGTCTTTGACTATGCGTACTACGGAAACTCCGTCTCAGCGCCACTCCTTGTGAAGTCGGTGTTGGGTGCAGGATCTACGATTGAACAGTCGCTTGCATTCAACCTCATAGTCTTTAGCATCGCTGCTGTGCCTGGGTACTATCTTGCAGCTCACTTCATGGATCGAATCGGGCACCGGAAGCTCCAGTTGATCTCGTTCCCGCTCATGGGATTGGCTTTCCTCCTCATCGGAGTCATCCCTGGCGTGACTACGGTGATCACACCGTTCTTGCTACTCTTTGGCTTCAGCTACTTCTTTGCAGAGTTCGGTCCTAACACCACGACCTTCGTCCTCTCAGCGGAGTGCTATCCAACGTCAGCGCGAACGACTGGCCACGGGGTCTCTGCTGGACTCGCAAAATTCGGTGCGTTCTTGGGTGTGTACTTCTTCCCTCATATCTCCTCCGCCTTTGGAACTGGAGGAGCGCTGGAGTTTGCTGCGGGTATGGCTGTGCTTGGTATGTTGCTGACGCTCCTCATACCAGAGACGGCAGGTCGATCTCTAGAGGACATTTCAGAAGAGGATCACTTGCTGGCAGAGGCGACTCGAATCGTTGTTGCCAGCACACCAAGGAAAGATGTTGCTGCTCCGTAGCGCTCATAGCACCTCGGTGATCCATATCTCCACAGCGCCCGGCTGAAACTGTAGGTGAGTTCAATCACCAAGCGGTATTGTCGCCCGGTGGGTACGTATCGTGGTCTGGCTCTCTGTAAGGGAGCTGGGCCACGATTCTTTTTATCTGGGACTCCGGCTCAAATCGTCGCATCGGCAAGTCACACGAGTTGGTCGAAAGCTTGCTGTATCGTCCTCAGTCGCTCATCGATCTTGCGTCCGGGTAGAGCGAAGTGACGGTTCCTTCTTTGTCCTTGTATTTGCGCTCGATCTCTCTCGGTCCCAAGTAGCGCCTTAAGACGGTACGGTTTGCGACCTCGTTGTTCGACCTGCACAAGTTACGAAGCGAAGGTCGGCAAAGTACTGTGCTGCGTAAGTCGCAGGAATCGTAGGAGACAGGGTCGGTGCCGACGTAGCTGCCGCGATAGCGCGCTCTTCGTGCTCAGTATTGATCTTGCTGCTCGTTTGTTGTCGACTCTGAAGAGAGGGTGGTCAGAGACGGAGGGTTCGGCTCGTCGCCTTGGGTGTTGGGAGTCGGGCTGGCGCGTTGAACTCCGCTTCCCAGGGCGATAGCTTTTCTTATGTTTGTTACTCCGGCGCTTGGTTTGTAGTGATTGAGTAACTGACGAGATCTACGCTGATGAGAGATTGAGCTGTGCGACCGCCAGGAGCTGTCCGACGTTTCGTACGTATTGAGTATCGGTTGTTAGGGGGCGAAAGTGCTGAGCACTATGCAGGAGCGGCAGCTGACGGTCGCAACGATCTTGACGTATGGGGTGACGACGTATCCAGACTCTAAGGTCTTTACCTACCGAGATGGACTTGTCCAAGAGCGCACCTATCGTGAGATCGGTCTGAGGGCCGCACAGCTCGCGCACGGGTTGGAGAGTCTTGGCATCGGTCCCGGGGATCGGGTCGGTACCTTCTGCTTTAATCACGCGGAACATCTTGAGGCGTATCACGCCGTCGCATCGATGGGAGCCGTCTTACATACGCTCAATGTACGCCTCTTTGTGGACCAGCTGAAGTTCGTGATCAACGACGCAGAAGATACCGTCATTCTCTGCGACGCAATGCTGCTCGGACTGCTGGAGCGCATTCTTCCCGAGACACCGAGCGTTCGAGCGGTCGTCGTCATTGGTGAGGGCGATGGTTCGGCCATTCGTAACCTCGGTATTGAGGTGCACTCTTACGAGAACCTGCTCGCTGGGCGGCCGACGCAGTACGCATGGCCTGAGGTCGATGAACGCTCCGCTGCGGCCATGTGTTACACCTCCGGTACGACCGGTAACCCGAAAGGAGTCGTATATTCCCATCGATCGACCTATCTCCACTCTCTTACGGCTATCTCAGCGAGTACCCTTGGCATCACGGCGGTCGATCGGGCGCTCGTCATCGTTCCAATGTTTCACGCCAATGCTTGGGGGCTTCCCTACGCTGCGTTTCTTGCTGGAGCTGACCTGGTCCTGCCGACGCGCCATCTCCAGGCGGAGCCTTTGGTCGACATGATCCAGCGCCTCAATCCAACCATGGCTTGCGGAGTTCCAACGATCTGGAACGATGTGCTACGCTACTGCCGGTTGCATCCGGAGGTCGACCTTAGCTGCCTACGACTCGTCTCGGCAGGGGGCTCGGCGGTGCCCCAAGCACTCATCGAAGAGTTCTCCGAACGCTTCGATCTGCAGCTCATTCAAGGCTGGGGCATGACTGAGACCTCTCCGGTCTGTACTTTAGCGATTCCTCCTCCCAACACACCGAAGGAGGAGGCCCTACGATACCTCGTGACGGCTGGCCGAGCGGTCCCCGGAGTCGAGACGCGGATCTGTGACCTCTCTGGTAAGGTTGTTGCCCACGATGGGATGGGTATCGGGGAGCTCGAGGTTCGGGGGCCGTGGATAACTGGATCGTACTACCACTCCACGTCGCAAGATTCCTTTCACGATGGCTGGTTGCGGACCGGTGATATGGCCACGATCGATAGTGAAGGGTACGTTCGGATCGTGGATCGAACAAAAGACGTCATCAAGTCCGGCGGCGAATGGATCTCCTCGGTGGAGCTCGAGAATGCTCTCATGGCTCATCCGAAGGTATTTGAGGCCTCGGTCATATCGGTGCCCGACCCACGATGGGACGAACGGCCTATGGCGTGCATCGTGGTAGCCGAAGGTGAGGAGGTAACGGTCGAGGAGCTTCTTGCTCATCTCGAGGGTCGGGTTGCAAAGTGGTGGCTTCCGGAGCGTTGGACCTTTGTGACCGAGATCCCAAAGACTTCGGTAGGGAAGTTTGACAAGAAGGTCTTGCGCGCCGGTTTTGCCGACGGCGATTTCGAGATTGTCGAGGTGCGGTCTGAGCGCTGATCGTAACGGTCGACAGAGCGCTTCCCCGGGATAGGTGCGCGCGGTATCTGCTCGTTGCTCTTGAGAAGATGAGCGCTTGAGATTGTGTGAACGATCCCTTGCGGTCGTCCTTCACTGAGGTGCGTGCTGTTTGTGGTTCGATCTCTTCTTGGAGATGAGTGACGACGGAGTCGTAGTGTCCCAGGTATGACCGACGTAGGGATCGGCGCGGCGCGATGTGAAGAGCGGTGAGATTAATAGAGAGCCTGCTGGTCGGCAGAGCCATCTCGTAGTTGGGTTGATCGGCCGTGACCCGTCAAAGAGTTGCGCTCAGCGTTATTGTGTCAACGATCTCCTTAGCGCACGAGGCCCATACCGCCGTCGAGAGGTACGATCGCTCCAGTAAGGTATGGAGTTTGGATCAAGGCGGTCACAAGGTGGGAGACATCTTGTGGGGTTGCGGATCGTTGGAGCGGTGCGGTGCGCTGGTATTGAGCACGTACGGCGTCCCAATCCTCGGTCCACGGAGTGTCTACGAGTCCAGGCGCCACTGCGTTGACCCTAACTTCAGGAGCAAGCGCTGCGGCGAGCAGCGTGGTGACGTGAATGAGTGCCGCTTTTGAGGCTGCATACGGGATAGAGCTGCCGGTTGGGCGAATTCCTGCGAGCGAGGCGACGTTGAGAATCTGGCCCTTGGACTCCTTGAGGTGCGGCGCTGCGTGCGTGATAAGATCGAAGGTCGCAAAAACGTTTGTTTCAAATATGGTCCGCCACGTGGCTCGATCCGCTTGGAGTAAGTCTCGATGTGGAATGACTTTTGTGGTGGCAGCATTGTTGATAAGCACATCGAGTCGGCCATAGTGTTGGATGACCTCTTCAATGAAGTGGCTCGCAAAGCCTTCTTCGGTGATCGAACCTCCGACGTAAAGGGAGTGAGGTAGCTCACTTGCAAGTCGTTGACCTTCGTCGTGATGATTTGAAGAGTTGACGATGATCGACGCGCCGAGTGTCGAGAGCTCCTGCGCCATCGCTCGTCCGATGCCCGACGTTGAGCCGGTGATGACGATAACTGCGTCGTGGAGGGGAGTTTGCGCTGTACCCATGTTCGTCTTCGGCTCCTCTCGCTAAGCACTTGTGGCTTCGCAACACTGTGTCAGAGAGACTATCGTGACAGCGTGGACTACGGTGAACGTCTTTCCGATATTTCGAACTCGATCGATGCGCTCGGCGGAGATCTCGGAGACGTCCAGTTCGCAATGTTACGAGAGGCGGTTCGAATGAACGACGTGAACCTCTCAACGCTAGAGAAGCGACTCGCGCGGGCTCGTCGATCGCTGGACAAGGCTCTATCTCTCGTGAACTCCGTTGCGCTTGGTCTTCGCGAGGGCGATGCGAGCGAACGAGAGGATCCAATCTCCAAGGAGGTCGGTGACGACGCGTGAACTGGTCAGATATCGTGATCGTACACGCGGAACTTCGCTGAGTTGATGCCATCGGCGTGTATCGAGGTAGCGAAGTTGACGGGAGCTGTGGTGATAGGCGGTACTCAACCATGAAGGCGCAATCATGAATGACGCAAAGAGGAGCGACTCGGAAACACCGACGGTGGCTCGTGTGCTCTACCGTCCGACGTTACCGTCGATGTACGATGCGCAGTTGACCCGGTTTACGCGCCAGTTTCTTCCAGGTCTAGCCTCTCAGCCTCCCTCAGTTGCACTCTACGATCAGCTCTATCGTGCGTCGATCTCTGATCTCGAGCGATTCTGGCTTGGCGTCTGGGACTTCTTCGAGGTCGTGGGTGCTCATCCGAAAGAGGGTCCGCAGGTCTTGCGGGGAGAGACGATTGAAGATGTGAAGTGGTTCGAAGGCACGACTTGTAACTATGCCGAGAACGCCTTTCGTAGAGCTCTCGATGTGAACGACTCGCTCATCATCTGCACCAGTGAGCGCTCGCTAACCGGGCAGCACCATACTCGCTCGGAGCTCAAAGAGGAGGTACGGCGCGTCGCCGAACTCTTGGAGCATCTAGGAGTCACGCGGGGCGACCGAGTAGCGGGATATCTCCCCAATATCTTTGAAACCGTAGTTGCGCTCTTGGCGTGCGCGTCGCTCGGGGCGGTCTGGTCCTGTTGCGCACCAGAGTTTGGGTCGGTGGCTGTGATCGACCGCTTTGCTCAGATCGAGCCCAAGGTCTTGATCGCCTCAGATGGCTACGTCTATGGGGGCAAGGAGTTCGATAGACGAAGCGAAGTGGGGCACATCGTGGCCGCTCTCCCGTCTCTCACTGCGGTCGTTTGGGTAGCGAATCTCGCTCCAGATCTCGAAGCTCCATCGATGCCGATTCAGCTCGTTCGGTTCTCCGATAATCTCCACGGTGGTCGTGCCCTTGACTTTGCCCCAGTCTCCTTCTCCGATCCACTGTGGATCCTGTACTCTTCTGGCACGACCGGCCTGCCAAAGCCGATCGTTCAAAGTCACGGCGGAATCCTGCTCGAGCATCTTAAGGTCTTAGGACTCCAGTCGGACCTCGGACCTGCATCTCGGTTTCTCTGGTACACCTCGACCGGTTGGATGATGTGGAACTTTCTCGTTGGCGGATTATTGGTCGGCTCCGATATCGTCCTCTATGATGGATCGCCGACCGCTCCGACTCCAGAGGTCCTGTGGCAGATCGTGGACTCCTTGGGAGTCACCTACTTTGGCAGCTCTGCTCCTTACCTCACAGCATGCCGTCGACGCGGACTTGAACCATCGAAGCTCTACGCCTTGGACCGTCTGCAAACGGTTGGTTCAACCGGGGCACCGTTAGATGCCGAGACTTTTCGTTGGGTGGCAGAGATTGCAGCACCTGAAAGGGCGATCGTTTCCTGCTCCGGAGGGACCGATCTCTGTACCTCTATGCTCGGCTCGTCGCCATGGCACCCTACTCTCGAGGGTCGTTTGAGTACCCGGGCGCTGGGTGCTGCGGTCGAAGCCTACGATGAAGATGGGTCGGTTCTCGTCGGTGAGGTAGGCGAGCTGGTGATTACGAAGCCGATGCCGTCTATGCCGGTAGCACTCTACGGTGACGATACGCGTGCGCGCCTCCACGAGACCTACTTCTCCTATTTTCCCGGAGTCTGGCGGCATGGAGACTGGATTACGCTCTATCAAGACGGTAGTTCGGTCATCTCTGGACGCTCGGATTCGACGCTCAACCGAGGCGGGATTCGTATGGGGACCGCTGAGTTTTACAGCGTCGTTGAGTCGATAGCGGAAGTGAGCAGCGCTCTCGTTATCGACACCAGCTACCTCGGCCGTGAAGGCAAGCTACTCTGCTTTGTCGAACTCGAGAACCGAGGTGACAGCGTCAGTAGTGAGTTGGAATCCGAGATTCGTCGGAGGGTTGCTCAAGGTCTCTCCAAACGACATGTGCCCGACGAGATCATTGCAGTACCAGGGGTGCCGGTGACCCTTAATGGCAAGAAGCTCGAAGTTCCGATTCGTAAGCTCCTCCTCGGGGTGGAGAGCTCCAAGGCGATGAATAGAGGAGCCGTAGCGAACCCTGAGGTCTTACCATTTTTTCTCGACTTTGCGATTCAGTGGAGAAGCCAGGCGGACCCCTTGATCCATGAGTAAGTCTGAGGACACAAGAGCGCTGGTAGACCAGACCAGCAGGTGCGACGTAGCACATGTGGGTGCTTTAGGGTGCGGCGAATCATATTCGTCGTTCGAGCTTTCGGTCGTGATCGGTTGAATCTGGTTGCGTTAGGACCGCTAAGAGGAGAGAGGGTTTCGGAGTGACTTTTGCGGCGGTGGTAGTACGAGAGAGTGAAGACGGAGTACGGGCTTGCGTCGAAGAGATCGAGATGGAGATGTTGCCCGACCGTGATGTGACGATTCGAGTGCTCTACTCGACGCTGAACTACAAAGACGGCATGGTCATGGCCGGAATTGGGAGGATCGTCCGGACCTATCCCCACGTTCCAGGCGTCGACCTCGTTGGAGAGGTTGTCGAAAGTAGATCGCCGTTATGGTCCCAGGGTGACAAGGTCATCGTCACCGGGTTTCGCATGGGAGAGATCTCCTTTGGGGGGTACGCGCAGTACGCACGAGTCGACGCCTCATGGATCGTCCCGCTTCCGGATCGACTCAGCGCTTTTGACGCTATGGCTCTCGGCACTGCGGGTCTCACGGCGATGCTCGGCGTGATGGCGCTCGAGGCCCATGGGTTGGTTCCGAGCGACGACGCGACGCTCGTGACCGGCGCTGCTGGAGGGGTTGGATCGGTTGCTGTGTCATTGCTCAGCACGCTCGGTTATCGGGTCTCTGCGTCGACCGGTCGGACCGAGGAAGAGCCCTATCTCCGACTGCTTGGGGCCTCAGAGATCGTGCCTCGTCGTGAGCTCGAAGAGCCTTCATCTCGGCCACTAGAGTCCGAGCGTTGGAACGGTGCAATCGACTCCG
>JAJYZP010000089.1 GCA_021799875.1 Actinomycetes bacterium | reverse complement strand
GGTGACACCAAAGATCAAGAGCTCAAGACGCGCCACATCTTGGTTGGTATGAAAGAGAACCGAAACCCGATTGCCTGAGACCCTCGAGGGCTCTTGTTGACTAAAGCGCTCCCCGCTATGAGTCTCTGCAACGATGTGAGCCCTCAGGTTGCGCATCTCTGAACACTCCGAGATCTCGACTTCGAGTACGTACCAGCCGGGAGATGGCAGCGGCGGCTCGAGAACGTAGCGCGCCTTGCCACCCAGTGCCACCGGTGTACCAACGATCGTTTCCGTCGCAACGTTGAACCAAGGCGTCAACCGCGGGGTCGCAAGATCGATAAATCGCCTCCATCCTTGCAAGCGACGAGCAAGCAACACAGACGATCGGAGCGGCCCCGTAATACGCCACGCCTCAGAGTTGAGAATCTCCTTCTTCTCTTCAACCGCAGCGATGACCTTTAAACTCTCCCGAGCGGCATCGAGATCCGCCTGGGCGAGCCGCTCCTTGAGGTCTCCGATCTCTACGTACATGGCGTCCACAAGCTCCTTGTGGGCAGTGAGATCCTTCGTGAGGTGATAGCGCTCATCGGTAAGGAGCTGGACCTTGGTAGCTTGCTCAGCAACCTGGGCTCTCAGTTGCTCTTCCGTCGAGCGAAGCACGGCATTCTGCCCAAGCAGCTGACATCGAGCTCCGAGTGCCGCTACAAGACCGGTTACGCTCGCTGGATCTTTCTGGTACGCCTCGATCATCAGGCGTACCCTGGAAGGAATCTCCGCGCCGACTCCGAGGAGACCCAGTCCGTTGGAGTGCGTGAACGTCACACTCGGGTACTGCTCTGAGATCTCGTGCCAAAACCGCCAGACCCCAAAACCTCGTTCGCGCACCGCCACATCGTGGAAGAGCACAACACCTCGGCCCGAAAGTTTGGGAAGCCACTTCGCAAAGTCATCGCGCACGGCTTCGTAGGTGTGATAGCCATCGATGTGCAGGAGGTCGATCGTTCCGTCATCGAAGTAGTGCAGTGCGTCTTCAAACATCATCCGCAAGAGCGTCGAGAACGTTCCAAAGCGACGTTGGTTGTAAGCGAAGAGCTCTTGATATACGTCTTCTCCGTAGAGACCAGAGTGCTCGTCTCCCATCCACGAGTCAACGGCGTAACAGCTGCTGGCAAGCCCGTGCTCTTGAACGCTTTGACAAAATGCAGCGTACGAGTCGCCCTTATGGGTTCCGAGTTCAACGAAGATCGACGGTTCCGCTGCCTCCATGATCCAAAGCGCAAGGGGTAAGTGGCCATGCCAAGGGCTCACGTCCGTCAATCTCTCTGGAACCTTCAACAAACTCGGCGTCAACCACGAATCTTGATCAAATGGCCCGGCACTCACTTGGGTAATCTCCCTTGATCAGGCGGTCTATCGACAGGCCCATTCAGGACGACCTGCGTCATGACCAACAAAGACCATCTCACCCTATCCGAACGATACTCTCACGTCGACGAGAGTTCGCAGAACTACACAGGCTTCTTCGTGCCAGTCTCACAGACCGGGCAGATAGCTCTCGCTCCATCCGACCAGCACAGGTCGCGTGTTCAGATACTCAAGCGCACCTCCGCCATAACATCTCAACTCATGGAACCAACGAGTTGGAGCGCAACGACCACAACCCACGCTCGGTCCGACCGTTCCTCCACAGGGAGAGATCACAAGCTCACCTACCCTTGCACACCGATGCCAATGACGCCAACCCTCCGACTCGTGCCTGAGAGAGCAGGGCCTCTTGAGCGTTTCGTCGTGCGTCTTGTCGACACGGAACGATACCAGTGGGGCGTTTGCGACGAGACTCACGACCACCCCAGTCTCCACCTTGGCGCTCTGCGCTCCATGGGATCGTGAAGACTTCTCTCGACTCTGGCCGCTCGGTTGCTGCTCGAATCGCACCCGACCAAGCCTGAGAGCTCTTCCTGGAAGCAATACATTGATTCTTAAAGGACATGCAGCGGCACGAACGCAACGTGTGCCACGAATCGCCACCGGACTGGTCAGAGCTTCTCGGACACTGAGATCTCAGAGATACTCCTATCAGAAGTCAAGACCGCCCCTAGACACGTTCTGTGAGGGCTCGGATCGGCAATCGCCCCCGTAACAGCACGCATCGATCGAGGCAGAGATCGTTCCAGACCATCAATACCAACGCATGAGAAGAACCGACCAAGTCGCACGAAGTGCATACACGGCCAGGACACTATGGTGCAAGCCAACGCACGAGGACTAGTACGACTATCCCCAACACCACCAGCCCACAAGGACGCTCGTCAGGTAGACCGGAACCTTCCATGGGAGGCACCAGGTAGTAGGCATCTCAACCTGCTCTCTGCCACATATCGAACACCGTCGCTCAACGAGACCTCCCACTACCCCACTCCACACCGCCCAAATACTCTCTATGCTCGGTCGTACGCATAGCGCATCGGAGAGCACGCTACCGACCCCTCTGGGAAGACGGCACGGCTCGACTCTGTGATGCTGCAACTCACTTCAACGCCAACCGACATGCGTACTCTTCACAGGCCTGAACACGGAGGCTTATGGCTCGTAACAGGCTCTTCCAGCTAACTGCGATGGTCGGATCACCGTACGAGAACCCTCCCAACCGATGTGCTACACCGAGAGAAGGAAGATCGAGATCCATGACCCGCATCTCATCGAGAACCCCTTCATTCATCTCTGACTGCCAGACCGCCGCAACGCAACTACGAGGCCACGTAGTCAGAGATCAGTCCTATCCATATCCCAACTCACGCAGCGACACACCTAACAAGGAAGCTCTCAAAGTCACCCACTACTGCCGATGCTCGCCGTATCGGTGTGAGAGACGAGTGGCAGCTCACCCAGCTCTCGGAGGCCTACACCTAGACCGTGTCACTTGAGCCTTTACCTCGGGTTACTCTCCTCGCCAGTGATCCCCGAGGAAGCCGCGGAGAACCTCTGCAACAGCGAGTGACGTTTCGCACGTCGTTGCAACCTTCATCCTCGCTCCGGGCTAGCGGGTCACCTGCCGAGCCCTATGCGGTCGGCCCGACGAGTGTTTGCGCTGACAGCAGACTGCAACACAGATAGCCCTACCAAGAGCGACGGAGCGTTCACAGGGCGCCTACTCGCTGCGAAAAGCCTCAGAGACCTCCTGCTGCGCCACTGCGCAACGGTCGCCCTCAGCCACAACCGACGACGTTCGTGGTGTCGCTGTGAACCAAGCGATCTCCGCAACCGAGATCCAGTCAGACACAGAGAACAGTGCTTTAGCACCTACCGTTTCAAGCTCTTGCGTTCACATACGCCTGCAACGCGACCTTGATACCGCCAAAGATGCAACCGCCACGGAACTCTCGGACCTCACAACCCTGAAACTCAAAGGGGTCTGTTTCGGTCCGAGTAACCAACCAAGCAACCTTTGTGCGCTCAGGCAACGACCCAAAAGCCGACAGAAATCGATCAAGTAGGCCAGCGAGTACGTCGACAAAAAAGAGACGACCAGAGTCACACTCTGACCTTGGGATCGCATTACTACCACTGTTCACACCATGAGATGAGAGGCCAATGCGACGCATCATTTACTGCAGTCAAGCCACCTACGACTTCACTGGAGAGGAGCTCATTAGCCTTCTCGAGCAATCTCGGAAGAACAACGATGACGCAGGACTCAGTGGGATGTTGCTCTACTCGAGCCAGAGCTTTCTTCAGATGCTCGAAGGACCAGAAGAGGCACTAACCGCAACCTACGAACGCATCGGACGAGATGCACGACACACGAATCTACGGCTCCTCTCCGACGTAGAAGTAGCACGACCGATGTTCCCCGAGTGGACGATGGGCTTCGATCACATCGACGACGAGGAGCTCGCTGAGGAGCTCGAAGGGTTTACCCCAGCGACGACCTATCCTCTGGTCAATCCTGACCTCATCACCAACGGCGTTGTCGCTGAAACGTTACTCAGTCTCTACGCAAAGAATAAGGTCCAATGACCGTGGCGGCCGAGCCCTCCCCCGAGTCGCAGATGGCGGTGACCCATACCACTGAGATCGAGCTCTTCTCTCTCGCCGGTAACGATGGCCAACTACGTGAGGTCAACGGTTCGTTCGCTCAGCTTCTTGGGCTCACTCCACAAGAGGTCAACGGAAGATCTCTTCTTGAGCTGGTACATCCCGAAGACATAGCGGAGGTCGTCTCAGGACTATGCGCCCTGGACTCCGGTGAGCCCGAGGTGATGATGGAGAGTCGGTTCCTCCAAAGTAACGGGCGATGGGTCTACCTCCAGTGGGTCGCTCGCCCTCTGCCGGGAACGTCGCTCTGGTGGGCCGCAGGTCGGGACACCACAGAGTTTCATCGCGTCCTCAACGACAGCATCAATCTCAAGGCTCGCCTCGACCTTGCTCTCGGTCGCACATCGGCAGCGATGTGGGAGCTCGCCTTCCCATCCCTAGAGTTGACGTGGGAGCCCGTAGCGATGCAGATCCTTGGCGTCGGCGACAATGCTCTACCGACGACAATCACCCAGTTCACCGCACTCCTACTCAACGAAGACTCAGGCGTCCTCAACTCCGCAGTTGAAGACCTGCGGGCCAACGGAAACACTGAGGCGGCCATCAGGGTCGGAAGCGGATGGGAGCTACGCCACCTCTCCTTTCGAGGAAAGGTCATCGAGTTTGACCGACGCGGACGCCCCGCCCGTGCGGTCGGCCTCATCGTCGACGTCACCGCAGAGAAGGCCATGGAGGAGCAGATGCTTCGCATGGTTATGAGCGATGGCTTGACCGGTATCCCCAATCGACGCGCCTTCGACCAGACCATCCGAACAGAGTGGCGGCGCGCAAAACGAGAGCTCACGCCCCTCACCGTCATGATGGTCGACATCGATAACTTCAAGACCTTCAACGACACCTACGGCCACCTCATTGGTGACGAGGCTCTCTGCGCTGTTGCCCGAGCACTCAGCGGTCAGATGCTTCGGGCCGGTGATGTAGTCGCTCGATTCGGAGGCGAAGAGTTTGCCGTCGTCCTACCGGGAACAGCGCTCGATGGAGCACGAGCGGTAGGAGACCGTCTCGTCGAGGCGGTACGCAAGATCGACCTCCGACAGGCGCCCGACTGGAACCTCAGCGTCTCCATCGGTTCGGCGACCCTCAGTCCGACTGCAGAGCCGATCAAGTCCACAGAGCTCTTGGGCCAAGCCGACGTAGCTCTCTATGCAGCAAAGGCGGCCGGCAAGAATCGTGCTGTTCTGTACGAGGACTCACTCTCGGAACCCAAGACGGAACCAACCTCGATCTCCTCGACGTGAAGCTGCGCAACTACGCGGTCCTGTCGGCCCAGCTGCACAAAAGCCGAGGAGCATTCCAAGCCACCCCCTGCGAACCCAACGAGCCGATGTGCTTCGTCGGATCGAGCTATCGTGATGAGCGGTGCTCAGGGTCGATTATGACTTGAACCCCACAGGAGGTCGCCCTCAAGGACAGGCGCAGAGCATCACTCCCACGTGAACCACGTCTCGGGAGCTAGGGCTCGTTGTTAGGGCTGAATAAAGACCTCATGTGGCACAACAAGACAAGAACGGTAGGGAGACATACTCCTTCCAGATTGAGCGGAAGTATTGCGCTCAAGTGGCTCTAAACTGACAAGGCACTTCGAGCGCTCGTAGCTCAACGGATAGAGCATCTGACTACGGATCAGAAGGTTGGGAGTTCGAGTCTCTCCGAGCGCACATCACGGTTGACAGCGGCGTTGCATGACGCAGGGCTCACCATCAATGCCGCTGCGATAGAGCGGCAAAACGCAGAACGAGACAAGTAGAAAAGCGAGATCTCCAACGGGGTTATCTCAGCTTCGTGGTTCAGGCTCTTCAAGCCGTTGATGGACGAGGAGTCTCTCATCAAATAGATCATCCAACGTCGAGCTCTTCGCTCTCTTTGCGTGGTCAACAGGACGGTATGTGTCTTCGACATCGGCACTACGTGGTTTCTGTTACCTAAGTCCTACCAGCACCTCAGCAACATCTACACCGTCTTGCTTTCGCTTCCTCTATCAGCAAACGCTTTGATCGCCTAGTTTGGCGCGTGTCTCTTGGAGGTTGGTTGCTTTCCTCCTGATCTGTCATGCGACCACAAGGCGTGTGGCGGTGGGTCGACTTTTGGGGAGCTCCTCACAATCATCTTGGCTCCAAGGAACTCCGACGGTCGCTCGCGGATCCAGATGGATCGGCCAGTCACTGATCATCAATGAACTCAGCCCAGGTAGCCGTGAGTTCAGCTCGTACAAGTTTGTCGCTCGACGAAGCTCCTAGGCTCCCCTAAACGTCATGTAGCTGGCGTTCCTCAATCCCATTGCCGTCCCAAGGATCCGGTAGAAGGCAACGTGGTACAGAGCCTCACGTACGGTTCCGAGACCCGTAACCCATTGACAACCAGTCGGGTTCACAGCGATAGCTTCGCCACCAAGACCGTTTTCTCCTCGCACCGCAAAGAAGAGACGGTACGAGAGATCAAACTCGGCAGGGCATGCCTGGGCACTCTTCGGCGCGTCGGGCAGTGCACAGGCGGAGACGGCAACTGCACGGGCGGTAACGGCACTCGTCACCGTCACTACGGCGGGGAACGTAAAGTGAAACTGGTTAGCTGGTGCGCGACGGATTACTACCAGGCGATCGACGCGCGAGACAACGCGACAAAATTCAGCAACCGATCTCGAGGGTGCGGTTAAGGTCGTTGGTGGAGAAACCGACTGCGACCTTCCACAGCCCGCCAGACCTAGGCCAATAACCAGTGCTATCGGAATAACAGCACAGCGTCTGAACCACCTCACCTTATTCCCATCCGTCATCGCAAGCCTCTTGGTCTCCTAGCGTATGAGTCCTCACAAGACGACCGAGCGGGTATGCGTTCTTCTGCAGGAGACGACACGACATAGCGAAACGCCCTGATTTCCAACGAGTACATCGATTTTCGCTCCACAGGCCAAGATGCTCACCTACATGGCTTCGGTTCGCAAGGCGCTCTCCCTACATACTCACGAGATGGTTGGCAACCATGACCAACACAGTCCCAGCGCCAATACGGTCGGCTCGGTTGATGCTTTCTTCGAGCTGAAGGCGCACCTCATCGACCAGCCAAATCTCAACGCTAAACAGTGTGAACGGTTGAGGGCGGACTGAAGCTAACGATTTGAGCGGATTGACATGGCGAAGGGAGGGCAATGGCATTCGTTCACGAAACATTTGAGCAGATTCATACA
>JAJYZP010000088.1 GCA_021799875.1 Actinomycetes bacterium | reverse complement strand
TCGGGCCGCTGATTGACCCGCTGCGATGGTGAGAGAGGGAACCGAGAGCTCGATGAGCTCCACGGTTGTTGATCGTGGTAGTGCACGAGCGAGCTCGACACTGCGAAGGACCCCCTCGCGACGGTCGTGGCACTGACGAATCGTCTCCGGTCCGTTGACGAAGGCGATTCTTTGATGTCCGCACTCCAGGAGGTAGTTCGTAGCAAGCTCAGCGCCGCGTACGTCGTCGACGGTTACCGAGCAGAACTCACCATTTTCGGCTCGTCGATCTACGAGCACGACGGAGATCTGGGCTCGGATCAGCGCTTCGAGATGGGAGATCGAGCCTGTGGCCGGAGTGATGAGGAGCCCGTCAACACGATGCTCTTCGAGGAGGCGCAAGTAGGTGCTCTCGCGATCGAACGACTCGTCGGTCGAGCATGAGATGAGAACGTATCCTTCGGGCCGAAGAACGTCCTCGGCGCCTCGGATCATCTCCATAAAGAACGGGTTCGAGGAGTCGAGTACCACAACACCGACGACCTTTGATCGAGCCCCTCGAAGCTGTCGTGCGGCGGTATTTCGAACAAACCCGGTGTCTCGGATGGCTGCGAGCACTCGGTCTCTGGTGGCTTCTGATACGACACTCGGTTCGTTCAAGACGTTTGAGACCGTTCCGAGGGCCACGCCGGCCCGCTCCGCTACGTCGCGAATGGTGACACGACGGGCTGTCGAGCCAGGTGAGATCGATGGCGATGTACTGTGTTCTGGGTCTTCGCTCACGGTCGACAGTGCTCCGCTCTGGTCGAGAAGGTTCCATTGCGCGACTCTCTCGGAATGGCAACCGGAGAGTTGGGCTTGCCTTCACGTTATCGTACCCTTCGGACTCCTGACAAGACTTACGTTAGGTGTTCCGTTCGAACGAGAAGCGAGGCGCGCTCTCCCTCGGAGACGGCGCGACCGCTCCTGAGGGGGAAGTCCTGTCGCATTGGACGCTTCTGCACTGGATTTTTGACAAATGTGATTGACAGTGCTTGGGAAGTGTTCTATAGTGATGATTCACGAAATTGAAACGTTTCAATGCGTCGCTCAGGAGGGGGGAAGCGATGGATATGAGATCGTGTCTGTGGCGAGGCTCGACCACGGCAAACGAGATAGTTGAGCCTCATACACTGAGCCGTTTGGTCGGGACTTGCGTTGACCGCTGACCACAACGCTGATGATTTCAAGGCAGTAGCGCTCTCGCTCCAGCATGCGCGCAAGTATTTCGGCGCAGTACATGCGCTCGAGGATGCGACGATAACGCTTCGTAAAGGTGAGGCTCACGCTCTCGTTGGAGAGAACGGTGCTGGCAAGTCCACGCTCGTCAAGATCCTTGCGGGCGTTCACGTTCCAGACTCTGGTGTTCTTGAGATTCGCGGGCAACAGATTCGCCTGAACTCGACCCGGGAAGCCATTGCCGCTGGCGTAGCAGTGATCTATCAGGAACCAACCCTCTTCCCCGATCTCTCCATTGCGGAGAACGTCTTCATGGAGCGACAACCAACTCGACGATTTGGACGCATTGACTACCCGACGATGGAGCGCAGCGTCGAAGAGATCCTCGCTCAGCTCGGGATCAAGCTCGATCCCCGCCGACTCTGTCTCGGTCTCTCCATCGCCGAGCAGCAGATTGTGGAGATCGCCAAGGCTCTCTCGCTCAAGGCCGAGATCGTGATCATGGATGAACCCACCGCGGCCCTCTCCTCGGCTGAGGTAGATCGCCTGCTCGCCGTCATCGAAAGCTTGAAGCGGTCAAATGTCGCAATCATGTTTATCTCTCATCGACTCGAGGAGGTATACCGCATCTGCAAGCGAGTGACCGTGATGCGAGATGGTCGGTACGTGCTGAGCGATGCAACGTCGAATGTGAGTCAAGATCAGCTGGTTCGTGCGATGGTCGGACGAGACCTCGAGATCCGAAGTGCAACCAGTGACGCTCCAACCGGAGCGGAGATGCTCAAGGTTGAACACCTCACCGAAGAAGGCGTCTTCAGCGATGTGTCCTTCTCTGTACGAGCTGGTGAGGTCGTGGCCCTTGCTGGTCTCGTGGGGGCAGGCCGCACAGAGGTCGCAACGGCGATCTTCGGGATTCGACGCTACGACTTCGGAGCGGTGACGGTGGGTGGCAAACGCTTGCGTCGTGGAGCGCCTCTCGAGGCGATGCGCAGTGGAATCGGTCTCGTACCTGAGGATCGACGACAACAGGGACTCGTCATGGAGATGTCGATCGCTCGTAATGTCGGGCTCGGCTCTATGAAGAAGCTGAGTCATTTCGGTCTACTGAACTCGGGACGAGAGAACTCTCTAGCTCAAGAGTGGGGTGCGCGGCTTCAGCTCAAGTACGGTCGCATCGGAGATAGCGTCGAGACGCTCTCGGGCGGAAATCAGCAGAAGGTCGTTCTAGCGAAGTGGCTCGCTCGATCACCGAAGGTACTGATCGTCGACGAGCCGACCCGAGGCATCGACGTCGGTACCAAGGCGGAGGTACATCGATTAATCCTCGAGCTTGCGCGTCAAGGCGTAGCTGTGCTGGTTATCTCCTCAGAGCTTCCAGAGGTGCTAGCACTCGCAGACCGCATTGTGGTGATGAGAGAGGGGCGACTCGTGCGAGAGTTTGCGCGCAAGGATGCAACTGAGGAGCTCATCGTTGAGGCCGCCACGGTCTCAGGTGGTGTCGCAGCGTGAGTACTGCTATCGAATCGAGTACGCAACCGGTCTCTGCGTCGCCCGTGGTTCCTGCCGAGCGGAGGGCCACTTCGCTGATTCTTCGAGCTCGAGAGTTTGGCATCTTTGGTGTCCTGTTTCTCTTCGTTCTCTTTACTAGCATTGCGCAACCGAGATTTCTCTCACTGCAGAACATCAAGTTCATCCTCATCGATACCACGGTCTTCGCTCTACTTGCGATCGGTGAGACCTTGGTCATTGTGAGTCGCAACGTCGACCTCTCGGTCGGATCCGTACTCGGTGTGGCGGCGTTCGTCTCCTCCAACCTCTATCAGATCGACCCTGGCATCTCCATCATCGTCGTCTTTGCGGTTGGGATTGGAGTTGGTTTGGCGTGTGGCCTGGGGAACGGAATTCTGGTCGCGTTTGGCAAGGTCCCCTCCCTCGTGGTGACGTTAGCGACGCTCTATATCATTCGAGGGCTCGATGTTTTAATCGTCGGCGGTAATCAAGTCGTGGCGAATGCTCTGCCTTCGAGCTTTCTTGCGGTCGCTTCAGGGTCGGTGCTTGGGATTCCGGTGATCTCCATAATCGTTGCGGCTATGGTCCTTCTTGCGGCGTACTACCTGCGAAACTTTCGGTCCGGCAGGGATCTGTACGCAATTGGGTCGAATCCCTCGGCTGCTCAACTGGTTGGTATCCCGACTTCCAAACGCGTGCTGATTGCGTTCGTCATCAGCGGCGCTTTGGCAGGACTTGCCGGTGTGATCTGGGCCTCATACTACGGAACGATCAACTCGACCGCTGGTAACGGATACGAGCTTCAGGTCGTAGCTGCTGTGGTCGTTGGAGGGGTCGCGATCTTTGGCGGTAGTGGAAGCGTGGTCGGGGCGGCCATTGGAGCGTTACTGCTCAATACCATCAACTCGGCCCTCTACGTTCTGGGTGTCTCGGCATTTTGGGACCAAGCAATCGCCGGTCTCTTACTGCTAGTGGCTATCTCGCTCGATAAAGGGATCGCTTCTTATCTTGCGAAGGTTCTCAGAGGTAGGAGTCGTAACCATGGCGCTTGATGTAGTTGATCAGAGTGCTACTGCAGGTAGCGACGCAGTAGGGAACCCGAGTCCGATCCGCCGACTTCTGCGACCTCTGCTTCGCTGGGAGGGCGGACTTGCGTTGGTCTTGGTTATCTCGGTCGTTGGAGGCTCTCTCTTGTCACCCGAGTTTTTGACCGCTAGCAATATCTTCAATCTCCAGCTCTCCATCGGTGAGATCGCAATTATGGCGCTCCCGCTCACGCTGATCATCATCTCGGGCGAGATCGACCTCTCGGTGGCATCAACGCTCGGCCTCTCATCTTCGGTCTTGGGCTATCTCTGGCTTCATCACTGGAGCATGGGCCTGATCATCATCGTGGTCCTGGCTCTCGGAGCCCTCTTGGGTCTCTTTAACGGCCTTTTGGTTACCCGTCTTGGGCTACCATCACTTGCGGTAACGATCGGTACCTTGACGCTCTATAGCGGAATTGCCCTGATCGTACTGGGTTCCACCATAGTGTCGAACTTTCCCCTGAGCTACACCAACATCGGTGTCAACTCGGTCCCAGGGGTCGACCTGTCGTACTCGATGCTGATCTTCTTCATCTTGGCGATCTTGGCTGCAGTCCTGGCTCACTACACCTCGTTCGGTCGCTCGATCTACGCCATTGGCTCTAGTCCGGAGGCCGCAGCGTACGCTGGCATTCGGGTCAAGCGTGTCAAAACGATCCTTTTCGTTCTCTCCGGTGTGGTCTGCGCCCTTGCTGGCATTCTCTTCACTTTTCGACTCTCGACCGCTGAGTACAATAATGGATCGGGTCTTGAGCTCAACGCAGTCTCGATCTCACTCCTAGCAGGCGTCTCAATATTTGGTGGACGAGGCACTATCGTCGGGGTCGTGCTCTCGGTGGCAACGCTCGGAGTGATTCAAAACGCTCTGCTGCTGACCAGCTTCCCTCAGCAGGCGATGGGAGTCGTGATCGGCGGACTCCTCCTTGTGAGCGTGTTCGTGCCGAATATCTCTCTCCTGCGGAACTATCTCCGCTCTCGACGTCTCCGATCGAATGCAGCCTTGGTCGATGACGCAGGAAGTAATGGCTGAAGGTGACGGCGTCGTGCGGCTTACAGACGCGTGAGCCACAAGATCGTGACCTATTGCTCTGGGGCGAAGTGCTCTAGTAGTAGGTCCGTGCAACAACTTGGGGGAAGGAGGGCTTGGGGGGAGCAGTGGAGGTATCTCACCGTTCAGCAACGGTGAGATAAGGCAGAGTTAATCAGAGTTTATGAGTAGTAGGTCAGGAGAAAAGTGAAAAAAACTCTTAGTTCGTTACTCTTGGTGGGGGTGTCGTCGGTAGCGCTCGTCGCTTGTGGCACGACATCGTCCTCGAGCACCACGGCGTCGGGATCCTCGACGTCTGGGTCTTCATCTTCAGGGTCTTCGACGTCGGCCAAGAACGTCAAGGTCTTTGTCATACCAAAACAGCTGGGTAACTCGTACTTTACGACTGCGGATTCGGTGAAGTCTGGTGGGGCCCTCGCTGCGGTGCAGCAGCTAGGTGCGACAGGGAGTGAGACGAGTGGTAACGCTTCGACTCCATCGGCGCAGTTACCAGCGATTCAGGCGGCGATATCGCAAGGCGCTAAGGCGCTCGTCATCTCAGCTACAGATCCGACGGCACTGTGTCCGACTCTCGATGCTGCTATGAAGAAGGGTGTGACGGTCGTGACGTATGATTCCGATGCACCGACGTGTCGAACGCTCTTCATCAATCAGGCGAGCACCGCTCAGATCGGTACTTCAGAGGTCGATCTCTTGGCCAAGCAGATTCACGATACCGGTCAGATAGCGATCGTCTCGGCGTCCGCTTCGTCGACGAATCAAAATCAGTGGATTGGGTACATGAAGCAAGAGCTGAAGAAGTATCCCAAGATGCAGCTCGTTTCTATCGTGTACGGTAACGATGATCCTGCGACGGCCACCCAGGTGACCCAGGGTCTACTTCAGCAGTACCCGAACCTGAAGGGAATTATCTCGCCAACGACGGTTGGGATTGCGGCCGCAGCGGCTCTGCTCGATACTCCGCAGTATCGCGGCAAGATTGCGCTGACTGGGCTTGGAACGCCTGATGAGATGAAGAAGTACGTTGCGGATGGTACGGTGCAGTCGTTTGAGCTTTGGAACCCGGCGAACCTGGGGTATCTTGCGGGTTACGCCGCAGTCGAGCTCGCAACGCACAAGATCACGAACAAACAAGGTACGACCTTTACCGCCGGAAAGCTCGGCAAGTTCACGATCGGTGCTGATCATACGATCCTGCTCGGCCCACCATATGTCTTTACGAAGGCGAACATCAACAACTTCAACTTCTAGTTCAACCCCTGTGATGTGCTCGTCTACCCCTCGGCGAGCACATCACCACACAGCGTTGGAGAAGGGGATTATGCCGATCACCGTGTGGTCAGTCTGTAAGGGACCGATCTGCAAGGTCTTTGTAGAAACGAGATTGGTACGGTACTCATGAGGGTTTGTTTCTTACTCAACATCGATCCAGCCGCAACTGAGCGATACGTTGCCCTGCATCGAGAGGTCTGGCCGGAGATGAAGAGCGCTCTCGTTGAGACTGGATGGAGGAACTACTCCCTTTTCCTTGGTCCAGATGGGCTGCTCGTTGGATACCTCGAGTGTGACGACTTCGCGGCGTCCGTTGCAGCGATGAATGAGCGCGACGTGAACTCGAGGTGGCAGGCACTGATGGCGCCGTTCTTTGTCGATCTCGATCAGGGGACGGCAGACCGATCTATGGTGCCGCTTCCGGAGATTTTTCATCTCGACTAAAGCGACTGATGAAACCAAAGGAGCGAGAGGGAATATGTGGCCAAGTGTGTTCGAGAAGGAGATGAGGTAGGAGAGGTATGAATAGTACTCAAGAGGTCAAGAATGTTCTTCGACGACAGTGGATTGAGACACCGTCGTGGGCTTACGGTAACTCCGGTACGCGATTCAAGGTCTTTTCACAACCAGGAGTAGCGAGGTCGGTCTTCGAGAAGATCGACGACGCGGCGCAGGTCCATCGATTCACTGGCGTTGCGCCCTCGGTAGCGCTACATATACCGTGGGATCAGACCGATGATTACGAAGCGCTCGCCAAGTACGCGACGTCGGTCGGTATGACCATTGGGGCAATCAACCCAAACGTCTTTCAAGAGCCAGAGTATCGTCTTGGTAGCGTCTGTAATCCCGATCCCAAGATCCGTCGTAAGGCGCTCGACCACCTCTTAGAGTGCGTGGCGATCGCACACGCCACGGGATCGTTTGCGTTGAGTCTTTGGTTTGCAGACGGAACAAACTACCCTGGCCAAGACAGCATCCGAGCTCGCCAAGATCGCCTAGCTGAGGCCCTCGCTGCGACGTATGAGGCGCTTCATGACGATGTGACGCTCCTCCTCGAGTACAAACTGTACGAGCCTTCGTTCTACACCATGGATGTGCCGGACTGGGGAACCTCGTTACTGCAGTGCCTAGCGCTTGGTGAGCGTGCAAAGGTCCTCGTGGACACTGGACACCATGCACTTGCAACGAATATCGAGTTTTTGGTGGCGGGACTGTTGCGTGCTGGCCGCCTTGGCG
>JAJYZP010000087.1 GCA_021799875.1 Actinomycetes bacterium | reverse complement strand
TAACGAATTTGGTGGCATTTCGATTCCCTACGATGCGTGCGCTTGGCTCTCTAGCCAGCGCTCCACGTCGATAGCGGCCATGCACCCCGACCCGGCAGCGGTAATAGCCTGGCGATAGATGTGGTCTTGGACGTCACCGCAGGCAAAGATCCCTTCAATGCTTGTTGCCGTTCCGTTCGTGGTCTCAATGTATCCTGTCGATGTCATCGAGAGCTGACCTTTGAAGATATCGGTGTTTGGGGCGTGTCCTATTGCAACGAAGAGTCCAGTGACTGCGTGATCGCTCGTGGTGCCAGTGAGGACATCTTCTGTGGTAACTCCCGAGAGACTGCCATTGGAGGCGTGCAACTCCTTGACAACAGAGTTCCAAAGAAATTCGATCTTGGGATTCTGTCGCGCACGGTCTTGCATGATCTTCGAGGCTCGGAGTTGATCTCGTCGATGTACAATTGTCACTTTCTGCGCGAATTTAGTGAGGAAGAGCGCCTCCTCTAGAGCTGAGTCGCCACCACCGACCACCATGATGGACTGGTTGCGAAAGAAGAATCCGTCGCAGGTAGCGCAGGTAGAGAGTCCGTGGCCGATGAGTTCAAGCTCGTTGTCGAGCCCGAGCATGATTGACCGCGCTCCGGTCGCAACAATAATGGATTTGGTTCGGTACGTCGGTTCATTTGGATCACCGTCGGTCGTGTAGATCTCAAAGGGACGACTATCGGTGTCGATACGCGTGACCTTAGCTGAGACGAATGTGGCTCCAAATCGACTCGCCTGTTGACGCATATTATCCATGAGTTCTGGACCGAGGAGTCCATTAGGAAAGCCGGGGAAGTTCTCGATCTCGGTTGTGAGCATAAGCTGCCCCCCAGGTTGATCGGAGGTCGAGGAGGGTTCGCCTTCGATCACGATTGGACTGAGGTCTGCACGAGCGGTATAGATTGCTGCAGTTAGCCCGGCAGGGCCTGATCCTATGATGATGACGTCTGCACTGTGCACGACCGCTCCTTTAGTAGGGGACTACGACTTGGGTTTAACCATTCGACTCCATGCAACCATGCCACCCAGGGTACTTATTCCGCCAAGAACGAGATAGGTGATCCAGACGTGTTCCGCGAAGAGGTACACGGTAAGGAGCCGCACGATGAGGATGACGAAGAGTATGAGAATCGTGAGACCGATTGCGGCTCCGACGAGGCCGAAACTGAGATACCGAGCAATGGTGAAGGCCGGACGAACGCTTTTTGATCTCAAGAGATCGGTCAAGGACTCAACGCGCTGCGTGGCCTTTGAGGCCCAGTCTTGTGTCGTTGTATCGTTCTGCGGAGTGGTTGGGCTTGTCATCGAGCTCTCCCTTCGTCATTGAAGTCGTCGAGTGGATCTTCTGTCCAAAACGTTACGCCAAGAACACGAGGACCGGCGTGGGTTCCGATAATCGAACCTACTGTAGCCATGAGCAGATCGTCGAGATCACAACGCTCTTTGAGTTCCCGAGCGAACTCTTCAGCGTCCGGTGCCATGGCGTGAATGACGGCGACGTGAGTCACCGGTTTGAAGGATGCGACCTTATCGATGAGATAGTTTGTTGAGCGCACTCTTGTGCGCTGGCGCGACTCTGCTTGGACGACGCCGTTGGCAACTTCGATGACCGGTTTGAAGGATAAGAGCGAGCCCAGCAGTGCCTGCGCCGAACCGATCCGACCTCCCTTTTTAAGGTTCTCTAAGGTATCGAGGGTGCCAAAGGTTCTCGAGCGGTTTGGGAACCGATTCGCCATGCTGACGAGGTGGTCGAACTCTACTCCGGCAGCGGCCCTTTTTGCAATCTCGAGTGCAATGACGCCTTCAGCGATCGAGACGGTTCGGGAGTCGAGAACTGCGATGCGTGCGTCTTGACAGCGTTGAGCACCGAGAATGGCATTGTGGTAGGTGGCTGAGAGCTCAGAGGAGAGTGTAACACAGATGATTTGAGTCGTTCCCTGGTCTATCAAGGATCGAAATCGCTGTTCAAACTCTCCAGGGGATGGTGCTGAGGTCTGGGGGAGGCTGCTCGATGCGGCGGACTTGGTCCAAAACTCATCTCGTGTCAGCGTTACTCCATCGATGTACTCTTGATCATCGATACGTACCTTGAGGGGGACAATTTCAATTCCAGCAGCGCGAACGACTTCATCGGGAAGATCGCTAGCTGAATCGACGACGATACCTATGGACACTAGTTTTCCCTTCGTTGGGACTTGAATCGACTTCCAACTGCTGTCACTGCAAAAAATCCAAGTGCCGCAGCTATCGCTGCGATACTACCGAATCCGAACAATACTAGACCGCTATGACCACGAGATGCCGAAACGGCCGGATAAGCGAAGAGTCCTGCTGCAAGCGAGGCGACGAGCGAATTTGTCCAGGATCGGCCCATTCGGCGCAGCCCGAGATGGATACCTTGTCGCCGAAGCTCCATGAGGCCGACCACTGCACTCGCACTGTATGCGATAGAGAAGGAGAGTGCGAGACCGAAGATTCCGAGACCGTGAACCAAAACGAGAGCGAGCACGATATTCAATGAGTTTTCGAGTGCATAGAGCACGAAGACACTGCGAGCTTGTCGAGTGGACTGTAGGGCCTGGTTGATGGAGAGAAAGGCGGCAAAACCAGGGAGTCCAAGGGCAAACCCTACAAGCGCCTGTGCCGTCAAGGTCGAACCTTGCGCGCTCATTGCGCCGTGCAGTAGGATGGCCCGAGTTGCAAGCGAAGCACCGATCACGTAGAGCACGGCGAACGGGAGCGTGATCGTCACCGAGGCCTGGAGCGATGAAGATAGCTTGTCGGCGAACTCTCTGCGGCGATCAAGTGCCCAGAGAGAGGCGAGTTGCGGTTGTATGGCGCTCATGATCGACAGCGAGACGATGGCGTACGGGAGCTGGAAGAAGAGGTACGCGTAGTTGTAGGCGGTGACGTATCCCGAGTACGAAAAAGCGACTGCGGTGACGACAAAGAGAGCGATTTGGTTGGCGAGAACGTATCCGAAGGTCCAGCCGGATAGGCGGTAGATCTCTCGAATGGCGGGATCACGGAAGTGTAGGCGAACACGGAGCTGTGGGGCGTGACGGAGCAGCGACGGAATGATCAAGAGTGCTTGAAGAGCGACTCCCGCTGAGGTCCCAATGCCCAAGAGGAGCAGTGCTCCGTGATTGGCGAGAACGCTCGCCACCGTCGGGTGCTGGTAGAGCGTCGAGAAGACGACGAGGACCAAGATCGACGTGACGTTGTTGACGATGGGGGTGTACGACGGTGCCACGAAGTGATGCTGGCTGTAGAGCACGGCGCTGAAGAGGGAGATGACGCCGTAAAAGAAGAGCTGTGGGGCAAAGAGGCGGAGAAGGTCGATAGAGAGCTCAACGGTGAGCTGGGAGCGTTGACCGGTAGCTCCGATGGAGTACGCGTGGATGATGAGCGGCGAAGCGAGCTCAAAGATGATCGTCATGACGAGAAGGAAGAGCGTTGCAATCGTGACGATCGACGATATCGATCGCCAGGCCCTGGTTGCTATCTCTGAGACGAGGCGTGAGGAGAAGACCGGAACGATTGTTGATGCGAGGACGCCACCTAGGAGCAGGTCGTACAAGGTGTTTGGCGTGTTGTTCGCTAAGTTGTAGGCGTCGCCGACGTGTAGTCCGAGTGCGTAGGCGAGCGCAATGATCCGAATAACGCCTGTGAGTCGAGAGACCAAGGTTCCCGATGCCATAAAGAGAGCATTGGTTCGTGGTCCCTGGGGCGAGCTCAGGAGAGACCTCCATCGGGTCGACAGGCGGGCAAGGGTCATTGTGGTTCACCGTTCGGTCGTGTCGGTTTTGCCTTCAGCGAGTGTGTTTGAAAGAGTGACCTGCCCCACCAGGTGAGAAATACTCCGAGAGCTCCGAAGGTCAAGATAAGACCGGCAAGGGAGAAGGCCGTTGATCGTACACCAATGGTCGATCTCGAGATGACCGTTCCATTCGGAGTTTGAAGTGCTATCGAGATGGGGAAGCTGCCAGGAGATTTGACGGTGACAGGAATCGATATGGTCGAGGTTGATTTCGAGATCGTTACTATCTCGCTCGGACCTGATGGATAGTCCAAGCGCAGAGAATCGATTCGAACCAGGACGTGAACCGGATAGTGGAGGTTGGAGGTCACCGTCACTGGGATTGACGTATTTTTAGCGGTCAGAGTCACCGTAGCTCCAGTTACGAGACCGATGTGAGAGAAAGCTTGGTCTGCGCTCTCGACAATGCGCTTGAGGAGAGTGGTCTGCAGTGATGGCGAATCCTGTTGTGACTCAGACTGAAGGTAGTCACTCGCCAGCTCGCTGGCGAGTGACGAGCGAGGGGCTATTGAGGAAAGTCCAGAGATCTTCGAGCGGGCGCTTTGTTGTAGCTTCTCGTTGGCGGTGCTGCACTTCAGCGATGGCGCAGAGGAGAGTCGGGATGGCGAGAGCTGTAGAGGAGTACTAGTAGTTTGGGCTTCGCCAACGGTGACTAGGTGGACGATCGGAGAGCTTGATAGCTCGGCAATTGCGGTGCCGAGCGCTTTGAGCTCGGTGTTTTGTGTGAGGTTGATCTGGCCGACGATGACCCGAGTCGTCGACGTGTAAGGGGCCTCGAAGTAGATCTGAGCGAGATCGGCGTTCAACATCGCAGCACCACTCTCTGAGGTCGCATGAAGGATCTCGTTCGTGATCAATGGATCGATACCGAAGAGCGTGGTCGACCGATGCGAGAGGAGTACCGGGGAGGAGAGAGTGAGGTTGAGTCCAAGTTGTGATACGAGCGTTTCGGGAACGACCAAGGTGTGAAATCCCAGGGATGAAGCGAGTCGAACGACTGCAGGAGAGGACGTCTCGGCAAGGTCAAGTGCAGACGGTGAAGCGAGAAGCCCGTTGTGGTCGATCGCTTGCTTGCGTCCAAAAAGAAGCTGAGACTGCAGAGATCCCAGCGCTCCGTTCGTGGGGAGACAGTTCAACGGTGCGTTTGCAAATGGCGAGACAATGAGCTCATGTCCGGGGATTGTGCTCCAACGGCTGAGCTCAGAGCGAGCGGCAATCATCGCTGGACTATTGCTTTGGTATACCTGCTCGAGGATGGCTCCGGAGATCGTAAGAGTCAGTGAAGCGCCGTTGTGGGTCTGAAGGAAGCCCGCTAACTGTGAAAAGGATTGGGGGCTCAAGGTGTTTGGGGCGTACCGCACGAGGAGCGCTGTGGTCAAAGGTCGAGAGCTCGGTCCACTGAGGATTGGTTCGATGACGAAGAGCTTCGTTATCACCGCTCCGGTCGATGAAGCGGCTATGCGTAGCTCGAGAGGGTAGTTGCCGGCACAGCTAGCGCCACAGTTGGGTGGATTAACCCCGTTTTGACCGGCGACGTCGACAGGAACGGTGATCCGGTAGTGCCCTGACCGAGTGGCTAAGCCTGCGAGAGGTGTTGCGCTAGAGATGGAGGTTGGATAGGTTCGAGGGGGTCGGTGCTCGCGTTGCTGAAGCCCGGTCCTGGTTAGGACCTTCGGGTAGAGAGCGAAGTACACCTCGTAGTTCTTCGGATTTGCAACGCCGGTGAGTTTAAACTCGATGGTGGCAGAGCTGCCTAACTGGATGCTGCTCGGCAGGCTTACGAGAGAGATCTCTGGCTGCGTCTGTGATCTCACCAAGGTCGCTGTGTTTTCGTGGAGCGTTAGTATCAGGGTAAGACCGAGCAGCAGTGAGATTGCACTGCTGAAAGGTCTACCAAGGAATCGCTTACACATTGAAAGAGTCGCTCTCATCTCCAGCGTCTCAAGCATCCTAGAGGCCGGCGAGGCTAGAGCACAGGGTTATGCCGTAACCGTAGCGAACAAACCCGAGAGCTTCGTAGAGAGCGAGAGCAGCGCTATTGGTGCTCTGTGTGTTGACGATGACCTCGCGACCCCGCCACCTGGTGACCCAGTGAAGTCCGTCGATGACGAGCGCACGGGCAAGCCCTTGTCGTTGCACCGTGGGGCTGACCGCCAGTCTCTGTAAGTACCCAAGACCTGCTCCGCTACCGACGATGCAGTACCCAACAACCGGGAGCTTCGCTCCTGGTCGTAGATCTTCGATGACTCTGAATCGAGATCTCGGCGTTGAGAGTACAGCCTCGCTCAAACCATATGCGTCGAGCCGCCAAAATGGCTCGAAGGTCGATTGGTCAAGCTGTACGATCGCATCTGTGTCGGAATCACTTGCTCGACGGAGAGCGAAGAATTTTGGCGGCTTCGGGGCTCGAACCTCCCTGATCGTCGAGGCCGGAATCTTAAGCACGGTGAGGTGGTCGACGGGGCGATATCCAAGCGATGTGAGGAGTTCTACCCCGTCTGGAGAGGTCGTCTGCAGCAGAGTTCCTTGGTAGCCAAGCCCCTGTACTCGTCGTTGAAGGAGATCTAAAAAGGAGGCGGTCATGGGTAGGGGGCTACGTAGGCCGCTCGCAAAGGCAAGAAGTGGCTCGCTCGGCCACGGCGATATACGAACCCGGGTGATGCCGAGATCGAGGAAGAGGGTTCTTTTTGGCGGAGCGTGAAAGTCCGTTGCGATGCCTACCAGGCTAGCGAGATTTCTTGGTCGACGAATGTATGCTCGGCCATGTGACTATTCTTTTCGGTACTCACCCGACCTTTTTGGAACACGACACTGGAACGCATCATCCCGAGCGTCCAGAGCGCCTTCGAGCAGTGTTTGAGGGTGTGGCCCTCAGTGGGGTCGAAGAGGTGGTCACTCCCTTTACCCCAAGGCGAGCCGAGATCGGCGAGCTTGAGACGGTGCACGACCCTGCGTATCTGAGTGCCTTGAAGCGCTTCTGTTTGATGGGTGGGGGTGAGCTTGATACCGATACTGCAGCGTCTCTTGAGTCTTGGGAGGCGGTGCTCTATGGCGCAGGGGCTGGGCTTGATGCTCTTGAGCGACTCAGAGCGGGCGAGGCGGATGCTGCATTTCTAGCTCTTCGCCCACCTGGACATCATGCGGTACCTGCTCGCGCAATGGGATTTTGTCTCGTTAACAACGTGGCGGTGACTGCACGAGCGCTGAGTTCTCAAGGAGAGCGTGTCTTGATCTTCGACTACGACGCTCATCACGGAAATGGAACACAGGATATCTTCTTTGAAGACTCCAGCGTCCTGTACGTTTCGACGCATCAACATCCTCTCTACCCCGGAACCGGAGCGGCTCGTGAGATCGGTCGTGAGATCGGTCGTGGTTACACCATCAATGTTCCACTACCCGAAGGGACGAATGGCTCTACGATCGCCCTAGCGCTCGAGCGAATAGTGCAGCCAGAGGTCGAGCGCTTCAATCCAGATTGGGTCATCATCTCGGCGGGTTTCGATGCCCACTATCGTGACCCTCTCACCGAGATGAACCTGACGGCCGGAGATTTTGCAACACTAACTAGGTGGGCAAGGTCCTTCGTCGGTCCGGGCCGTACTCTCGCTTTCCTTGAAGGTGGATACGATCTCGAGGCT
>JAJYZP010000020.1 GCA_021799875.1 Actinomycetes bacterium | reverse complement strand
TCAAGAGATGGGTCGCCTCGACCTGCGGATCGTAGGTGGCCATAGCGGGCGAGACAGTAGAAGATTGCGCTGTAGACGACGGGACTAGCTCAATCGCCTGGTTGGACGAGGAGTTCCACAGCCACGCCGCAGAACCATTGACGTAGAGGTCCCGCTCTGAGGAGCTATTGAGGATCTGGGCTCTGAACTGCCGAGACGCCCCCACCCACACGTTCACGGTCGCGGTCCCACCAGGGAGCGACACACCTCCCGGCAGCTGCGAACTCAACGACGAGAGTGAGCCAAGCAACGATGCACTGGCAACGACCGTGCCACTCAAGGGAGCCGGCTTCGTGGAAAGCACATCGGTAACAAGCTGTGACGTCGTCACGGTTGGCAAGGTCGGACTCTGAGCAGATGCCAGAGACGGAGTTCCAAGTGCAGCTCCGAGCGCTAACCCACCGAGTGCAACAGGCACTGCAATACGAACGAATTTTCTAGTGCGAAACACCGTACAACCTCCCGGTCACAACGCCTTGCGTGACCTCCGCTCTCACCTCGTCGAAAAACTACTTCTCCGGCAGGACGACAACCATGTCGCTGAGCAACTAGGCGAAAGCCTCAAACGTCGACATGAACGCTTTCGACTCACGCAACCTCAACCATGTTAACGCCCCCGCTACGAGAAATTCCTTAATTAGCGGAACTCCAAGGTGTCACTCATCCCAGTCTCAAGTTTCCCACCCACACTCTCCGATAAAGAAAAAGTAATCGATGGAACTTCTCAACCATTCGAGTGTTATACTACAGCGTCACGATTTACACGGTAAAGAGCGAGAGATTTTATGGCGACTAAAAATGAAGTTCGACAAGAGACCGAATCTACCCCTGAGGTGAAGACGAAGAAGAAGCGAGGCACGACCGAGTTAGAGACGGCACTCGCCTCTGTTGGACTCGGGGCGGACTCCGTTCGCTTGTTCCTCGACGACCTCGCCAAGCATCCTCTCCCGTCGTCAAACGAGCAGGTCGAGCTGGCCAAGAGAGTGCGCGAGGGCGACGAATACGCTAAGGCCGAGATGGTGGCAGCCAACCTTCGCCTCGTGGTTCACTGGGCTCGTCGTTACCAAGACCGAGGAGTGGAGCTCTCTGACCTCATTCAAGAAGGAACGTTCGGGCTCATTCGTGCGGTAGAAAAGTTCGACTGGCGCAGGGGCTTCAAGTTCTCGACCTATGCGACCTGGTGGGTCCGACAGTCTCTGCAGCGTGCCGTGCACAACCATGGCCAGGCCATTCGCCTGCCCATGGAGGCAGCTGAGCGATCGAGAAGAGTAGACAACGTCTCTCGTGAGCTCGCAGCAGATCTCGGTCGGGCGGCATCTGAGGACGAGATCGCTGAGGCATCCAATCTGTCGTCATCCCAGCTCTCCGATGTTCGCCACGCCGCTCGAGTCGTCGCAAGCCTCGATCAGGCGGTGGGACCCGAGGGTGAGACCTCTCTTGGAGATCTCGTCGTTGGACCAGACACCAACTTTGAGGACACTGTTGACGATTCTCTCGCACGTGAGCAGCTTCGCCAAGCCGTCGAGGAGCTTGACGAACTCGAGCGCAAGGTCTTGACGCTTCGCTTCGGCCTAAATGGTGAGCGTCCCGCTTCCTTGGAGGCGACCGCCCGAATGCTCGGGATCGGCCCTCGTCGAGCTCGACGCCTCGAGGCTTCGGCTCTCGACCGGCTCGCCGATCACCCAGGTCTCAAAGCTCCAGCTGCGTAGAGGAAGCTGCACGAACTCGCCGAGTTCGTTGGTCCAGCATGCACGCTCGAATGGGCCAGACCACTCGAGCGTGCCATAAATATCCAACGGCGCCGCTCGCAACTCCCTCTGCACTCCTGCTGATCATGCACAAGCTCAGTAGGAGTCAGTAAGCGAACGATCCAGAGCTCGCCACAGCGAAGTTCACTGTATCGAGGAAAAGGTACGCAGTCCATGCATCGCACCCACCCGAGACCGGCACCGCCTCACCTCCGCCACAGATCCCACCGGTCATCTTTCGATCGAAGCGAGAACAAGAATGCTTCGTCGGAAGACCGAACGGGCGCTGAGCCCGAGCGATCACTTCGCTGCAGAGCAGAGATCGTGGCGCTCCGGGCCCCCTGGCCACAACGGGCCCTCGAATCGCCCTACAGGACAGCACAACGAGCTCTGCTCGCCGCTCCTTCTCGCAAGCTCGTCGAGGACAAAACTCTCACGCTGGTCCTTCCGGTCCGTTGTGAACGTTGCCACTCTCGCACTGCTGAACTCCACAAACCAAGGCTCAACTCTTCAACAACAACTCAACTTCCGATCCCAGTGTCACTGGACCGCAGAGCACACGACGCAAATCGGTCCAAAAGAGTCGCCACCGAAGCGGTACGAGAGAGCGGACCATCCTGAGAGACAAGGCTCCACGACCACCACAAGGGAGCGGCCATGGTTCAACGATGGTGATCGTCATCGCCCAATCGGTCTCCAACGAGGCAACCTCCAAGCACAGAGTGAGCTACGGTCGCCAGGTACTCCAGGGAACCCTCGCTCGCCATGGCGATACTAAACCGACGCACCATCGAGTCGACAGCGCTCGAGATACTGACGAAGTTCTTCTGGCAGCGAACACGTAAAATCGAGTGCCCTTCCAGAGATCGGGTGTATAAACCCGAGTCGTTCAGCGTGCAGGAAAGGCCTCTCAAGCTCCAGACCGGTCTTCGCACCATACACGTGATCACCTACGACTGAGTGGCCGAGCGCTTGAAGATGGACTCTAATCTGATGAGTCCTACCAGTACCGAGAACGACCCGCACTACTGTGAACTCGCCGTCCCTGGAGATGCGCTGAACAACGCTGTAGTGTGACTCGGCCTCACGACCTTCGTCAGTAATCTCCATCTTGCGCACGTCGTGCCGAGAACGCCCGACCGCACCTTGAATCGTGCCCTGATCATGCTCCATATGGCCTTCGACGAGTGCCAGGTACTGACGTCGAACGTGACGTAGTGCCACGGCCTGTTGCAGCTCCACCAATACCTCAGTAGTCAACGCAAAAAGCATCAGTCCGGAGGTACCCTTATCGAGACGGTGGACCACTCCAGGTCGCTCGGGATCACCTACTATAGCGCTCTGAGGAAAGAGCGCTACAAGGGCATTCACCATGGTCTTGTCATCCACCCCGGATCCCAGATGAACGACCTGACCAGCTCGTTTGTTCACCACTGCTAGAAACCCATCGAAATACACAAGATCGAGCGGTACACTAGCATCGGCCGTGACCACCCTCGCGTCCCGCAAAGTTAGGCCTTCGACGTGAATCACGTCTCCGACTCGTAAACGAAGTGACTTCGACTTCACCCTATTCGCTGATACGTTCACCGATCCTTGTGCAATCAGCAAACTCGCATCGTGACGAGACACACCATACAGAAGTGAGAGAGCCCTATCGATCCTCTCTCCATCGAGAGAGTTTGGGACGACGGTGTCGCCATCAAAGTCCGACATGATTAGGACGATCCTGACGTAGGAGAGAGATACCAAGAATAACCGCACCGAGCACGATCGATGCATCAGCAAGATTGAAAGTCGGCCAGAATCCGCTATAGATGAAGTCCACCACGGCACCCCCAGTAGAGCGGAACAGCCTATCAGCAAGGTTGCCCAGGGCCCCACCAGCGATAAGCCCACAAGCATACCGTGCGAGCGTGCTCCTCGTTCGTAGAGAGCTTACGAGCAGAACCAGCGAGACGATGAAGGCCACAACCGCTAACTCCGAAGAGTACGCGGTACCGAGAGAGAAGGCGAAACCAGGGTTGTACTCAAGGCGGAGCGAAAACGGTCCTATGAGGTGTACTGGCCCGCTCTGAAGATGCGAGACGGCCCACGATTTCGAAACTTGGTCAACTACCACCACTGCGGCAGCTATCCCCAACCCCACCATCCGTCCAGCCACAGAGTGCCTCTGAGTTAGGTTGACAAAGTGGTGACCTTTCACGACCGTCGTGAAAGACCACCCTCTTTACAACGAACACACAGCCGAGCAAACGGAAGTGCTCGTAAGCGGGCTCGCGGGATCGGCTGGTGACAGTTCTCACAAACTCCGTAGGTGGCATGCTGCATCTTGCGAAGAGCACCATCAATCTCTTCGATCGCTGCTCTCGCCTGGGCGGCGAGGGCGAGATCGCGCTCTCGATCTATCGTCGCCGTTGCCCCCTCTCCAGACTCCTCATCGAACTGTGTATCTCCCGGTTCCGCCTCCGCTGCGATAAGGTCGGCCTCTGCCTTGAGAGCCGAAGCCTGCTCGCCGTAGGTCAACCGTTCGGCATTCAAGACCGCAGTCTGCCCCTCCAGAAATTGCTCCGGACTCAGAGCGTCAAGCTCCTCATCGGAGAGGTCAAGATACTCTTCAGCAGATATCGTCACAACCAGGTCTTTCGTCTTGGACACCATACACTCTTCCTCTGATTATTTCGGTTCAACACCCCGTGGCCAGCGAGCCAGATACCCAGAAGAGATCATCGTTAGGCCTACTCAAAGTCGCCACTTGGCTCGTTGATCGCTCTACTATAGCCACCGCACGCAAGAGCACGGCTACTGGGAGGCACCGATCGAGAGAGCCGGGGCTCCTTCCTCTCAGGAGACTAATGTAGTTCTATGCCCGAATCCCTCACAAGTTCTGACGACGCTGCAGCTCACCTCTCTTCTCAGCAGAAGAGAACGCCGTATCCGGCGGTGCATTCCCAACTCAACCTCCCCGAGATCGAACAGCGCGTGCTCCGCTTCTGGGACGAAGACCAGACCTTTCAAGCCTCCATCGACAAGAACCCTAAGGGCGAGAGTGAGTTCGTGTTCTACGATGGTCCACCATTTGCGAACGGACTACCTCACTATGGTCACCTCCTGACTGGCTTCGTCAAAGACGCCGTACCTCGCTACCAAACCATGCGCGGCCGAAGGGTGGAACGCCGCTTTGGGTGGGACTGCCACGGCCTGCCGGCCGAAATGACCTCTGAGAAAGAGCTTGGCGTCACCGACGGACGGATCGGTATCGAGCAACTCGGCATCGACGTCTTCAACGATCACTGCTCACAACTCGTCCATCGCACCGCAGACGAGTGGTACCGCTACGTGCGCCGCCAAGCACGATGGGTTGACTTCGTCAACGATTACAAGACCATGAATCCCGATTTCATGGAGTCGGTACTCTGGGCCTTCCGCTCCCTCTACGACAAAGGTCTCATCTACGAAGGCTACCGCGTGCTGCCTTACTGCTGGGAGTGCGAGACCCCCCTATCCAACTTCGAGACCCGTCAAGACGACTCCTATCGAAGCAAGACCGATCCAGCGGTAACCGTCATCTTCCGACTTCATCCCCTCGCGCAGCCATCTCACTGGAGCGAAGGTCCAATCTCCTTACTCGCTTGGACAACGACTCCATGGACGCTTCCATCAAACTTGGCGCTTGCAGTCGGAGAGGAGATCACCTACGTTGGCGTCCTGCAACAAAAAAGCAACGAGGTGCTCGTTCTGGCGCAGGATCGACTCGAAAGCTATCGTGAGGCCATCGGCGATCACGAGGTTCTCGGGACGATCACCGGTAGAGAACTCTTGGGTAGATCGTTCGACCCAATCTTCGACTTCTTCTCGGACCACGCAAACGCCTTCGTAGTTATCAGCGGCGATTTCGTCAGCACGGAAGAGGGAACTGGAATCGTTCAAATGGCTCCGGGCTTTGGTGAAGAGGACCAGAACGCCTGCGCCGCTGCCTCGATCGAGGTCGTCTGTCCCGTCGATGGCCGAGGCCGCTTTACGAGCGAGGTCGGTGACCTCGTAGGACGAAACATCTTCGAAGCGAACCTCGACATCATTGAGAGATTGAAAGAGCGCAACGTGCTCTTTGAGTATCAACCGTATGAGCATCAATACCCACACTGCTGGAGGACCGATACCCCTCTGATCTACCGGGCAGTCTCATCGTGGTTCGTCAATGTCACGGCTCTCAAGAGTCGCCTGCTTGAGCAGAACGCCAAGATCAACTGGGTCCCTGCACACGTCAAGGACGGCTCCTTCGGGAAGTGGTTAGAGGGTGCGCGTGATTGGTCGATCACCCGTAATCGCTACTGGGGTACTCCGATACCGGTCTGGAAGTCAACCGATCCCGCCTACCCACGCATCGACGTCTACGGTTCCAAGCAGGAGCTTGAAGAGGACTTTGGGGTAACGCTTGAAGACCTCCATCGACCCTATATCGATACGCTCACGAGACCAAACCCCGATGACCCTACCGGCGCGTCGATGATGGTTCGCGTACCAGATATTTTGGACTGCTGGTTTGAGTCCGGTTCCATGCCCTATGCCCAGCTTCACTATCCTTTCGAAAACAAGGAGAGCTTCGAGAGGCATTTTCCCGCTGACTTCATCGTTGAGTACATTGGACAGACCCGAGGATGGTTCTACACGCTCCACGTTCTCTCGGTAGCACTCTTCGATCAGCCACCTTTCCAGCACTGTCTTGCACACGGCATCCTGCTCGGAGACGATGGAAGAAAACTATCGAAGAGGCTCAAAAACTACCCAGATCCATGGGAGATCTTCGAAAGTGTCGGAGCCGACGCAATGCGCTGGTTCTTACTCTCCTCATCGATCCTACGTGGTCAAGATCTGATCCTTGAGAAGGACGCTATCGTAGCCACCGTCAAGCACGTCATCAACCCAATCTGGAACGCCTACTACTTCCTCACCCTCTACGCCAACGCAGATGGTATCCAAGGCTCACGCTCCATTGGATCAACCAATCTCTTGGACCGCTACATCTTGGCGAAGCTTGCTTCGGTGGTCAACAACGTGACCGAGGCCCTCGATCACTACGAGCTCTCAGAGGCTGCAGACGAGATCGAGCGGTTTCTCGATGCCTTGAACAACTGGTACATTCGACGATCTCGAGAGCGATTCTGGTCGAAGTCAGGGAGTAGCAACGAAGGAGATGCGTCGAAAATCGACGCCTACAATACGTTGCACACGGTGCTCTGCACGCTCCTCGAGATAGCGGCACATCTCCTACCGCTCCTCAGCGAGGAGCTCTACAAGAACCTAACCGGCGAGCGCAGTATCCATCTCGTTGATTGGCCACACGCGACGGACCTACCCCAAGACGCTCAGCTCGTCGAAGAGATGGATCTCGTACGAGAGGTATGTTCGCTCGGCCACTCAATTCGTAAAAGCGAAGGAGTGCGCGCTCGACTTCCGCTCCAGCGCATCACCATCTCCGGCCCCAGAGCTGTGACCCTACAACCATATCGCGCCCTGATCGCAGATGAACTCAACGTCAAAGAGGTGGAGCTCGTCGAGAGCATCGAGGGCGCCGCAGAGCTCATTTTGAACGTCATCCCGGCAAAGGTCGGTCCTCGCCTTGGAGCTGAAACACAGAAGCTCATGAGAGCCGCTCGTAATCGGGAGTGGCAGAACCATGAGGACGGAGTACTCGTCGCTGGGCACGTACTCTACCCCGGCGAGTACGACCTCCACCTCACCCCTCTCGATCAACGCTCGGTACGGATCCTGGGCTCACGCCAAGAGGCAGTCTCTCTGGAGCTCGCTGTCACCGAAGAGTTGGAGAGAGAAGGAATCGCCAGAGACCTCGTACGAGAGATCCAGAACGCCAGGAAAGATGCCGATCTCGTCATCACAGACCATATCGCAGTGACGATCGTGATCGACGAAGAATCACCGCACGCAACAGAGGTCCGGCGGGCTCTGGAAGAGTTTCACAGCTACATCGCCGACCAGGTACTTGCCGATACACTCGTACTCTCACACTCGCCATCACCGATACCGAAAGACGATCGACGAAGCTACCGAGCTGCGGTTCTTATTCACCACGTGAGCGTAGAACTTCTCCTCGAGCGGATCGACTGAGCAGGTCGCTACTCCACCATTTGAGCCGATAAGGAGCGATCGGCACCGAGGCAACGGTGCCGATCGAAATCAGAGCTGCGCCCTAACCACGCGCTCAGTAACATCACCATGGAGCCATCCGAGTCAGACTAGCTAGGACTAGCTCACAGATACTGGGTCGCCACCGTGACGACCGACTCTTCGGAGAGTTCAACCTCACCTGAGCCGGTACGTTCATCAGATCGACGAGACGTTAAACCTTAAAACTGGCTCTCATCGTCGAAGAGAACAGGGTTCGAGGGTGCATCACCGTCTAAGAGCTGGAAGTTCGGACGCCCGAAAGTAATGTCCGCAGATTCGTCACGCGTCGCACTCTGAGGAGACGGAAAGACCATTGTGCGATCACTCTCGTCGATCTCGCTACCCTCTTCCTCGTCGAAGCGAGCAAAGCTCCCTGCCGAGTCTTCATCACCACTATCGGAGAGCCAGGTTTCCGCCGAGGCAGACGCCAGAGTCTCGCGATCGGGAGAAGGACGGCGCTCTTGCGTACGCTCGCCATAGGTTGCACTCTCATCGGAGTGTTCGAACGCCGGGTAGTCGAAGACCAAGGCGCTATCGAGACTCCTCACGAGTTCGTTCAGATTATCTTTCAACGAGAGACGGGAGGAGTTCGTCACCTCAGCGATATGGGCTAGTTCTCGAAGCAGATCACTCCTTCGAGCTTCCAGAGCATCGACCTCGGAGGCGACAAGTCGAGCCTTCTCCTCGACGAGCGCACTCGCACGCGACCGTGCCTCATCGATGATCTGACTCGATCGATCTCGGGCCTGTCCTATCAGCTCCTCAGCCTCAGCGCGAGCATCGGCCAAGAGTTGATCTGCGGTCCGTTGAGCGAGTAGCAAGGTTCGTTGAATCGTGTCATCAGCAGCTAACGGCGCCGGGCGCTCCGCAACAGCTGGTTGGACCTGAACGGTTCCCCGACGGGCAGAAAGCTCTGCTGCTCGCTGCTCGGCTTCTTTGACCTTCGCCTCAAGTACTTCGATTCCACGTGCAACCTGCTCCAGAAACTCATCAACGTCATCTTGATGGTAACCACGCATGCGCTCACGGAACTCAACTTCACGAACCTCTTTCGAGCCGATTTCCACAGCGCTCACCCTCCTTCATGCAACCTCTCAGGAGAGGGTATCAGACGATCGGTATCAGGACCCACTGGATCAGCAAAAGAGCCACAATCGGAGAGAGGTCGAGCATCATCCCGGCCCCCCCGATGCGCGGCATAAAGCGCCGGATCGGCGCCAGCACCGGCTCGGTGAGCCTCCGAAACGCAAGTTGCACCTTGAACAAGGTCGAGTCCGGCGCTGCAGGGAAGTACGACAGAACCACCGTTCCAATAATGACCAGAACATAGATCTGGAGTAAAGATCGGATCAACGATTGAAGACCACTCATAACTCGCCACCTCGAAACACTGCTCGTTCGGTGATCCGCTCCATCTCTTCGTCGGCGAGCTCCACTTTCGAAGGGGTCAGAAGATACACCTGTTCACCTACTTTACGGATCTTACCTCCGACAGCGTAAGTTAGCCCTGAGCAAAAGTCTATAATTCGCCGATAAACCTTGGGGTCTAGCCCTTCGATGTTGACGATCACTGGACGGCCACCGATCATGTGATCCGCAATCTCTTGCACGTCAGCAAATCGTGTCGGAATCGCAAGGTGAACCTTCGGTCCTTCCGGTCGTATCGGACGAATTACCTGAGTACGGGCGGTGCGGCTCTGCATATCTTCTACAGGAGTCTCGACGCGCGGTGCTACGGGCTTAAGCGGCGCAGATCGGGGAGTAAACGTTTCATCGCGGAGATCCCCGTAGTGGTCTCCATTCGCAACAACTTGAATGCGAGAGCTCTGGTTTGCGCTCGCACCGGAACGAGAGAGCGCCTTCTCATACGACCTTGCAACCGGGTCTTCGTAATCATCCTCGACGCTTGGTCTCGTCACTCGCTCATAGCGCTGACTCTCTCCGCTATGTATCGGCATCTCAAGCTCTTCATCATCGTCGGTAATACCTAGCCAGACCATTGCTCGATGGGCAAACGAAGCCATCTCTCTCCTTCAACCACATACTCAAGCGTTCTAGCGCCCTACGCCTTACGCCTCTCCCCTAGCAAGGCTCGACCGAGACGGAGGTGAGTTGCCCCTTCTGCGACTGCACTCTCAAAGTCACCACTCATCCCCATCGAACACTTCGCAAGCCCATTTCGGTCTGCGAGCCTTCGAACTCGTCTGAAGAAGTCTATCCCAGCCACGCCCCCGGTGACCGGCGCGACTCCCATTAGTCCAACAATCTTTAAACTCAGCTCCCTAGCACGCTCCACAAGTGCTGCAACGTCGACCTCGAGAGCACCATGGCGCTGTGGATTGTCGTCCGACCGCACCTGGATGAAGAGCTCTCCATCGAAGCCAAGAGCTCCTAATCGGTCGAGCTCTCCCACGGTGGAGATCGACTCGATCGTCTGAACATGCTTTGCTAGCCAGGTGAGCTTGTTGCGCTGAATACCACCAATGAAGTGCCACTTCAGACCATCGGGAGCCTCGAGCTGCTTTGCACGCAACTCCTGAACGTAGTTCTCGCCAATATCTCCGAGACCGCACGCCAAGACCAGGGCCACCACTGTGGCATCGAAACCCTTCGTCACAGCAGTAATCGTGATCTCACTCGGATCCACATAGTGAGCGATCCGCTCTCGAATGTTTGCTATGCGCTCTGCGACTACGACGGCGCTCAACTCCTCTGGCAGACGAGAACTCATACTCAACGTCGAGACCCCATCACAACGGCCAGAGCCAAACGCTCTTGGGAACCTCCAATACGAGACGACGGATAGTTCGGATCGCAGCCTGTACAAATGCCGCAGTCAAATGCCAGATCAACCTCTTCGCCCGCACAGACCTGCTCGACGACGAGTGAGAGGTTGAGGTGATCGTGATCAAAGACTCCAGGCCCAAAGCGAGAGGCCACCAGGTCCTGCTCGGGACCCTTGAACTCATAGCACTCCTGATGAATATATGGACCGATCGCTCCAACGATGGTTGCATCACTACGACCGCGCCGTAGCAGTCGACAGGTCTCAGCCAGAACTCCACCGACTAATCCACGCCAACCGGCATGCACTGCCGCTATGCCACCGGTCTCGGCACAGTACAACGCAATCGGAAGACAGTCGGCAGTCAGAACCACCGGTGCTCCGATACTCGACCACGAAACGACGGCATCCGCTTCCGCAAAGCTCGTCCCATGGCTCGGCGGAGCGAGCTCCTCGGCCAGCGAATCACCACTACGCTTTAGCGATCCCCAGAGTCGATCTACTTCAATGACTGTGGAACCGTGCACTTGACGGGGACGCACGTAACGAACTTCGCGACCGTCGTCGACCTGTGCAACTCGATCAAAAGCACGCTGCAGTGAGCTCGCAGAGTCAAGCACCGCCGAGCTTCCCCACTGCGCAAGCACGCTCCCTTCAGAAGACGAACTCCACAGAGCGGTGGCGGCTCCTTCGGGGAAGAGAAAACTCAGCATCACACTGGAACAGATTCTTTAGCGTAGAAAGGGAGGGACGTCGTCATCATCATCGTCACCGTCGCCAAACTCAAACACTCCAGCACTCGAGGACGTTGACGACGTCGGGGCCGTAGGTTCACTGTGATGTTCAACCGGCCGAGTCTGACTTGCAGTCTCACCCCTTCGCGAAGTGGGCTTCGCCTGCGCGGAGGCCCATTCGTTGAAGCCTGCGGCGATAACGGTTACTCGAACCGTATCGGTCAACTCTTCACCAATCACTGAGCCGAAAATGATATTCGCATCCGGATCCGCGGCCTCGTGAATGATCTTCGCCGCCTCTTTGACCTCGTACAGCGTGAGGTCTGGTCCGCCCGCAATGTTGAGCAAGATACCTCGAGCACCTTCGATCGACGACTCCAGCAGTGGCGACGTAATCGCAAGCCGAGCGGCGGTCAACGCCTTGTTCTCGCCGGTAGCAGATCCTATGCCCATGATGGCCGAACCTGCCGAGGCCATGATCATCTTGACGTCGGCGAAATCGGTGTTGATAAAGCCTGGCGTCGTAATGAGATCCGTGATACCCTGCACGCCCTGCATCAAGATATCGTCGGCCATTCGGAAGGCATTCACCATCGTCGTCTTGTCGGTAGCGATCTCAGCGAGACGATCGTTCGGAATAACGATCAGAGTATCGACGTGCTCTCGAAGTCGGTCAATGCCAGCAATAGCTTGATTCGATCGAATGCGTCCTTCAAAATCGAACGGCCGGGTCACGACTCCGATGGTAAGGGCACCGAGGGATTTTGCGATCTCAGCCACCACCGGCGCTCCCCCGGTACCGGTACCGCCACCTTCCCCAGCTGTGATGAAGACCATATCCGCACCCTTGATGGCCTCTTCTATCTCATCACGGTGCTCTTCGGCCGCTTGACGACCGACGTCTGGGTTCGATCCTGCACCCAACCCTCGGGTGAGCTGTCGACCGATATCGAGCGTCACATCAGCATCGCTCATCAAAAGCGCCTGCGCATCGGTGTTGATTGCGATGAACTCAACGCCTTTCAACCCTGCCTCAATCATGCGATTGACTGCGTTGCCACCTCCTCCGCCAACCCCAACCACCTTGATCACTGCGATGTAGTTCTGTGCATCGCTCGCCATAGTCAAGCCGCCTTCACTAATAGAAAATCCGTCGATACTTTTGCGTTGAGAGCCATCACCGTCGCCTCAAAGTACTCCAAAACCGTCCGTGCGGTCTCGGCGCCCCACCTCGACCTCAACCTTACACCCAACGATGTGAGTCGAGCTTAGCCCCGAGCGGGCCGTCATGGCCTGGAAAACACCGAACTTCGTAGCACAAAATCCCAGGCCATAAGCATTAAGTTGAGGTTGAGACTACGGCAACGCCGATATAGCTGGCACCGTTGGTACTGAGACATCAGCTAGAAATCTCTGAGCAGGATCAGCCGAAGGTATCAACTGCTGACAGAGAAGACTCTTCGTCGCCGCAGCAGACGGACTCCCGAGAAGACAGCCGTCACCATGGTTATCAAGGAGCACGAGATCGCTCTGACTGCCAGTCACCGCAATCATCGGAAAGCGTGCCTGGGTAGAGGGTGAGAGCTGAGGAAGCGCTCGTAACGCTGCGACAACGCTCGTGAGATAGGGCGAACCAACTTGACCACTCGTGTCAAAGGCGCCGCACGACAGAGTAGGCGGTACGGCCAAGAGTGAGAGTGATCCTTGTGACAACTGACAGATCAAGGGAAGGTGGGGCTCGACCGTACTCGTTGCCACCACGATCCCAGAGGAGTCCACAGAGAGCCAGCTCCCCTGTGGGCCTTCAACGACCGCTACTGGATGACGAAGAGCAAGACGTATCCGGATCGTTCCGAAACTGGAGACCTCGAGCGATACAACGCGTACCACCCCAAGAGACGAGAGTCGGCTTCGGATCGCTTGGTCTGAGGTTGTGAGAGCACTTGCGCCCTTCAAGTTCGAAAGAGAGTCCTCCGCGGCGGTATCGAGGGCTACCGTAGCTCCCGTCACGTCGATCTGATGTATGGAAAAGAGCGAGCTTCGGAAAACGGCAAAGCCTAGTCCAGCAAGGAGCATCGCACCGATCGGTACCATCAGGAGCAGGCTACGTCTCCGACGCATAGAGCGGAGGACCGATGCCCGCCGCTCTCGAATTTTACTGTCCACGATCGACCTCCCCCTCCTCGAATCCAATCATCCGAATCTCCGTTGTAAGCTCGACACCGAAGGCCTCGCGCACCGTCTCTCGCACGTAGAAAATGAGATCGAAGACGTCTTGTGCACGGCCATCGGGCTCCGCTTGAATAAAGTTGGCGTGCTTCGGCGAAACCGTAGCGCTGCCGAGACGATATCCCCGTAGCCCAGCCTCTTCGATAAGGAACGCTGCTGGAGGATGATCGGTCGGATTAACAAAGACCGAGCCTGCATTTTGACCTCCGGGCTGGTGGGCACGCCGCCACTGCACCACGTCGCTCATCGCTCCTTTGATCTGCTCCGAATCGCCGCCTGCAAGCTCGAGTTCACCACCAAGAACCACGATCTCAGAGGTGATCGCAGAGTGACGATATGAGAGATCAAGTCGAGCGGTCGGCCACTCCTCCACCGCTGTAGACCCACCCAGATCGACAACGGTCACCGACCTGAGTGATGCGGCCATATCGGAACCGTGACCCCCGGCGTTCATCGCAACGGCGCCGCCGAAGGACCCAGGAACTCCAACGGCCCACTCGAAACCAGAGAGGCCCGCCGCCCCAATCTGACGGGCGGCAACCGGTAGAGCCATCGAAGCCCCGACCCGCACCGACGAACCGTCGATATTCAACGACTCAAAGCTTCCCCCCAAGCTCAGCACGAGACCGTCGAAGCCCCGGTCTGCAACTAAGAGGTTCGAACCACGTCCCAATACCAAGAGACGTGGTCGCTCCTCGAGTTCGGCGAGAGCGGCGTGGAGGCGTACAAGATCCTCAATCCCATTGAGGCGCAGAAAGCCGGTAGCGCGTCCACCGACCCGGTAGGTCGTACGATCACCAAGAGGAAAGTCCCGTTGAAACTCAGATCCCATGTGATGTTCAAGCCAGCTAACCCACGCTAGCTGTACGGTCTCGGCCGTCACCGGTCCGGCCCTAGCTGCTCGAAAAGCTCTTGATCCAACAGCGTAATATCTCCAGCTCCCATTGAGAGAACGAGATCACCCGGGCGCAGGAGCGCCACCACCACATCGGCTAGCTCGGATCGATGCTCTACGTAGGTCACCGCCTGGCCGCGCAGGGCTCGCGCCGCATCAGCAACGAGAGCACCAGATACACCAGGTATCGGCTCCTCGCCAGCTCCATAGACGTTTGCGACGACGATACAATCGGCCCCCTCAAGGGCCTGACCTAACTCTACGGCTAGCTGTGCAGTCCGGCTAAAGCGATGAGGCTGGAAGACCACAACGACCCTGCCACTTGTGACCTGCCGGGCGGCCTGCAGTGTTGCCCGAATCTCCGAGGGTAGATGCGCATAATCATCGACTACCGTAATCTCGCCGATTCTCCTCTTGTATTGAAACCTTCTCTGAACCCCTACGAATCGAGAGAGTGAGAGAGCCATCTGTTCGACCGGAGCCCCCACAGTAAGACCTGCAACGAGAGCTGCGGTTGCGTTACGAACATTGTGAATACCCGGTATCGGCAGATCGACCTGTCCCAGGCGCTGACGACCGTCGAAGAGCTCAAAGCTCGTCAGATGGGGAGCGAGAGCGAGATTTCGAATTCGAAACCTCGCATCATCGTTCAGACCGTAACTCAGTACTTCCTCACCATCGAAGGTCTCCCGAGCACCTTGATCGTCGAAGCAGACCACTGTACCCCCTTGAGCACTCAGTCCAAAACGTCGAAAGGCCTCCTTGAGCGACGCAACATCACCGAAGTAATCAAGATGGTCCTGCTCGACGTTGGTCACAATCGCAACCTCAGGCGAGAGTCGCAGAAAGGTACCATCACTCTCATCGGCCTCGACAACGAAAAAACCGCCCTCACCGGCACGCGCAGAGCTACCGGCCTCATTGAGTTCACCGCCAACCACGTACGACGGGTCGAGCCCACTCGACGTCAGCGCTAGAGAGAGCATCGAAGTCGTCGTAGTCTTACCATGCGTTCCGGCAACGGCAATCACACGCTTCGCCTCGGTCAAAGCGACCAAAAGATCGGCCCGGGTCCACAGTGCGAGACCTCGGGATCGAGCACCAACTATCTCAACGTTTCGATCACTAATAGCTGAGGAGTACGCGACGACATCGGCACCTTCTACCGCCTCTTCACTATGGCCGATCGAGATCGTCGCACCTCGTGCACGGAGTCGGTCAAGGACACTGGAGTCTTTGAGGTCAGAGCCTGAAACGACCGCTCCACTATCGAGGAGAATCGTTGCGAGCGCCGACATCCCAGATCCGCCGATCCCTACAACATGAAAATGTCTACCTTGCAGCTCAGTCATGATCGATCACCACGCTATCCGGCTAGCTCCGCTACCATCGAAGCTAGCCTCTCGGTACTCCCCGGACGAAAAAGCGCCTTTGCCGCAGCTGCCATATGACGACAGCTCTCGTCATTGCAGGCTACGTCAACGATCTGTTGGAGATATCGATCGCTCGATAACCACCCTTCTTGCAGCACGCGCGCAGCACCTACTCGACTCAGGACTGCGGCGTTCTTGCCCTGATGATCTCGGGAGGAGCCTGCGATTGGAACCAAGATCGAACCGACGCCGAGAGCACAGAGCTCTGCAATCGTCGATGCTCCAGCCCGACTCACCACCAGGTCAGCGGCGCAGAGCCACCGATACAGGTCTGGATCAAATCCAAAGTGTTGATACTTAATCGACCCAGATCGATCGAAAGAGCCCAGATCATTGACAGAACCGCCAAAATGGGCAACACGAATGGGCACGTTGGAGCCAGAGGCCTCCAACAGTTCCAAGAGACGAGGCACACTCTGGTTCAGCACCCGGGCCCCAAGGGAACCTCCCGCTACGGCAATCAACCGCTCATGAGGATCGATGCCAAGTTGCTCTCTACACCATCGCTTGGGATCGTCCATGAGCGCCAACGATTCGACCTCTGGTCGCACAATGCCCCCGATCAGCCACGATCGACGACTCACCGTCGGGCCTGCTTCAATCGGTAGCGCCAGAGCATTACGAGATACGATCGGCTGCAAGATCTGATTCGCCCGCCCGAAAACTGCGTTCTGTTCTACGGTGACAATGCGAGCACCGCCAAGGCGGGCGAGCGCAAGCGAGCCGAGAGCCACGAAACCGCCAAAGCCCACTGCAACCTTCGGATGCCCGCGCAGGACGTGAGGTGCGAGTTGAAAGGTGGCTTTGATGGTACCGACCAAGTCGGTAGGCATGCCACGAAGCGAGCGCGACAGTCCATGACCTCGATAGCGCAGGACTTCGAACTCACCTTCCGGAATGAGCTCGTAGTCGAGCGCACGATCGGCGGTAACGAAAGCGATCTCGGAAGGGTTCATCCCTCCTTCCACGAGCGCAGCGAAGAGCGATCGAGCCGCCAACAGATGGCCAGCGGTACCACCGGCCCCGAGAAGAATCCTCACGATCGCACGCGCCCCTTCGTGGCTAGAGTCGGGTGATCGGCGCGAGTCGAGCCGCCCCCACCCCGTCGAGCCGATCGCGGACTAAAGCGGATACTCTGACTTGAGCTTGCAGATGAACTCTGGATCGTCGACGAGGTAGTCCGAGCCGACCTCGACCTCGTCGCCGACGAGACTCGACTTCGCTGCACCGTTGCTCCTCGGAACCCCTGCGACCAAGGCGGGCGATGCATTCCACCCACTGCTTTCGATGGCGTCGTGGACCTCACATCGGTCACTTCGATCTCTGCCGGACGGTCACCCTCACGCACGGCCCGGAGCGCTCCACGAACGAGACCGAGCGCCACAAGAAGTACCACCATTGACGAGCCACCCGCAGAGACCAAGGGAAGAGGAACACCGGTTACCGGCGCTAGGCCCTCAACAGCAGCGACGTTGAGCACCACTTGACCTCCAACCCACGCTGCTACGCCGAGCGCAAAGAGAGAGTCCATGGGTCGAGTCAAAAGTCTCGCACTTTTGAGAACCAGGATCACCAAGGCAAAAAGTGCGCCCAAGAGCGCCAGCGCTCCCACAAATCCGAGGTCTTGTCCAACGACGGAGAAGATGAAGTCTGTCTGAGCATTCGGCAGATAGCTGTAGCTGCTCTGCCCCGCACCGAGACCAACGCCGGTGAAGTGACCGGTGGCGAAGGCCGCTAACGATTGCACCTCCTGGTAGCTCCATGTTGCCCGATGAAGCCACGGATGAAGAAACGACAGCATTCTCGCACGCCGATAGCCCTTCGAGAACGCAAAGTAGTAACCAAAGAGGCTAGCCAACAACCCGGTCCCGAGAAGCTCTCGCACCGATGTGCCCGATGCAATCAGGAGCCCAAAACCGCAGATACAGAGGAGAACTGCAGTACCCATGTCAGGTTCGATGAGCACTAGGAGCGCAAACAGTCCGAGTACGACGAGCGCTGGTAGCGTTCTCTTCCTAAAACCAGCCAAAGGATGGGATCTCGAGAGCAAGCGCGAAAGGTGCAAGATCAAAACCAGCTTTGCAATCTCTGAAGGCTGAATCTGAATCGGTCCAAAGATGAACCAGCGGGAGGATCCATTCACCGTCGAACCCACGCCTGGGAGCAGGACCGCTCCAAGAAGAGCGAGCACGACTACTACAAATACTGGGGACAGCGCACGTAACTGAGAAGGGCGAATCCTCGAGGCCCCAACGAAAGCGAGACCTCCGAGTACAAGCCAGAGGCCCTGATGGAGAGCGGGACCCCACGGAGTACCCCCATTCGCCGAAGCCGTAAAGTAGGTGGCAGCAAAGATCATTACCAGACCGAAGCCGCCAAGCAGCGCTACCATCCACGCTAAGGCACTTCGCAATTGATCCGCCTGAGCCTTGCACGACTTCGTAGGACCCTTCGACCCCCGATCCGCACGTACGCTCTGCACCTCAGAATCCATCGTGGTCTCTGTCACTCCCCACCACCCGTTCTCGCTCGTTGCGCTAGTCGCAGGACCTCCCCTTTGAACGCCTCGCCGCGCATCTGGTAGTTCTCATACCAGTCAAAGGACGTCCCGCCCGGAGAAAGAACCACCGAACGAGCTCCCACACGCTGCGCAAGCTCGAAGCCGTGCTGCACCACCTCGGACATCGTGGCGGCATGGACACGCGGAAGGGACGGCGCACAAGAGCTAAAGAGTTCCTCGAGCGCCGCCGCGCTTTCACCAAAGAGCACTAGTCCTTCCGCTCGTTCACACAGTGCTCCAAGCGGCGTCAGGTCAAGCCCTTTGTTTCGACCACCTATCGCAATGATCGAGGAGGGCAAGGCGTTGGCAGCGGCCAGCGTTGAAGCTGGGGTCGTGGCCTTCGAGTCATTGAAGAAACCGATCCCCCCTACCATGCCCACGGGCTCGATACGGTGTTCAAAGCCTTGGTACTGTAGAAAGTACTCCGCAACCACCGATCGGTTCACACCAAAGTCTCGTGCAACGGCACTAGCACCGAGCAGATTGGCAAGTTCATGTGGAAGGGTCCGCTTCATCTCAGAGGTCTTTACTAAGACTTCACCAGCGACGATTACCTCCTCCCCTCGCAGGCCATAGGAGGTGGTGTCGTTGAGTGAGAACCAGAGCTCGCGCGCTCCAGGGCTCCGTTGCGAACTCACTACCTCTGGATCGTCAGCGTTCAAAACACGAAGATCCTCCGGACTCTGATGACGAAAGATTCGTTCCTTTGCAGCCTTATAGTGAGCGATATCTCCGTGATAGTCCAGGTGATCAGGGCTAAAGTTCGTCCAGAGTGCCACCTGGGCATGAAACGTTTCGCAGTGAAGGAGCTGAAAACTGCTGAGCTCTACCACGGCAATCGCGACCGACGGACTCAGGGAAGTCAATGGTAGACCGAGATTGCCGCATCCCACAGCATCGAGCCCACCTTGGCGGAGCATCGCTGTGATCATACGAGTCACAGTGGTCTTGCCGTTCGTCCCCGTGATCGCCGCTATCTCGGCATTCGTACAGAGATAGCCAAGCTCAGCCTCCGAGATCACACAGCCCGCGCCCGCAACGAGAGGATGACTCGGCCGAACACCGGGCGAGACGACGGCGACAGTAGACCAATCAAGTCCATATCTGACCAAAAACTCCTCTGTCGATGGAACAGGAACGTCTTTTAGATCACGCCGGAGAGCTTCTCGCCGCACCTCATCATCTTCGACCACGACGATCTCAACATCGAGCTCTTGCAGTCGTTCGAGCGCAGCAGTGCCACTTTTCCCGCCGCCGACGAGAGCTACCCTCGAGAAGTCAAATGGATGGTCCTTCACTTGCCGACCGGTCCGAGAGAGAGAAAATCGGCGTAGAAGATCCCAAGACCTAATGCGGTGAACAGGCCGGCCAAGATCCAAAACCGAATGAGAATCGTCGTCTCCGGCCAGCCAAGAAGCTCAAAATGATGGTGGAGCGGTGCCATGCGCAGCACCCGACGATGAAAGACCTGGAAGGAGAAGACTTGAGCGATCACCGAAAGCGTCTCGAGGACGAAGAGACCCGCGATGATCAACAGCAGGAGGTCGAGCTGCATCACGATACAGAGCGCACCGAGGACAGCTCCAAGAGAGAGCGATCCAGTATCTCCCATAAATATCTTCGCAGGTGGGGCGTTCCACCACAGAAATCCCGCAAGCGCCCCGACCATTGCCACGGCAACAGTCGCGTAGTCCAGACCATGCAAGACGTGGTAGGTCGAGAGGTGTCGGAACTGCCAATACCCTATGAGCGCCAAGCATCCGAAACTAAAAGTCGACGAGCCTGCTGCAAGTCCGTCAAGGCCATCGGCCAAGTTGACCGCATTCGAACTCGCTACAATCACGAACGTCACAAAAAGCAGCCACAGTGGTGTTCCGAGTTGAATGTGAAACCCGCCTTGGCGAACGAAGCTCACCGTGGTCGGAAGCTTGATCCAATAGTGCGCCAACACCGCAAAGGCGAGGCCGACTGCGACTTGACAGGTGAACTTTCCGACTTTGCTCAGACCCAACGATCTGCGATTTCGAATCTTCAAGATATCGTCCGCAAATCCAATAACCCCAAAAAGCACCATTACGGCCATGATGCCTACTCCACCGGTCGAGAAATCGACGCCTAGCTTGAGGTGAGAGGCCAGATAACCAAGAACTACGGCGACAATTATCCCAATACCGCCCATGGTTGGCGTACCGGTCTTCACGAGGTGTTCCTTCGGACCATCCTCTCGCACGTGCTGACCAATTCCTCGAGCGATCGACCGGTCGACCAGATAAGGAATTGAGAACACTGCTATGAGCAAGCCAACTCCCCCGGCGACAAGGATCGAGATCACGCGCGACCACCAAACCGCTCGCTCAGACACTCTAGTGCAACGTCGTGATCATCGAAGGGCATCTCACTTCCGTCGATGCTCTGAGTCCGCTCATGGCCCTTACCTGCTACGACGACCACGTCTCCGCTCTGAGCCTGCGCTATTGCCCAAGCGATCGCCTCACGCCGGTCGAGAATGACCTTCGCTTCAACCCCAGGAAGGAGTCCACGTCGAACATCTTCGGCAATCTCTGCTGGTTCTTCGCTCCTTGGGTTGTCATTCGTGATAACGACGACATCGCCGTAGATGGAAGCGATCTCACCCATCTTTGGTCTCTTCTCGTGATCTCGATCACCACCACATCCAAAGACAACAACGAGTCGGTTTGCCGCAACGACGGTCTGCCGGAGTGCCACTAAGACCGCCTCCAGCGCCGCGGGGGTGTGTGCGTAGTCGATGACTACATCGAAGGGTACTCCGGGGAAGTCGATAAAATCGAGTCGACCTCGCGGCTCCTCGACACTGAGGAGTGCCTCAGCGATCTGGGGAAGCCCAACCCCTACGTCTTCCAGAGCGGTGATCGCACAGATGATGTTCGCTAAGTTATGGCGTCCGAGCAACGGGACCTGGAAGAAGACGTCCCTCATAGTAAATGTCACGCCGGTCCGACTGAGCGTGACGTCGCTCACCGAGTCATATCCAATCCGAGTGAACGGCACCTCCGCTGCATCGGCCATTCTCTCTCCGTACTCACCATCGGCAAAGATCACAGCTCTCCGACAACGCTGAGCGCTAAACAGCTGAGCTTTAGCGTGAAAATACGCATCCATCGACCCGTGAAGATCCATGTGATCTGGACTTAAGTTGGTAAAAACTCCGAGATCGAAATCCACTTGATCGACTCGACGCATTTCTAAGGCGATCGACGAGACCTCCATTGCACAGAACTCAGCACCGCCATCAACGAACTCTCGGAGACGTCGCTGCAGATCCGGAGCCTCCGGCGTCGTAAGACGACCCCACAAGGTTCCAAGCTCTTTACAGGATCTTCCCAAACGATCAAGAACCTGCGAGATCACGTGTACAACGGTGGTCTTGCCGTTTGTTCCGGTCACACCAATGAGCGTGAGCTCTTGCGACGGATGGTCGTATACCTCTGCAGATGCCAACGCTACCGCACTGCGCACGTCTGCTACGGGCACCACGATCTGAGGGCAAGCAAGATCGACTGGTTGCGTGGTAAGTATCGCCACCGCTCCATTCGTCGTCGCAGACTCTACGAAGTCGCGACCATCGAAACGCGCTCCCGGTAGTGCGCAGAACAGGGCTCCGGGAAGAACCTGTCGATGGTCCATTGTGACGTGACCAATCTCTATCGATCGATCACCATTGACGACGCTCGAGCCTGGTATCGTCCCGGCAATCTGAAAAACGTCACGTTTACTCATCTTCAATTTTCCAACCAACGACGTACTAACTCCAAAGCGACACTGCGCCAAGATTGCCGAGCCCTTTCCGTCATGAGCCCTCAAGGCTAACGCCGGACCTAGTGTCATCCCACCCTACTTGGGCTCAGAGGTTTTGAGTGTCTCTTGTCGGTACGCTTTGAAGCGGAGCTCCCTTCCAACTTGGGAAGCAGATCTCCAAGCACGGCACCACTTGGAGTTACGCCGTATCGGTGCAAGGCATAGCTCATCACATTGGCAAAGACCGGTGCCGCAACCGACCCACCGTAGATAGGCGTTGGCTGATCCAACATCACTAACGCCGAGAGCACCGGATGGCTCGCCGGAGCGAAACCGACGAACGTACCCCAGAATGCTCCAGGTTGGTAACCCGATTGAGCGGGCCACGGCTTCTGTGAAGTTCCCGTCTTACCGGCAACAACGTAACCAGGAATTGCAGCGGAAGGTGCTGTCCCAAGGGGCGAGACGGCATTTTGGAGCAGTGACTGCATCTCCTTCGCGATGGCAACGCTCTCGATTCGATGCGGTGGTCGCGTCGCAACCGCAGTAGTCCGACCCGAAGGATGCTTGATCGCCAAGACGAGCTTCGGCGTCACCATGACTCCGTTATTGGCAATGGCATTGTAGGAGTTGAGGACCTGGAGTGGAGTCACCGCCTCATCTTGACCGATCGGAACCGATCCGATTGCGGTTCCCGACCACTGAGAGACCGGACGGAGATATCCGCGTGATTCACCGGGAAAGTTCAGTCCCGTCGGCTCGCCCCAGCCATATCGCTCGAAGGACTTGGTGAGGGCAACTTTTCCCACCTTCTTCGCAATCTCGATCGTCCCAATATTCGACGACTGCCCGAGAATCTGTCCAACGGTGAGCGTCTCAGTCGGATGTGGCTCGGCGTCGTGAAAGAGAGATCCGTCGATTAAAAGCTGACCGGGAACCACAAACGTGCTCTTCGGCGTAATGATGTGACGTTCGAGGGCAGCAGTAAAGGTTGCAATCTTCGCCACCGATCCCGGCTCATAGACCGATGAAACGGCTATGTTCGACCAAGACTCAGAAGGAAGGGATCGCGTCGAGTCCACGGGTATGGCACCCGCGGGAAGACCGGGAGGCGTATTGACGGTCCCTGGGAGCGGATTAGCCGAAAGAGAGACCATCGCTAGGATCTCTCCAGTTTGGACGTCCATCACAATCACGGTGCCCCCAATTGCGCGGCTAGCGACCATCTCCCCTGCTAGCTCCCGTTCGGCCTCGTACTGCAAGGTGGAATCGAGGGAGAGCTGCAGCGTCGAGCCGTTCCGAGGAGGATGAAGACTCTGGAGCCCATTTGGAACCCTCGCTCCGCTGAGGGTCACATCGTAGGTCTCAGACCCGTTATGGCCAGCGAGGATCTTGTTGTACTGGTACTCCAGACCAGATATACCTTGTCCGAAGGAGTTGGTCTGCCCAATCACAGACTCTGCCAACGGACTTTGCGGATAAACCCTGGTCTGCTCGTTAATGAGCGTAATTCCCGGCAGCTCCGAGGCGTTAATCAGACGCTGCACCTGGTCCGCCAGAGCTTGGGGAATCAGGCGCTCGATATAGACGAACTGGGTAGCTGAGATCAGCTGAGCATGAATCTGTGTGACCGGTAGTGAAAGGATTTGGGCGAGTCGGGCCGCTTCAACGTTCGGGTTCGTCACCAACACCGGGTCGGCGGTCACGGACTTTAGCGTCTCCGTGAGCGCTAACGCTTTCCCGTAGCGATCCACAATAGAGCCCCGAAGACCGGGCAGAACCGTAGAGGTCAGACTTTCGTTGGTTGCATACGAGAGATACCGTCCGTTTGGCACGACGGTGTCGCGAAAAAGTTGAGCCCCAAGAACGAGAAAACCAACAACTGCGAGCAGCAACGAGCTTCGATACCGACCGCCTTGGGCAAGACGGAAGCTGCGACGTGTCGTCTTCTTAGCCACCTTGGCTACTCCCAGCCGTCAATGCACTCTGAGACTGAGACGTGGAGGTCACCTGCGACCCCGCCGGATATGGTGCACCTCCTGGTGCGGCAGGAACAGAAGCCACACCTTGGGACTGAGATAGTGCGGGCCCATTGACGAATCTCGCGCCTGACGCCGGCACCATGTGGAGCTGACCTTCTGCGTAGCTAACGATCCGACTTGGAGCGGTTAACGAAGCCACGATCGCCTGAAGGCTGGCTTGACGGGTCTGGGCGGCCACGATAGCACTATCGAGCCGCTGGAGGGTACTCTCAGTTGCCGCCATCTCGGCTCGCGCAACAACGATGGCACCAAGAGAGGACAGAACGACAATGAAGAGTGCAAAGGCGATCAACCGTCTCCATCGACTCCGATCTCGCGTGGGGCTCGGTAGCACCCGAAGGTCGGGGCGTTGCGGCTCCGGAGCCGCATAAGGCTCTACCGGCAGACTCTCATTGGCGCCCCCCGAGGATGCATGAAGATATCGCAGCTCAGCCATGGTTTTACACTCCTTCAGCCGTCGGGTTCGGTCCGATCTTCGACTCGTTGCGTCTAATCCGAAGCGCCCGCATTCGAGCACTCCGAGAGCGCACATTTGCAGCGATCTCCTCTGCGTCCGGTGAAACAGAACCCCGAAAGAGCAGCTCCGCAATGGGCTCGGGGTGTCCGACACAGGGAAGCTCTCTTGGGCAATGACACTCGACCTGCGAGAGGTTACGAAAGAAGCGTTTTACGAAGGAGTCTTCGCCTGAGTGATAAGAGATCACCGCAACGACTCCGCCGACGCCGGTCACCTGTACTGCAGCATGCAGCAGCGATTCAAGCTCAGCTTCCTCTTGATTCGCTTCCAGTCGCAGTGCCTGAAAAACCCTGGTCGCAGGATGTATTCGACCTCTTCGAGCTGGAGCTGGAGTAGCGCTTTCAATAATGCTTGCAAGTTCATCGGTATAGCGAATCGGACGAGCCGCAAGAATCGCACGAGCAAAGCGTCGAGCCAGACGCGCCTCGCCACTATTTCGCAACATTGTAACCAACATGGACTCGTCGTAGGTGTTGATAATCTCACCTGCGGTGAGATCTTGAGATGTCTGATCCATCCGCATGTCAAGCTCACCATGAGAACGAAGCGAGAAGCCTCTCTCCGGCGTATCGAAGTGATGCGACGAGACCCCCAAATCTGCAAGGACGCCGCTCAACGTAGGAGGCTCTACCGAGGTGTCAGGGAGAGTTCGCTTCACAACGTTCGAAAGCTCGGAGAAGCGGGCATGCACCAGCCGAATCCGGTCCTCGAAGCGCCCCAAACGACGCCCCGCGGCCGCTACCGCCTCTGGATCTCGATCGATACCGATCACTCGTAGATCATCCCGAGACTCAAGTAGAGCCTCGCTATGTCCGCCTCCACCGAGCGTGACGTCTGCGATCCAGCCCGCCGGCACGTGTGCAAAGCACTGCAGCACCTCTCCGACTAAGACCGGAGTATGGTACCTTTCACCAGAGCCCTCAGCCATTGCGACCATCGGCATCCGTCGGGGGCATCGTTGGCTCATCGGCCTCGTCGTAGGCTCGCCAATGAGCTGGCTCCCAAAGCTCGATCGTCTGGTACGCACCTTGGATGAGCACCTCACGAGTCAGGCTAGCTACGACACGGAGATTGGAAGGAATGGGCATCCGTCCCATGCGATCGATCTCTACTTCATAGGTGTCACGCGCCATACTTCTCAGCGTCCTCCGCTGGCGAGGATCGGCCCAAGAGTCGGCGTGGATCTCGTTCGTCGTTCGCTCGAAATCGTCAGGCGTCCAGACCACGACGCAAGGATCACCGAACTGTGATCGAGTCAGATAACAACGATCACCGAAGTGTGCCCTAAATTTCGCAGGAAGAGTCAGTCGTCCCTTTGGATCGAGTGCGTGCTCGTATGAGCCAAAGAACTTTGGTTTCTCCGTAGCAAGCGGCCACAACACCGAATTCAAGGTCCCACCTCCTCTCGCTGCTCCATTTCCATCCACAATAAACCACTTCGACCCACCCCTGCCCACTCATAAGCAAATTTTTCAACACAAACAGCGCAAGTTATGTCACTTATTGTGATACCGAGGCCACAAAATGCCTCTCATTCAGCGTGGGAGCGAGAAGCAGCAGGTCTGAGCATCAGCCCATCCAACTGAACGAGCTCGTCGAACCGCCGCGCCTACAACAGACCTCAACACGAGCGGTTCTCCTGTCAAGATCGATCGGGCTGCGAGGGTTCGCTTCTCGGATACGCCAAAAGCGCATCATCTCTCGAGAGTTGCGCGCGGGTTAGAACTGAATCGCTACGTCACAAAGTGGCGCCAAATCAAGAGCCGGGCTAGCGAGAGGCACCTACCTCTCAAAGCGATCTTGCGTGCCGTCTCCAACCGGTCATATCCCCGCCACCTCGAAACGATCTGTCACCACTGCTCGAAAGCTCTCTTCCGTCTCTGCAACGGTAACGTTTCGATCGAGAGCTGCGGCGAGCGTCGTAACGAAAGGAGTCCCGTTATCGGAGAAGACGCCTCCGTAGAGCGGATTCAAGAGCTCCAACAACTCGCTCTGTCGGTCTTGAAGAGCAATCATGAGGTGATAGATGCGTAACGAACGTGTCCGGCGCTGTGAGATACCCGTTAGCTTGCGTCCTTCGATGAGCAGCTCACCGTAAGAAGAACCAGCAAAACAGATAGCTCGCGAGATCTCAGAGCGTTCAGAAGGGTAGGTACAGATCTCGCAGTGAGGTGCCCCCAATCGCTCGAGAGTCCTTGCAGTCAGGTCGCCGAGCCAGAGAAACGAGCTTGGTAAGTCCTCAACAGCCAGAGGATCCCCGAAAGGTAGATAGAGAGCAATCCACACCTGCGCTCCCGGTGCGACCAGCACAGCGCCACCCCCACTGTCTCGGACTGCAACCGCAACATCACCAGCACGCTCAGCAACGACAGCTTCAATTGAGCGCTGAGAGGACCCGAGCACAATCGCTGGCTGTAGCGGATGCATAAACACCATTGAACGCACAGTGGGATCAGGAGGTCGAAACGCATGTAGTTCCGCTGCTGAACCAGCGATACTATGAGTCTTCCACGCCAGCTCCATCAAAGCAACGGTAGCACGCAAGACTTAAGTCCACCATCGCAGACTCACGACACCTACGCCGACCGAGATTCCTCGCGAACTACTCCTCTTCGAAGATAGAGCGACCACTCAGGCCGGGTCGGCCCGATCGAGATCACCCAGGCACGACCTCGAGGTTGGGTTGGATGAGATCTCAGAACGAAGTTAGTCTCGGTGAGCAGTCGATCTTCCTTGCGAGCATTGCAGGGTTTGCACGATGCCACCACATTCTCCCAAGTATGCGGACCACCTCGAGACCGCGGCACGATATGGTCGACATTCTCGGCCGGTTGACCGCAGTATTGACAGGTGTAGTGATCACGCGCAAAGATTGCTCGCTTTGAGAGAGCAATTCGAGGGAAGATCGGCACCTTAATGTACTGCCGAAGACGAATCACCGAAGGAACCTCAAGATCGATCGATGGCGAATGAAACACAGAACCTGCGCCTTCCACAAGGTCTGCTCGTTCGTCAAGAACTAGGACAATTGCCCGATGCGTAGAGATGACACAGAGCGCTTCGTACGTTGCATTGAGTACTAGCGCTCGGCTCACGTTAGTCTCCTCGTAGGCCCAACGTCAAGTGCGAGGTCCAGTACACAAACGATCTCCATGCAACCAGATCGTTCCCAAGTGCCGCTACCGCACGCGTACTCATAGCCTTACTCTATCACGAATCCTTAACGCTGTCGAGCAAATTGGGAACGCGCCGCACGACGCTCCTCAGAGGACCACACCGCAAATTCAACGACGGCACGAAAGGGAGGACGACTGCCAGATGGGGAGTAGGTGTCGAAGCGAAATCTCCGAAATGCACGAATAGCGCCTCTCGGCCGACCGGGCCACCGACCGAGCACTCCATAGAGCAAAGCAGCTTGACGAATGAGCTCGGTCATGACCCTGGGCCGAAGCACCGTCAACCAAAGGGAAACGTCGAGCCGATCTTTCACCCTCACTACGCAACGCTCCCACTAACTCCAACCGTCTCAGCCAACGGTGACGCTTGTATCAACCGTACTGGCCTCAAACCCTTTCCCGTCAACTGCTAACTATGAGTTGCCGAGGCCCTTGGTTCTTTTGGTAGCCCAAGCACCATCTCCCCTAGAATGTTCCGTTGAATCTGTGAAGTGCCTGCGTAGATCGTGCCAGCACGAGCATTCAAGAACGTGGTAACCCACGACTGTGAAGAGTTCGGTGCGCCGACCTCATCGGTTCCAAAAGCAGAGAGTGGTCGACGGCCAACAGGAGCTAGCGCTTCACTGCCGACGATATCGACAGCAAGCTCCGTCACCACCTTATGATACTCGCTCCAATACAACTTAGAAATCGAAGCCTCCGGGCCTGGACCTTTACCCGCCAGAAACGAGGTTAGGGTTCGATATCCGAGAAAACGCATAATCTCGACCTTGGAGTAACAGTACGCAATCCGGTCTCGCACGATTGGGTCTGAGGCTCGCCCAAGCTCCTTCGCAAGTTCAACCAGCCGATCGAGCTCATTGCGAAACCGCAACGGGGCCGTGGTTGCCGCCTCGCCCCGCTCAAACCCAAGTAACGTCATAGCCACCGACCAACCCTCGCCCGGACGGCCCACGATATTACGTGCTTCAGTTCTTGCATCTGTGAAGAAGACCTCGTTAAACTCGGACTCTCCGGAGATCATACGGATCGGCCGCACCTCCACTCCAGCCTGATCCATCGGGCAGAGCAAGAAAGAGATTCCCTTATGTTTTGGAGCGTCGACGTCGGTGCGTGCCAGAACGAAGATCCAGTTCGCCAGATGTCCCGCCGAGGTCCAGATTTTTTGCCCGTTGATAATCCATTCGTCGCCATCGAGAACGGCACGACACCCAAGACTTGCGAGGTCAGAACCTGCGTTAGGTTCTGAATATCCCTGACACCACACGTCTTCACCGGAGAGGATCCGAGGGAGGAAATGCAGCTTCTGCTCCTCGGTCCCCCAGCGTACGATCGTGTTGCCGACCATCTGAATACCGAATGCGTCGTTCGGTCCACCGGTTGGCACACCGGCCTTCACGAACTCCTCCGCAACAATAACCTGCTCGAGTGGCGATAACCCTGCTCCGCCGTACTCCTTTGGCCAAGAGACTGCGAGAAGTCCGGCCTCGAAGAGACGGTGCCGCCATTCCTTTACGAATATCGTTGCCTCATCCTTCGTCAGAGACCCGAGTCCACTCCAGCCCTCTGGAAGATTCCGATCTAGGAACTTCCTGACCTGTAAGCGATACTCTTCCGATTCGGGGGGGTACTGGATGTTCATACTGTGTACATTATCCCGTCCTGATATCCACGTCTCATCACTACAGCTCGGACGCCTGAGCACTCGTGCCGACCTTCTTCGATATCGCTCCCACTTCAGTCAACGAGGAGAGAGGATCTGGAACCAAGATCTCGCTATCGTCAACCGGGGACGGTCTCGCCGTACGCATCTGCCGTTCCGTGCCTAACAGCGCCACACTCGACTTCCATGATGTACCGAACTATGGCTAGACCGATCGCCAAGAGTCTCAAGGGAAGGTCTTGAAGAAGGTCGAAGCAGACCAGAAGCCCTTGAGGAGCTCCCCAACAACTAACCCACCCGAGATGTGAGTTTTGCCTCCAGAATAGATATGGAGGAAATCAGACATGAAGTCCAAGCGACACACCCCAGAGCAGGTGATCAGAAAGCTTGCTGAAGGCGACAAGATGTTGAACGAAGGCAAAACTGTTGCCGAGGTCGCTCGTCACTTAGTCGTGACGGAGACCACCTGGCACCGATGGAAGAACACCTACGGCACAATGTTGGCAACAGACGCCAAAAAACTCAAAGAGCTCGAGATGGAAAACCGCAAGCTCAAGACCATCATTGCCGACCAAGCACTTGACATCTTGATGCTCAAGGAGTTGGC
>JAJYZP010000086.1 GCA_021799875.1 Actinomycetes bacterium | reverse complement strand
AGGTCCCGTTGCACAACACGACCGTCGACCTGCACCGGGGAGTCGAATCGAATCAATTCGTCAATCGCACTCGAGATCGCACAACGACCATCGGTGAGCTTCTGAAACTCTCCTGGATTCTGAGAGAGGGCCATCGTCGCATTGCCGATCAGGTTGGTCGTAGTCTCAAAACCAGCGGCGAAGAGCAACAGAGCCATAACGCATATCTCTTCGGTAGTGAGATCTACCTGCTCATCATCTTCGACGAGGTCCCGAAGAATACCCTCTGGAAGCTGCCGAGGATCGGTCGCGACGAACTCTTCGAAGTAGCGAAGTAGCTCACTTGCCGCTGCGGCCACCCGAGCCGCTTCATCCTCAGACACCTCAAAAGTAAAGTCTAGAGACTTTGCGACTGCTGATACGAGAGGTCTCAGCACCTCTCGATCCCCAACAGGAACCCCTAAGAGCTCCCCGACCGCCCAAACCGGAAGAGGAAGTGCAAGGCTAGCGATCAGATCTCCTCCTTGCTCATGCAGCTCACCGAGCAACTCCGCCGCTCTCCGATCGATCGAGGCCTCAAAGTCGCGAATAGCATGTGGAGTAAACCGGCGGGCGACACTTCGTCGCAGTCTGGTGTGAGTTGGAGGATCCTGAAACAGCATCGACGGCGGATACCTCCGGTCGAATGACGAGGAGAACTGCGACTGAAAACGCTCATCTGAGATGCTCTTTCCCATATCGCTACCTCGAAGAACATCGGTCACCGCTCGAAAGCTCGTCGCTACCGAAAACTCATCCGAGAGTACAACAACATCTGCATGGCCTCGTAGCGCCGAATAGAGCGGATAGGGATTATCACGTATCGTTGGATCGGAGCTCAGCGCTTGGACCATATCAGCAATCGATGATGCCATTAGCCCAATCTACCCATCAAGTCCTGCTATCACCATGTCGAAAGATAATCAGATTCTCAGCCAGAGGAGGAAGGTCCATGACAGTTGCAGAACTTCGAAACTTAGAAGGACTCGAGGTCGAGGTCGACTTCGAGCACGGTCACATCTCCGAGGCTACCCTCATCTCTGCAGTTGGTGGTCGCACGCAAGAGGTTTGGCTAGAGGTCGACGGTGAGGATCTCTTCGTGCCGCTCTCCTCTCTCAAATCTGTCACAGCAAAAGCGTCGACCTTAACCTACGCCTAGCAGATTCGGTTACGCAGCGAGCCCACTCCTTCGATCTCGGTCTCCACGACGTTTCCGGGACGCAAAAAGACCTTAGGGTTCCTCCCTGCACCGACTCCCGATGGAGTCCCAGTAAGAATTAAGTCTCCCGGACGAAGCGTGATGATCATCGAAATGTACGAGATCGCCGCGGCGATCGAACAGATAAGGAGAGAGGTCCGAGACTCCTGCATCACTTCGCCATCAACGCGACATCGAATCCATAGATCTCTCGCACCGTCGACCTCGTCGGGAGTTACGAGGTGTGGACCGACCGGCGTCGTTCTCTCGAACATCTTGCCTTGAAGAAACTGCGTGGTTCGGTTCTGAAAGTCCCGCATGGAGATATCGTTCGTGACTACAAAGCCGGCAATATGCTCCTCAGCGGACTCCGGTGCTACCCGATACGCACTTCGGCCGATCACAACCCCAAGCTCAGCTTCCCAATCCATAGCACTCGTCTCCAACGGGTGAGCAATATCGTCGTACGGTCCGCACAAGGTGTCTGGAAACTTACCGAAAAGAGTCGGAAAACCAGCGTCCTTGCGCCCCATCTCCGCCACGTGATCTGCGTAATTCAAACCGAGGCAGATCACTTTCGTCGGCGTTACGACCGTCGGAGCGTAGGCAACATCGTCTTTGGCGACCCGTTCGTCCACCATGACGTCTGCGATCGCTTGGACATCTCCCTCTACCGCCCTGAGAAGCTCCGCAACGTCACCATATGGGGTAAGTCGATAGTGGGATTCGAAATCGATAGCGGCACGCGTACCGTTCTCGGTCCTAATCGTAACAAGCTTCATGGTCTCCTCCTCGCCAGCGCACCCAACAGCCCTTCGATCTCACCCTAGCGATCGGACCATCGATCGAGTTCGCCCCGCACAACAAAGTAGCGACACCAACACGAATGACCCTAGGCAAGAACACGACCCACGACCATGTGTAGCTACGCGATCAACCTCCACTGCCTCTCGGCTTGGTCTAGGTCGATTGAGGCCCCACTCGAGAACAAGAACCCAAAACCTACAAGCCGAGTCACACTCGCCCCTGCTAGCTCGGTTCCACATGAGATCATCGACGACGGATCTCACAGATGACCAGATCGAACTAGACCCGATCTCTCGCAGGAACAGCGGAGATCTCGGTAGTGAGATTACCCTCCACGTTCGAGCCGCAACGAGGACAGGGGTCCTCATGGCACCATGCCCGTAACATATGTGTCCGGGCCTCATTAAGCACCACCACAAACTGGGGAGAATCAGGCACAAACACGAGATCTACATAGGAGTTCCAGTTCTCACCGCTAAAGTGCTGTCGCTCCCGCTCAATCCCACCTCGGGGAAGACGCACAAAACGTTTCCGACCAAGGTCAAAGATCCATTCGCTATGGCATGAGATCACTTCTCGACGACCACTCGGAGTTTCATTGAACGCTGCCACGGGTTCGTTATACCCTTTCGCTCGACATTGAAACATTTCCTTACCATTCGGGCGCTTAAACCGTGACTACCTCTCCCTTTTGCGTTCCACGCCGTTCAGCCTCGCTCTTCAAGCACCACGATGACAAAGAGCCAGAACTGCACCTCGAGATGTACCGCCAAGCTCAGTGTCGTTCGCCTTGTCGATGAGCCGCGGCTCCTCGAGTCCCCTCGCTGACGATCCAGTCCGAGAGTACAGCTCCCACAAACCTAACGTCAGACTAGCAAGCGCGTCGCAGCGATGCGAACCTCCCTATCACCTTGAGGAACGATTCACCTTGAGGATTCGAACTATGATCATCGACGGCCAATACCTAGAGGCGACTCGGTCCGACATATCTCAAAGACCGACGCGACGAGGTAGCTCACCCGCTGCGCCCAAGAGCGCCATGGCACACTGAGGGCGATTCACCGCTCTCAAGCGCCTCAACGATACAATCGAGCGCCAGGAAACAACGCAGAAGTCGAGTCTCTGCCACGACCAGTGCGTCCGGAGTACTCGGCACTGTCACGCAACGCCCTTTCAATCTGGATATTAGCTCAGACCAGCGTGCGCGTTCTAGTTAGGGCGGCTCCACCGGGAGTTCTGACCGTTATCTTGAGACCTACGAACACCAAGATTCCAAGTCATCCTCGCTATCGGTGGTTAAATCGACTTCTCTGTCGCACGAATCAGGTCGGCGCTCTGCGCGATCAGCGGAGCGTCAGACCACAAGCGTTCCAACGAGAAAAATGATCTCGCTTCCTCCGAAAACACATTCACAGTTACCCCAGAGAAATCAATGAGTACCCAACTAGCTTCTTCGAGACCTTCAACGGACCGAGGTTTCCATCCGAGATGCTCTCGCAGGTGATCGACGACCCCTTCCACGAGGGAACGTACATGACGGGGACTCGTACCGGTCACAATCACAATGACGTCGATGAGCGAGTGGATCTCGCGCACGTTCAGCGCTACGATCTCAAGCCCCTTTTTGTCATCAAGAGCGTCAAGAATGTTCCGTACGACCTGCTCGGTCATCTCAGGGATCTCAACCGATGCGCCACGTAAGCGATTCTGTGTCTCACTGTCGACCCGGTCTTGAAACTGGGTATCTAGGTCCCCAAACGCAAGAGGGGAGGTCTCGTCACTTAGTGGATACACGGTGGGATCAGACATACAGACTACGACCTTTCAAAGAAATCATTTCTTTCAGAGCAGCGATGAAGGTTTCACGAGCATGCTCCACATCTATCGCCGACGAGGAAGAGCCACTTGTTGAAACGTGGAGTCGTTCCGGCTCTCCCCTCTCGACCGGCCACGTTTCCATGAAGGCGAACACAGCCGTCAACGAGTCATCCTCGGCACAGCAACACCGAGACTGCTTGGAGGGCCAAGACATGAGGGCCCACAGACGCCGAAAGAGTCAACACGCTGCTTTCAGTCTAGTACAGCTCCGATCAGACTCCCTCAGCAGCGGTCGACCCTGTCAACCATTCTGATAGAGGCCGGTCTCAGCTATGAACTCAATTGCGAACCTCGGGAGTAGGAAATCCAGGGGTCTTCCATCACGCGCTCGAGAGCGTAGGTCCGTCGATGAGATATCGAGAGAGGGTATCTCCACGACCGACCAGCAGCTCCAGGGGTCGACCCTCTCCGGGGGAGAGAAACCCGGTCTCGACACTACCAGAAGCTCAGCGAGCGAGGGAAGATCCTCCGATCGCTCCCACGTCGGCAAGTTAGCCGCCGCATCAGCTCCAACCACCAGTACCAGATCGTCCTCTGGATGCATCTCCCGAAGTCCACGAAGAGTTTCGACGGTGTAAGAGTGGCCACCATGACGAAGCTCGATATCTGAGACTTCAAATCCCTCTAATCCTTCAATTGCACGCTCGACGAGGCTATAACGAATGCGGGCCGGCGTCAGCTCACGCATACCCTCCTTCTGCCACGGTACGTTCGCCACGACAAAGTAACAAAGGTCGAGATCTGCAGCGTACTTTGCGTTCACCGCCGCGACAAGGTGACCCGTATGGATCGGGTCGAAGGTTCCACCAAAGACTCCGATTCTCACGCTCAGCGACCTCTCAATATCGCAACAACCGGTGCAAACATCTCCAACTCATCCTCATGGACGATCCAGTACGAGAGCCCGAGACGCTCCCTACGTTCAACGAGATCGTCAACGATTTTCTCTGGCTCGCCGAAGAGTATCGGTGGCATCGATGCAACGTCTTCGAGCCCGAGACCGAAGGCAAGAGCAAGATCTCCGACCTCCGCCACCGCAGACGGACCGACTCGAACGAGGACCGTCCGACACTGCAGCTCTGCCGATCTACCATGCCGCCCGAGAGACTCCGTGACGTGATGGACCTTCGATTGGAAGCTTTCAAAGCTCAGCTCTTCCGGTGATACTCCAAGCGGTGTGCCTGCACTAAGTTTTGGATTGACGCCGATGACGTCACCGTAGCGAGCAGCAAGACCAAGGACCTGACGACCTCCACCACCAATCACCATCTTCGGTCGAGTCCGAGGCGCTCCCGCTACACCCAACGTCGCTCCATTAACGGTGTAGAACTCGCCAGCATGGGTTACCTCCTTCCCCTCGAAGAGTTGCGTTATGATCATGAGGGCTTCACTGAGTCGTCGTACCCGCACCGGGGGCGGGTCCATGGTCAGACCAAGAGTGTGGTAGTCACTCGAGAGCCAACCCGCACCGAGTCCAAGCTCGAAGCGACCGTCGCTGAACTCAGCTATGGTCGCTGCCTCTCGAGCCACAAGGACAGGATGGCGTAGGTCATTGTTCATCACGAGAGAACCAAAGCTCATCGTCTTCGAGAGACCTGCGAGAAAGCCAAGAGTGGAGAGCGGTGACCACTGCGCATCAAGATGATCGGGGAGGGTAACCGTATCGTAACCGAGCGCTTCTGCCCTCTCTACACACTGACGGATCAACCGTCCGGAGGTGACACCTTTGAGCTGGACTCCGAAGCGAAAATCAGACACAGACCAAGCGTAAGAGCCGCCCCAAGACGATCAAGCGTTCGTTGAAGGTTCAATATCGTTCTGCCGGTACGATGGTAGCTGTTCACTCGTAGGACGCACTATCCAAGGAGAGGCCTCATCGTGGCATGGAGTCCATGGGACTGGAGAGAACGCCCGGTCGAGCAACAGCCACAGTGGCCAGACCCCGGAGAACTCGAGGCGGTAGAAAAAGAGCTCTCCGGTTACCCGCCCTTGGTTGTAACCTCTGAGATTCGAGATCTACAACAGGCCCTTGCAACGGCAGCATCAGGGGGGGCCTTCCTCCTCCAAGCCGGAGACTGTGCGGAGTCGTTCCTTGACCATTCAGCGGCCTCGGTCCGCAACAAGCTGCAAGTAATTTTGCAGATGGCGGTCGTGTTAATGTACTCCTCCGGCGTACCAATCATCAAGGTCGGTCGAATTGCTGGCCAGTTCGCCAAGCCGCGATCATCATCAACGGAGACGATCGGCGATCGAACCTTGCCATCTTTTCGGGGACATATCGTTCACTCTGACATCCCCGACCCAATCGCTCGGATACCCGACCCTAAGCGACTTCTTCACGCATATCACCAATCAGCAGCGACGATCGCACTGCTCAAATCGCTCACTCAGGGGGGTTTTGCGGATCTCTCACAAGTTCACACCTGGAATCAGGAGTTCGTGAGCGCTTCGTCTCAAGGCAAGCGATATGAGACCATAGCGACAGAGATCGAACGAGCTCTTCAATTCATGGCCGCTTGTGGAATCGACCTCTCGCGTGAGCGCTCACTCAGCCAAGTCGGATTCTGGACCTCTCACGAAGCGCTCCTGCTCGGGTACGAGGCCGCTCTGACCCGCCGAGACCCACGTGATGGGCGGTGGTACGACCAATCTGCGCACATGGTCTGGATTGGCGAGCGCACCAGACAGCTCCATGGAGGACATCTTCGCTTCGCGGAGGGAATTGCGAACCCGATTGGATGCAAAGTCGGCCCGACGATGACCACCTCGGAGCTCGTAGAACTCTGCGACCGACTCGACCCGACCGCTACACCCGGACGATTAACCCTCGTCTCGCGTATGGGAGCCGAACGAGTACGAGATCGACTCCCAGAGCTCATAGCGGCCGTTAAAGCCAGTGGACATCCAGTGGTCTGGGCGTGCGACCCAATGCATGGCAATACCTTCACTTCCTCCAGCGGACTGAAAACTCGGAGATTCGACGAGATCCTCGCGGAGCTCAAAGCGTTCTTTCAGGTACACCGAGATCTAGGAACGTGGGCCGGTGGAATTCATATCGAGCTCACTGGCGACGACGTTACCGAGTGTCTCGGGGGCTCCGACGAAGTCCTCGAAGAGACTCTCAACACCTCATACAACACCATCTGCGACCCTCGACTCAACGCACAACAGTCACTAGATCTTGCTTATCGGGTCGCAGAGTTACTCATCACGCCCTAGTCTCTCAAGGCGAAGAGCAACTGAAGTTAGGGACGGCCATCCACCTTTCAGCGAGTTGAAATAGTGGTTCAGGTGCCCTGTCTACTTGTCGATGTTCTCATGGGCGAGTAACTTCTCCAAACCACGGCACAATCTTGAGGGGATCGGTTATGAGACGACGCGAGAGGACCGCAGCAAACAAGGGACGGATCGACATACTCCGCCGAGCAGCACTCGCTGTCCTACTCATCAGCGCAGTCTTTATCCTGAAGCCTGCAACGAGTTCGAAGGCTCTCGGCTCGCGAAGCCTCCGACACAGCGCAACGGTATCAGCCACTGGACTCACCGGATACGACCTCTTTGGCTCAACCGGAAATGTCTACTCCTTTGGATCTCTCAACCTCGGTGGGATGGGATCAACTCCACTTAATCGACCGATTGTCGGTGGCGCAACGACTCCGAGCGGGCTCGGATACTGGGAGGTCGCCTCCGATGGAGGGATCTTCTCCTTTGGAGATGCTCAGTTCTACGGATCCACAGGAGCCATGACCCTCAATAAGCCCATTGTGGGTATGGCATCGACACCCGATGGCAAGGGGTACTGGCTCGTTGCATCCGATGGAGGGATCTTCTCCTTTGGAGATGCTCAGTTCTATGGTTCCACAGGAGCCATGACCCTCAATAAGCCCATAGTTGGTATGGCGTCAACTCCCGATGGCAAGGGGTA
>JAJYZP010000085.1 GCA_021799875.1 Actinomycetes bacterium | reverse complement strand
GCGAAACTGTGCCACCACGAGGTCGAGCCCCGTCGTCGCTTCGGTCACTGGGTGTTCTACTTGCAACCTGGTGTTGACCTCTAAGAAAGCAGCGGATCCATCTTGTCCGACGAGAAACTCTACGGTGCCTGCTGAGGTGTAACCGGCAGCTGCGCAGATGGCACGAGCGGATTCGTTGAGCATAAACTGTGTGTCCGCAGGAAGGAGCGGAGCAGGTGCCTCCTCGATGACTTTTTGGTAGCGACGTTGGAGCGTGCAGTCTCGAGTCCCAACTGCGTGAACCGTACCGTAGTGGTCGGCGAGTATCTGAATTTCAATATGTCGCGGTCGGTCGAGATAGCGCTCCATGAAGATCTCGTCTCGTCCGAATGCGGCAAGCGATTCTCTTTGTGCGGTCTCGAGGAGAGCTTCCGCATCTTCGAGTCGACGAATCACGCGCATTCCTCGTCCGCCCCCGCCATACGCAGCTTTGAGGACGACCGGGAGTCCCAACTCTTTGATTGCTCTATGGAGTTCTTTGGTACCGGTAATCGGTTCCTCTGGACTATCGAGAACCGGTGCTCCGACACTGATGGCAATTCTTTTTGCAGCGACCTTGTTGGAGAGCATTTGAATGGCTCTCGGAGGGGGTCCGATCCAGAGCAGGCCCGACCTTTCGACGGCTTCTGCAAACTCTACCTGTTCGGAGAGGAACCCGTAGCCGGGATGGACTGCATCGGCACCGCTCTCGAGCGCTGCCGCAACCATGCGATCTTCGGAGAGGTAGGTCTCATTGGTGCCTCCGTGGCCGAGAGCGTAGGTCTGATCTGCGAGACGCACAAAGAGAGCCTCACTCTCGCTCTGTAGATACGGTACGACTGAGGCGATCCCGTAGTCTCGCGCTGCACGAACGATTCGAAGCGCTATCTCGCCGCGATTGGCGATAAAGACTTTGGTGATTGCGCGCCTCTGAGGTATGATGGCCTCGCCGGCGTGCACGTCGTCGTCTTTCCCGTTCATACTGGCTGGACCATGTGGTGTCGGCGTCCACTTACACGTTGCCACCCCACCGAGGCTGCAAGTCGTCTGGCTAGTTCATTGCGTAGCTCGTGATTGAGCACGATTGTATCGACGACCAGAGTTGATGCCATGGCCAGCAGGTTGAAGTCCTCCTCCTGCTCTTGGATTTTGTCAGCGATGAAGAGCTCTCGTTCATTCGGGTCAGAGATCTCTGCTATCTTGTTGGCGTACATTGCGTTAACTGAAGCCGCCGGCGACATGGTGCCGATCGTTGCGGTGGGAAGTGCAATCGTCGCGCGGGGCTCAAAGCCGGGCGCACAGAGTGCGTAGAATCCGGCTGCGTAGGCTTTGCGGAGCACGACGGTGAATTTTGGGACCTCGGCGGAGGACATTGCGGCTACCAGTTTGGCTCCGTGTCGAATGATCCCTTGGCGCTCTACATCAACGCCGACCATGAAACCTGGGACGTCTTGGAGAAAGATGAGTGGGATATTGTACGCATCGCACATGGTGATGAAGCGAGCTGCCTTATCAGCTGAGTCAACGAAGATCGCCCCGGAATTCACCGATGCTTGGTTGGCCACGATCCCCACGACCTCCCCCTCTATCCGGGCAAGGCCCACCATGATCTCCGGAGCCCATCGTGCCTTGATTTCAAAGAAGCTCCCTTCGTCGACGATCCTGCGGACGACCTCGTAGACATCGTAAGGTTGGTTGGGGTCGGTCGGAATGATCTCGTCTTCCCATGAAGAGATCTCGGGATCTCGGGCGGGTTGCACGGGTGGAGCGAGCGAGAAGTCGCTGGGTAGGTAGCTAAAGAGCTTGCGCGCCGCCGCGATGACCTGCCAGTCCTCGTCGAAGACCTCATCGGCACAGCCGGAGACGCTTGCATGCATGATAGCTCCACCCATCTCCTCGAGTGTGGTCTTTTCTCCGGTCACTTTCTCTGCTACCCGAGGTGAGGCTAGGTACATCGATGCGTTTCCCTCCACCATTCCTACCCAGTCGGTGAAGGCAGGCATATAGGCCCCACCGGCAGCCGAAGGGCCGTGCAGTGCACAGATCTGTGGCACTCTTCCTGAGAGTTGGATTTGTCGGTGAAAGATGGCAGATGCACCCCTGCGACCTGGAAAGAAGCCCATCTGGTCATTGAGCCGTCCCCCCGCTGAATCGACGAGATAGAAGACCGGCAGGCGATCTCGATCTGCTCGTTCCAAGATACGGATCTGTTTCTCGCAGGTTAATGCTCCCCACGACCCAGCTTTGACTGTGAAGTCGTGTGCTATGACTGCAGCGAGACGTCCCTCGACGCGACCGACACCGGTGATGACGCCGTCGGCAGGTAGGCCGTCTGCCTCGACATTGGCTAGGAGTCCGTCTTCGGTGAAGCTATCTCGGTCGAAGAGCACATCAAGACGCTCCCGCACAGAGAGCTTCTCCGGCCAACGGCGGTGGTCACCTCCCATACGGGCAGTTTCGCGCGCCGCTTCAATGAGATCTGGTTCCATCTGAGGTGTACTCCTTATGGTCATCGTTGTGTTCATGGCTAGTTGTGTCCGACATCGAGAGCAGGTGGGTGCGCAAGCCTGTAGTGGTGGTCGAGAGGGAAGAAGGGTTCCTTCGCTCCCGACAGAAGGTAACGAGCAGCGAGCCAAGTCGCTCGGTCATGCGCCGTTGGTTCGATCGTGGAGGCGTCATCTTGGCAGCAGCTACTTCGTCGAGTAGCGAAACACTGCGTTGGTCTCTCGGTGTAGCAATGTCGTGGATACGAGCTCGCTGGTACTGATGGTGGCTGCCACGACGCTTCGACGAGAATGCTTCTGGGGGATCGGGCGGGAGTTGCTGCCATATGCCACCAGGGCGTTGGCGATCCTGCGCCGTCCGCTTTGGAAGACACTGCGTGGGTCTACCCAGGCGAGCTCGATATCGGCCTTGCGGGCAGGAGGGATCGATGTGATGCGACCGCCGATGCTCTGCGTAAGGATAGGAGAGGAGTACTAACGAAGATGTTCTGTGGACTCTTCGACAGCCTCTGGGCCCTGTGTGGACAGAAGGGTTAGCGGTAATTCGGATATCTAACGCAGGCTCTACTTGGGATGTGCTAGAAACCGCAGTATCGAGGGCAGGGGTACTGCTGTCGCCTTTGAGCGTCCAGTGCTTGACCATAACGATCGGCACGGTTAGACGCCGAGACCGAGCCCTCGGGCGATGAGAAGTTTTTGAACCTCAGAGGTGCCCTCACCGATCGTGAGAATGCGAGCATCTTGATAGTGGCGGGCAGCGGCGCTCTCCTCGATGAACCCGTATCCGCCCTCGAGCTGCGTCGCAAGGTAGGCCGCCTTGTTCGCTGCCTCTGAAGCGATATATTTCGCAGTCGCTGCCTCGCGCTCTATGGGTTGTCCGTGGTCGTACTTCCACGCCCCGTCGTAGGTCATGACTCGTGCTAGCGATGCGAGAGAAGCAATCTCCGCTATCTGGAACGCAGCTCCTTGGTGGCTTCCGAGCGGTTGGCCGAAGGACTCACGCGTGGAGACAAAGCGCAGTGCGTCTGTTAAACATCCGTGAGCAAGTCCTGCACTCATCGCTGCGATTGGAAATCTAGCCCAGGTGAGAAAGGCAAGAGCGGCCCGATAGCCTCGTCCTTCGATGCCGAGCAGCGCTGAGTTGGGAACTCGGACGTCGTCGAAGAAGAGTGGATGGGTATCCGATGAGTGCCACCCCGTCTTTGCGTAGGGTTCGCCGACGGTCACGCCTTCGGCGTCGAGTGGGACGAGGAACGCCGAAACAGGTGGACGTCGACCATCTTCGTTGCCAGAGGTAGCGCAGAAGAGGATGACGTACTTTGAAAATGGTGTTCCGGAGTTGGTGATGAACTGTTTAGCGCCGTTAATGATCCAGTCATCGCCGTCGCGTGCGGCACGGGTTCGGATGTTTCCAGCATCTGATCCACCGCTTGGTTCGGTGAGGCCGAAGGAGATAAAAGTCTCGCCACGGCACGCTGATGGCACGACTTCGTCCATGAGGTCGGTTCGGTCCGAGGCAAGATTCAACAGGAGAGCGATGGCGATTGCCTGGACGTGGACGGTGACTGCAAGAGAGGAGTCGAAGCGTGCGATCTCCTCTGCCGCGATACAGAGAGAACGAAGGTCTGCACCTCCGCCACCGAAGCGCTCCGGAGCGAGAAGACCAAATGCACCGGTCTGGCCAACTTGGCGAACCAGGTCGGGGTCGAAACGTCGTTCGATGCTGCGTCGTGGTGCCGCTGGCTCGACCTCTTCACGACAGAATCTCGATATTGAAGCCCTCCACGCACGGTGCTCTTCCTCGAAGGCCCAGCTCAGATCGTAACCTTCGTCGAGAAAGTCGTCACGAGTGGAGTGTTGGTGCTCAATGTTCATAGTCTTACCCCCAATGAGGTGTGAGGCGTTGTGCGACAGTGAAGGTCACAGGATCGTAGCAAGAGACTTTCTACTCATCTATCGATTTTCAACTCATGACTAGATTACTCTACATTGGTTACTGGGGAGGTTCAATGCGTAGGCGAATTAGTGGGCGATACTTTGAAGAGTTTGAGGTCGGACGGGTCTACGATCACGCCATTACCAGGACGGTCACCGAGGCCGATAACGTTCTCTTTACCACCATGACGATGAACCCGCAGCCGATGCACCTCGATGCGGAGTTCGCAGCAGAGCATGAGTTCGGTCGTCCGTTGGTCAATTCGCTCTTCACGCTTGGGCTCGTCGTTGGTATCGCAGTTCCTGAACTCACCCTTGGTACGACCGTGGCAAATCTGGGCTTTGAGTCGGTTACATTTCCGGCACCGGTCTTTACTGGAGATACCATATGGGTCGAGACCGAGGTGGTCTCTGCACGACTATCGCAATCTCGGCCTACTACTGGAATATTGGTCTTTGAGCATCGCGGATTTAATCAGCGAGACGTGTTGGTCTGTCAGTGTCGCCGCAGCGCAATGATGCGCCGAAAGCCAGCTGATCCCGAAGAAGACGATTCTGTGCAGTCGTAACTCCGCTGGCGCTCGTTACAACGTGCTCCCCGCACAAGGAGGCTGGTAGACCTGTTTCGTAGTGACCGGGGAGCTCGGAAGGAGTGCTGCACTCCTCTTACAGAGCCCTCGATGTCCTCGTGAGAACACCTCGCTCTCCGGCGGTCTCCCAATGTGTTGCGGAGAACTTGAGCGGGCCCTGCGCGACAGAGCAACTATCGCCGGTCGGTGGTCGATTAAGGAGTCACCTGGAAGTGGTGTTGTGCACTTTTCACTGGAGCCGAGGCGAAGTCAGTCACCTTGCGAGAAGACTCTGGACGACACTGTTGTTTCTCAGTACCTGCGCCAAGCAGTCGTGATGGTAGGAGGCCTAGACGTCTCGTGAATTGAGCAGGTAGTACGCAACCCCAACCATGACCGCAGTGTAGAGGGCGACGAGTAGGAAGCCAGTGAGTGGAGCAAACGAGGTCGTTGAGGAGCTCGTGCTTGCGATGGTATCGAGCGTTCGGGCCACGTTGAAGGGAAGAAACTTAGAGATATCGGTGGAGTATGGGCTCGGAAGAGGCGCAACGAGGAGGGGGAGGACAAGGTAGAGGCCGACAAAGGCCGATATTGCGCCGGCGCTTCGACGGATGATTACACCGAGGGAGAGAGCGAAGATCGAGAGGAGGGCGACAAACAGTCCGGTGCCCGCAACCGCTCCAAAAACGTGAGGTTGACTGATACTAGCCGTTGCGATCGGACCAGACATGATCGCTTGACCAGAGAAGAAACAGGCGAATGCGACGAGCTCCGATACCACCACGGATATGACGGCGAAGGTTATGAGCTTGGCGGTGAGGAGAACTGTTCGGTTTGGAATAGCGGCGACCGAGGTCTTGATCGTGTTCGAAGAGATCTCCCCGGTGAAGGCTAGGACTCCGAGAACACCGATGACGATCTGTGCTAAGAGCATGCCAGAGAGCGACTGCGAGACGGGATTGATGATGTGATGGGCGTGACGCGTGACAGCTGCTCGTCCGGCTAGGGATGCGAGATCAGAGATTCCGATTCCGAGGATAACCATGACGCCCAGCGTGATGACGGTTGACCGCACCGAGCGAATCTTGATCCACTCGCTTCGGAGGGCACTGCTCAAAGACGGTGTGGCTTGGGTATTGTCGTCGAGTACGGTAATCATGATGCTGCTCCCACTGGTTCGGTTGCTCGGTACTCTACGGAACCCTGTGTGAGCTCCATGAAGACCTCCTCGAGCGAAGCGACCATGGGGGAGAGTTCGTGAAGCGTGATTGCGTTGCCGCTTGCGAGCTCCCCGATCTGCTCGGTCGTCATACCACTGACCTCGATCGTTGAAGGATCGGTTCGATTGACCTTCGCATTGCGTGCATTCAGGAGCGCCTCAAGTTCTTGGATCTGGGGTGACCGCACTTTGGTCCGCAGCTCCGAGTGATCGGCGATGAAGCGGTCGACCGTAGTGTCGGCGATGAGCTTGCCTTGGCCGATCACGATGACGTGACTCGCGGTGAGTGCCATCTCGCTCATGAGGTGGCTGGAAACGAAGATCGTTCTTCCCCGCTCTGCGAGAGACTGCATGAGGCTTCGTATCCATTGGATCCCCTCGGGATCAAGTCCGTTTACCGGTTCATCGAGTAGCAGGATCTCAGGGTCGCCGAGTAGCGCCGTCGCAATGCCGAGGCGTTGACTCATGCCGAGGGAGAAGTTCCCTGCGCGACGGTGCGCTACCGACGTGAGGCCGGTCTGTTCCAATACCTCTTTGACTCTCGCACTTGGCAGGTGATTTGCTGCAGCCACTGCAAGCAGATGATTCTCAGCCGTTCTTCCGGGATGGTACGCCTTAGCCTCCAGGAGCGCTCCGACGGTACGAAGGGGCTGGGCGAGCTCCCGGTAGGGTCGACCATTGATGAGAGCCTCTCCCGAGGTTGGATGATCGATCCCCATGATCATTCTCATCGTGGTAGATTTTCCTGCTCCGTTTGGACCGAGGAATCCGGTCACGGTACCAGGAGTTACTTGAAAGTTCAGGTTCGATACTGCGACGACCGAACCGTACGACTTTGAGAGATTTTTGACCTCAATCACTGAACACCACGCAACACTCGCACCTCTAGCTTCGATTGCGTATCATCGTACCGATCTCAATCTGTGTGACGGTGAGGCTCTCGCTGTGACTTTATTGAGAGTCGGGCTTCGGGGAGCTAGTGTCGATTCGTTGCGCACCACTATTAGGCTGCCACGTCGCGCCGCTCAACTTCTTAGGAGTTCTCGGCCGGCATCTCTCAGTCTCGCTAGCTTTGCGAGTGGCTTTACGGCAAACCACTATCCTTGCCTGCCACTCTTGCAGCCATTTTGTGAGCGAACGGACAGATCTATCGTCATAGGTGCGCTAGCGGGAGTTTCCTGGCTAGCCAAATCTTGGGATTTTGAAGACTCTCAAAAGTATTTTCAAATAAGCCCGTGACCAGCGCGTTTGTGCTGGTCACAGATTCGCGAAGTGTGGCGATCTGTGGTAGTACCTATATATGGCATATTTGGTCGGGAAGAAGCAAGGCAACAAGACCTATTACTACCTCACTGAGTCTGCACGCGTAGATGGAAAACCTCGTATTGTCTCACAACGCTATCTCGGCAGTGCTGAGGACGTCACAGCGTTACTTGAAGGTGGATCAGCTGGTGGTCCCAAGCGCTCTCGACACCTGAGCTTTGGAGATGTTGCCGCTACGTGGAGCGTGATTGAGCGACTCGGTATTGCTGGAATTGTTGATGAGGTCGTGGGTCCTCGACGAAGCGATGCTGGTGCTTCATTTGGTACCTACATTGCCTGAGCAGTACTCAATCGTGTGGTA
>JAJYZP010000084.1 GCA_021799875.1 Actinomycetes bacterium | reverse complement strand
CCATCGATAAAGTCGACATCCGGCTTCTCCATGAGACCAAGAAACTGGCGAGCATACGCCGACAGTGACTCGACATAGCGACGCTGCCCCTCAGCAAAGATCGTGTCGAAAGCAAGGGACGACTTCCCAGAGCCAGATAGGCCCGTAAAGACGGTCAACTTATCACGGGGTATCTCGACATCGATGTCCTTGAGGTTGTGCTCCCGGGCACCTTTAACTCTCAGCTTGTCTGGCATCGCTCCTCAATCACGTTCACCCTCCGGCCACCACCCTACAGGACACCGGGAGCTACGAATACGGAGAGGTACGTGCTCAGAGCTTCCGGCCAGCAAGAGGATCATCCATCGACCGCATCAATCTTCAGACATGCAGGTACTTCACCACCGCTCGCAATAGTGAATCCCCAATCGACTAACTTCTGCCGACCACGGGTTAGGAGAACGGTCGATGTGATCGTTTGCCAAGAAGGCCAACGACACCAAGTAAAGAATGATTCCGATCGTCCAGCGCCGACATATCTAGGACGTGATTGATGTCCTGCGCAACGACACTGCGAGACCAAATGAGAGCACCAATACGCCGAGTGCGCCCACTACGCCGAGTGCAAAACGATGACCGATTGCTGCATAGGCCGTCCCTGCCACAGAACCAACGGACGAGGCCGCCACCAGAGCACCAAGTATCCCAACCCCGAGACTTGAACCCATTGCGTCAAAGATCTGGACAACTGAAGAGATCGAACCTTCGCTGCGTAACGGGGCGTGTCCAAGTGCAAGTAACGTAACAGCTGGGTAGGTAATACCCACTCCCCCGCCGGCGAGAAACCACGCTAGCTCCGAATACCAACCCGACAGCCCTGGAGAGAGAAAGTCCACCATCAAGATGACGAGCCCGACGGCCTCAACGACGGTACCAAGCATGACCTTTTGAACGGTCGACAACGAGCCGAGGCGGTGACCTTGTAACCACGATCCACCAGACCACGAGATCGATGAGGACGTCAGAACCAGTCCAGCGAGCGCTATCGGAAGATGTTTACCACGATAGAGCAGCAAGGGGAGCAATGGCTCTATCCCAAAAAACGCACACGAGATAGTAGCGCGGAGTAGAAGCGTGCCTACGAATGAGCGGCGGTCAATCACCGTCACACGATGGACCAAGAGCGCCACCGACACCATCGTCACCACGAGACCTACACTCAACAAGAGAGTCCGGATCGTGCCATGGGTTGAAAACCCCGCAATCGTGAGAGCCAATCCGATCGAGACAGACGCTGCGATTAGCCCAGAGATGACGAGAGAGCGATCCGCATCGACAGGATCTAACGACTCGATTGCGGGTTCATCGCGTTCTTTGCTTTGGGCTTGCTCCTCTTGCGACTCTATCTGCCGCAGACTCCGGAAAGCGACCGAACCCGCCGCCAGCGTGAAGGGGATAATACCAAGGATCACCAGACGCCATGAGGTCTGTTGGGCAACGTATCCAGCGAGCGGGGGCGCTATAAACGATGGAACGATCCAGGTGGTAGCAAAGATCGCCAGGAGCTTCGGTCGGACGGCAGGACCAAAGTAACGATTTACGACGATATATGAGATAACCAGCGAACCACCGGCTCCAAAGCCCTGGATCGATCGTCCGACCACGACTACCAACATCGAGGGGGCGAGTCCAGCGGTGCCAAGTCCCAGCGAGAAAATTACTAGTCCAGCTATCAGTGATCGTGTCGGACGATGGCGGTCGGCTATTCCACCGAGAACGACACCTCCAACCAACATGGCAAGCGTGAAGCTTGAGAAGACCCAGCCGTAGAGACCGAGATGCCCCAGAGCCCGCTCGGCCAATGGCAATGCTGTCGACACACCAAGGTTTTCGATCGCTCCAATGCTCACGATCGACACGACACCCAGAATGAGTCTTCGGTGAACGAGATCGACACGCTCCCCGATAATCCGATCGAAGAGGCCTCGATGCTGTAGCACTTCGCACTCCTCGAAAATCGTCCCTCTTAAGCCCAATTCAGCCTAGCCGAGTACGCGTGATCTAGGGGATGCCAAACCACTCGGCGTTGCTGACAAAACATACGTAGCCGCTACGTCAAAAATTACGACCACGAGCACGATCGAGTCCGGGCAGCAGTGTGTGACGACCAGCCCTCGCCACTCTTGCATGCCACGCGCTCTACTTTGGATAGACCTGGTATCGGAACTATCCGCTAACTGGCGCAACGCATCAGCGACACCGACCGTATACGGACTCGGCACCATAGCATGCTACGACCATTTTCATGAACGGTACGAAAACCTAGAATTAATCGCTATCGACGCGATGGAAGCACGACCAAAGACCAGAACCTGCCCTGCTATAGACCCCACTAAATTCGGAACCAAGCGAACGAGCAACGTCCTGAGGACTCAGATAGATTGGCGTCTGTTCCGCAAGCGATGAGACGAACAGGATGTATCCATCGCTCCGCAACACACGGCGGTACTCCGACGAGAACAGAAACATATTTACCACAACCACGAGATCAACTGAACTATCGCGAATCGGTAGCGCAGATGCATCACACAGCACAAGGTTTGATCTCTCGACCGCAACATGACGGAGCATCTCCAGGGAGAGGTCTACCGAAACTACCTCGTTACAGTAGTCCGATAGCGCTTGCGTGTGATTTCCGCTCCCGCACCCTACCTCAAGCGCAGTACCTCCTCGTCCTGGTCGACCACGAGTCAGTCCATCGACAAGAGAAGCCTCACGCTCCGCCGAGGCTCTCTCAGCCCAAACTGGAGCTAGGGCATCGAAGTTCTCTCGCACCCGCTGCGCGTCACGAATAGACCACAGCTTCTCTGATCGACCGACCCGAGCACTCAGTACGCGCATGGGATGTTCTCGCAGCGACGGTCCACTCGTTTCCGATGGCACCGTTGACAAAGGTTCTAACCACCTGAGCTGGGCTCCTACGTTAGCAGAGGTTTGATCTCCACTGTCCTCTAGACCCTCTCCAGACGAAACGTGCACTACTCAGTCGCCTCCTTCAGTTTCGTTAGATCACGAATCTCATCACGCAGTTTCGCGGCGTATTCGAATCGCAGGTCGGCAGATGCCTGATGCATCTCTTCTTCTAAGGTGCGTATCAATCCAGACAACTCATCTTCGCCAAGCGACCCGTAACTCTTCTCGACACGCTTCTTGAGGTTCGGAACGGTCGTTCGTTCGTTCGGCCGCAACAGGTCCAAGATATCAGCGACTGCTTTTCGGATGGTCGTTGGATCGATACCGTGCTCTTCGTTATAGGCCTGCTGTAGTTGCCTGCGCCGATTCGTCTCTGAGATAGCTCTCTCCATCGACCTGGTAACCGTATCGGCATATAGGACTACGAAACCATTGACATTTCGAGCGGCACGACCGATCGTCTGAATCAATGATGTCTCGGATCGCAGGAAACCTTCCTTATCCGCATCCAAAATAGCAACCAGTGATACTTCGGGGAGATCGAGCCCTTCACGAAGAAGATTGATACCGACCAAGATGTCGAACTCCCCGAGTCTCAGGCCACGGAGGATTTCAATTCGTTCGAGAGTATCGACGTTGGAATGAAGGTATCGCACTCGCAGTCCAAGTTCTACCAAGTAATCGGTCAGATCCTCTGCCATCTTTTTGGTGAGTGTGGTCACCAAAACGCGATCACCTTGATCGATTCGCGCCGTCGCCTCGCGCACGAGATCGTCGATTTGGCCCTGAGTTGGCCGGACCTCAACATGAGGATCCATCAGGCCAGTCGGGCGGACAACCTGTTCGACGACTGAAGAGGAGCGCTCCAGCTCATACGGAGAGGGTGTAGCCGAAAGAAAGATTGCCTGATTAATACGATCGTAGAACTCATCGAAACGTAACGGTCGATTATCCATCGCAGAAGGAAGCCTAAATCCATGTTCGACCAGCGTCTCCTTCCGGGAACGATCTCCAGCGTACTGACCGTGAATCTGCGGTATGGAAACGTGAGATTCGTCAATAACTAGCAAATAGTCCTCGGGAAAGAAATCCAGCAAAGTAAACGGGGGTTGGCCAGCCTCACGACCATCGAGGTGACGGGAGTAGTTCTCAATGCCAGCACAAGAGCCGATCTCTGCGAGCATTTCAAGATCAAACTGTGTGCGCATCTGTAGTCTCTGTGCTTCCAGGAGCTTCCCTTGGGCCGTGAATTCAGCGAGTCGCACCTGGAGTTCGGACTCAATCGAAGCAATAGCTGCCTTCATTCGCTCACTATCGGCCAGGTAGTGAGTAGCAGGGAAGATCACAAACTCATCGAGGTCGCCGAGGATCTCACCGGTTAGCACATCAAACCGTGAGATTCGCTCAACCTCATCACCGAAAAACTCAATGCGAAGCGAGTGCTCCTCGTAGGCGGGATGCACCTCAAGAACATCTCCACGAAGTCGGAACTTTCCTCGAATCAAGTTCATGTCATTGCGCTCATAGTTGACGGCCACGAGCCCGGAAAGCACTTCGCGTACATCAACTTCCTGCCCGACTCGTAGCGGGACGATCTGACGCGCATACTCCTCTGGTGAGCCGAGACCGTAAATACATGAGACCGACGCTACAACGATGACATCTCGTCGAGTCAACAGCGCTGAAGTTGCAGAGTGCCGCAACCGATCGATCTCATCATTAATCGTCGCGTCCTTATCGATATACGTATCAGTCGAAGGAAGATACGCCTCAGGTTGGTAGTAGTCGTAGTAGGAAACGAAATACTCAACTCGATTTTTAGGAAAGAAACCTTGAAACTCTGAAGCTAACTGTGCTGCGAGCGACTTATTTGGAGCGATGATCAGTGTCGGACGTTGTACCGCCTCGATAGTCCAGGCAATAGTAGCGCTTTTGCCCGACCCAGTAATACCGAGCAGAGTCTGAAACTTTTCGCCACTTAACACACCATCTGACAGAGCAGCAATTGCCTTCGGTTGATCTCCGGCAGGTCGATAGGGCGATACGACTTCGAAGGCTCCCATACCTATGGATCCTAAGGCGCTCCAGCAATGAGACAGGTCCAAACCTCTCGTACCCGTCGCTCAAGATCTTCCTCGCTGCCATCATTCTCAATCACGATGTCTGCCGCCGCACGACGCTCTTCACGAGATGCTTGGCTTCGAAGTCGGGCCACCGCATCAACATACTCCATACCGCGAAACCTTACGAGCCGGTCGATTACGACACTGTCAGGGGTATCCACAACGATGATCTTGTCGAATCTCTCCTTCCAGTGGCCGCTCTCCACCAGGAGAGGAAGCACCACGACTACCCTCGCTGCAGGATCATCGACTTCAAGCGAGGCAATCCTACTCTCAATCACATCTCGTACCAAGGGGTGAACAAGCGAGTTCAGGGCTACGAGCTCCGCCGGATCCATGAACACTCGATCTGCCAAGAGAGAACGATTCAATACCCCCGCCGAATCGATAATGGAGCCACCGAAGTGGTCGACGATCCTCTGCAATCCAAGAGATCCTGGACTAACGACATCACGGGCAATCAAGTCAGCGTCAATAATTTCAGCCCCGAGAAGAGCTAGGAGATTTGAAACCGTCGTCTTCCCCGAACCGATAGATCCGGTCAGACCAACAACCAGCACGCCACCTCCATAGAAGCCAAAACAACATAAAGGGTGTCGGGTTGAAACCCGACACCCACAAGCCTTAAGACATCTCGACGAAGTCTCTCACAACGAACGATTCTGCCTTCAGTCTTCAGACCCTAGCTCAGAATCACCCTCGTCGCCGGCTTCCTCGACTCCGGACACAGCATTACCCGCTTCGTCAACGAGGAACTCCGCCCAAGCCGCCTGCGATTCTGTCTCAGGAGTAAAGTCGGTCGCTGCACTCCAACCGATGAAGTTACCTTCCTCGTCATAGTTGTGCTCACCGAAAGCCTCTTGATACTCGGCAGCGACCTCTCCACCCTCCGCAGCCTGCTTAATGGAGAGAGAGATGCGGCGTCGTTGCAGGTCAATGTCGATAATCTTGACCCACATTTCCTCTCCAGCGGTCACAACGCGCTCAGGAAGATCGACATGGTGGGCTGCCATCTCGGAGATGTGCACCAACCCTTCAATACCCTCTGCAACTTGAATGAAGCAACCGAACGGTACCAACTTGGTGACTCGACCATAAACCAGCTCACCAACTCGATGGGCGTTAGCAAAATCTTGCCACGGATCAGACTGTGTCGCCTTCAGCGAGAGTGAGATACGTTCTTTGGAGAGGTCGACATCGAGTACGAGAACTTTGACATGGTCTCCGACCTGTACTACCGACGAAGGATGATCGACATGCTTCCACGACAGCTCAGAAACGTGAACCAAGCCGTCCATGCCTCCAAGATCTACGAAGACGCCGAAGTTGACGATGGACGATACCACGCCTTCCTTCACCTCTCCAGGCTTCAGATTCTCGAGGAACTCCTCGCGCTGCTCCTTTTGATTCTCTTCCATCCAAGCCCGACGAGAGAGGACAACGTTGTTCCGATTCTTGTCGAGCTCAATGATCTTGGCCTCAACAGTTTTGCCGATGAAAGGTTGTAGGTCTCGAACTCTACGGAGTTCAACGAGTGAGGCCGGTAGGAAGCCTCGGAGTCCGATGTCGACGATCAGACCACCCTTTACGACCTCAATGACGACACCCTTGACAACACCGTCTCGTTCTTTAATTTCTTCAATATTTCCCCAGGCCCGCTCGTATTGAGCGCGCTTCTTCGACAGAATTAGTCGACCTTCTTTGTCTTCCTTCTGAAGAACGAGAGCTTCGACTTCATCGCCGACCGAAACGATCTCGGATGGATTGACCTCCCTGCGGATCGAAAGCTCTTTGGCAGGGATAACACCTTCAGACTTGAAGCCGATATCGAGCAAGACCTCGTCTTTGTCAACTTTGACAACGCGCCCAATCACAAGATCTCCGTCATCAAATTCCACGATAGTCCCATCGATCGCCTCGTCGAAACTCATGTCTCCGAGGTCATTCAGGACGATTGGGCTCTCAACAGTGATGTCGTCCATCACCTCGGGAGCAGCAGCACCCTCAGTTTCAGCAACCGGGGATGAGATATCGGTCATAAAATTACTGCCTTCTTTCCTAAGTGCATCGAGCCAAGCCGAGAAGGTTGAAGCCTGCTACGATCTGAACCACTCTAATACGATCTTTCGACAACACCACTAGCTGAGCGCACGTGGTGAAAGAGTTTACCAAATCGAAAGAAATCGTTTTCACGAGCTTCCAACCCAACACTCACTGGCGCGCTCTCAAAGACGCCACGATGCGACGAGTAGATATGACAGCCCTCTCCTGTCAACCGATCTTCGGCGGGACAACACCACGCTTTCTGAGTGAACGTTCAAGATCACGACCCCTTCCCTTCAGATGTACCTCATCACCAAAGCAGAACCACGCTGGCTACCGGTTTCGAAGCCAACCACTTCGCCCATCTTTCCCCAAGTCTCAACTAGCACGCCATCCAAAGCCTCTCGAGTTCGAGACAGTCATCCGCCGAGCTCCTAGGAGATTCTGCCCGACACCTGGATCGTCCGCCATTTGAAAATACATAACTCTCAATGTTCCGAACCCTTCCCCTCCGCACACGTCCGCATAAAATCGCAATCCGATTCCGAACCTTCACTTGTACTTGCCCACACTGAGCGGGTAGCCCGAACCAGCTCAACCTCTACAACTCAAGCCGAGGAGCAGAAGACCCCTGAAGCAGCTAGACACCGCACCCACCCTTGCTCAACCCAACCGCACGAACCGTGGTCAGCGAGGTGGCTCGGTAGGAGTAGATATCGATCGATCTGTGATGGTGGTACGAGCTCACGTCTTTGTGAGAGGCCCTCTCATGA
>JAJYZP010000083.1 GCA_021799875.1 Actinomycetes bacterium | reverse complement strand
CCTTGTGCGGTCGCTCGCTCAGACCGCTCGATTCCGTCGCTTGGTGGGAGCCGTGCGAGCGCTTGACGACCAGCTTCAAGGCTCGCTTAACGTGCTCTTTGGCGATCCAGTGGCTCGCCTGGCGGCGTTTGTGCGTGAGCACGAGGTCACAACGCTGCTCTATAGCTCCGACATCTCGCCCTTTGCCAACGCTCGAGATCGGCGTGTCGATGAGGCGCTCTCCGCTCTCGGTGTTCAAGTGATGAGAGTCGACCACCCAACGCTTCTGCCACCCGGGTCGATCCGCACCGATGAGGGGCAACCGTATCGCGTCTTTACGCCGTACTTTCGACGATGGCGCCTCGGTGTACGTACCGTGCGTCCGGTCGCTTCTCACCTCATGCCCTTCGGACCGGGAATCAAGGACCCGCTGCCTCGGGATCTCGCCGACCAGGGGATCAGGGTTGAAGGGGAGCTCTCTGCGCTTGCGCAGTGGCAGAGCTTTCGTAAATCTGCGCTCTCACGCTATGCAGCGCGGCGAGATCTACCCGCACTACAAGGAACCTCACGTCTCTCGTGGGCGCTACACCTTGGGGTGCTACATCCCCGTACGCTCCTCGCAGACCTGAGCGAGACCGATGAGGTATTCCTCTCAGAGCTCTGTTGGCGTGACTTCTATGCCGAGGTGTTGATGAGAAATCCAACGAGCACGACCGAGCCTCTCGATCGACGTTTTCGATGGATGGTCTGGGATGAGGGGCCACGAGCCGACGACCGCTTCGAGGCTTGGAAGGCGGGAATGACCGGCTACCCGATCGTGGACGCGGGAATGCGACAGCTGCGTGAGGAGCACTGGATGCATAATCGGGTGCGGATGATCACCGCTTCCTTCTTGGTGAAGGATCTCCACATCCACTGGGCTCGGGGTGCCGCCTACTTCATGGAGATGCTCGAGGACGGTGATGTTGCGTCGAACACCCATGGGTGGCAGTGGGTTGCTGGCTCTGGTACCGATGCATCGCCGTACTTTCGTATCTTCAACCCGATTCGTCAAGGAGAGCGCTTCGACCCAGATGGTGATTACGTCCGTCGCTACGTGCCGGAGCTCTCGGATCGGATCGGTAAAGCCGCACACCAGCTTAACGTGGAGTCCGCCGGGGATCTCTTTGGCGCTACGTCCGGAAGAGCTCTTGGGGAGTATCCTCATCCGATTGTGGATCACGCGCAAGAACGTGCCGAGTCGCTGCGTCGCTTTGATCTCATGAAACGTGAAGCTCTACGAGCGGAGCAGTGATGCCTCGGGGGAAGAGAGCCCCTGAGTCGACGGCCTTTGCGGACGATGTCTACGAGTCGCTCTGATGAAGATGGAGAGCGTGATGCCGAGATAGAGCGACCACGCTAGGAGCTCAAGGGGCGTTGGTCGGGCAGCGTAACCAAGGAGAGTATGTGCCACATCTCCAAGGTTCGAGCCCTCACTGAGGTACGTTGTCGTGTTCCACAGTGGGTGGGCGAAGAAGGTGACCCATCCCAGCGACTGGAGGTCTTCAACGAGGTCCACGACGAGTGCTCCGGCAAAGACCAAAAGTGCTACGCCGAGTACTCGGAAGGCACGCGCAATGTTGAAGCGAAGACCCAAGCGATAGATGCCGTAGGCGAGAACGAGAGCCGCCAGGGTACCGAGCGCCGCACCGAAGGATGCAGCACCGACCCCACTTGAGAAAAGTATGGCGAGCGTAAAGACCATGGCCTCAAGTCCTTCGCGAAGTATCGCCTGGAAGGCGACGAGAAAGAGTGCGAGACCTCGGCTGTGAGTCTTTGACTCCAAGGCGAGTCCAGCCGCTGAACGAAGGGCTCCCGGGATATCTTTGGAGTGTTTACTCATCCACATCGTCATCATCGTCAAGACGACGATGGCGATGAGGTAGAGAGCGCTCTCGATCATACTTTGAAGTCGGGTTCCGGCGTAGGTCTTGACCGACACGTAGAGGAGTGCGCCGACTGCGACTGCTAGGACGAGGGCGGAGATGACACCGGCCCAGATCACTCGCACGCTCTCTGGACGCCCCGACTTCTTGAGGAATGCCACGAGAATGGAGACGATCATTGCCGCCTCGATCCCCTCGCGTAAGAAAATGGCGAACGTTGCGATCACTGGAATGCCATCTGCATTGAACGATCGCCGTGTAGACCTTTAAAGTGATCGCGAACCATGTAATAATCCTATCTTGTTAGTGTAAATAGGTTGCGGTAACGAGCCCTGGCGCTACAGGGTAGGTTGATGCTCGTGGGCAGCGTGAGACAGGTGACGACGACCTTCAGCTCTGGCGTGGTATCGCAGCGGTGATCCAAGCGTGATGAGCGAAGACGAGAGAGCGTCCGGGCTCGCTGCAAAGAGCAACGCAGACCGCAGGGCCGTCGACGTCTCGGTAGTGTTGCCGTTCTATAACCCTGGACCGTTACTTCGACCGACGGTACTACGAACACTCGAGGCATTGGAGGCTAGCTCGCTCAGCTATGAGGTCGTAGCGGTCTCCGATGGCTCTTCGGAGGCCTCTGTGGCTGAGATCAGCGATCTCGCCTCGGAGAAGGTTCGAATCGTTCGACTCGGGTTGAACCAAGGCAAGGGAGCGGCAGTACGCCTGGGTCTTGCGCTCAGCAAGGGACGGTATCGAGGCTTTATGGACGCCGATGGCGATATCGATCCCACAGTGCTGCCGATCTACCTCGCCCACGTGAGAGCGGGACGCGCCGATATCATCTATGGTTCGAAGCGTCATCCTGACTCCGATGTGGTGTATCCGCTCCTTCGACGGTGGTACTCGTTCGTCTTCCAGCGCTTCGTCCGAGCGCTCTTTCGGCTTCATGTTCCCGATACGCAGACCGGTATTAAGTTCATTCGAGACGAGGCCTTGCTAGGGATACTGCCGAAGGCTTGCGAGGTCGGCTTCGCCTTCGATGTTGAACTCTTTGTGGTCGCGCTCAAGCTCGGGTTTGACGGCTTTACCGAAGCACCGGTCGTCATCGGTCGACGAGTGGCGTCGACGATCGATGTGCGTGCCATCGTTGGAATCATTACCGATACTGTCGCCGTTGCCCGCAGGCTCCGTAGCGGACGCTACGGCGTGTGATCGATCGAGCGTTAGGGGAGTTCGGCTGGGAACGAGGTCGAGACCTTTCAGGGAGTGGCCGGTAGTATAGATGCCAATGATGACATCTATCTCAAGGAGTAAGCAGTCGAGGAGCATGATGAGGGTTGCTGCTGTAGGGAGGAGTCTGTGTCTTGGTTGACGAACTTGAACCGCGTAAGGCCTCCATACTGAGAGTAGTGATCGATGAGTACGTTCGAACGGCGGAGCCCGTCGGATCTCAGCACGTAGCCTCTTCCGGTGATGTCAGGGCGTCGGCCGCCACTATCCGTAACGATATGGCCGCCCTCGAGCATGAGGGATATCTCAGCCAGCCACACGTTAGCGCTGGTCGCATACCAACCGATAAGGGATACCGTTACTTCGTCGATAAGTTTCAAGGTTCTGAGAGCCTTGACTCTCGTTCCTCCCTTTTGCTTCGGGACTTCTTCGAGCACACTCGTGGTGAGATCGAGCAGTTGCTCCATGAAACATCGAAGCTCTTGTCGACATTAACGAACTACACATCGGTGCTCACCGCTGCCTCTACGAAGACTCGTGAGATCCGACATGTGCAACTTGTGCAGCTATCACCAACCCTGGCTATGGCGGTCATGGTCGACTCCACCGGTGCGATTCGAAAGAATCTCTTCGATATCAGTGAGCCGGAGCTTCAAGGTTGTTCTGATGAGAGTTTCGAGCGAGCCTCCAACCTCTTGACGCGAACGCTACGAGGCAGTGTCGACCTGGGCTCCGTTGAGCTAGCCAAAACCGGAGATCCCTTGGCAGATCAACTTGCCTTTCTTGGAAGTCAAAGTGTGCGAGAGATGGTGGACGTTGACGATGAGGAGCTGGTGATCAACGAGGCCTCGAAGGTGGCAAACTCCTTCGTGGCGGTCGAGCAGGTAGGTAGAGTTCTTGAGACCCTAGAGCAGCAGATCTTGGTGGTCTCGTTGATGAAAAGTATCGTCGATCGTGGACAGACCGTCTCGATAGGAGAGGAGAACGGCGTCGACTCTCTGATCGATTGTGCCCTCGTAATCGCTCCTTATGAGTTTGAGGGACGCCGAGTAGGATCTATTGGAGTAATTGGACCTACGAGAATGAACTATCCGCTTGCGATCGCTGCGGTCCAACAGGTATCGCAGGGCATTGGTAGCAGAAGAGCTGAAGGATGATCGTTGGCTGATTTCTATGAACTACTCGGGGTCTCGAAGAACGCTACCGATGACGAGATTAAGCGTTCGTATAGGAAGCTGGCGAGAGAGCTTCACCCCGACACAAACGGTGGTGATCCGGTAGCAGAGAACAGGTTCAAGGAGATCACCGTAGCGTACGACACGTTGCGGGATCCCGAGAAGCGGCGTCAATACGACATGTTTGGCTCGACGGGCGCTCGAGGTGGGGGACCTGGTGGAGATTTCTTTGCCCCGAACTTTGGGGATATCTTTGAGAACATCTTCGGCCAATCCTTCGGCACTTCCGGTCGTGGTGGCGGTCGACCGATGCATCAAGGCGAAGATATGGAGGCGACCGTCTCTCTGACCTTTGAGGAGTCGGTCTTTGGAGCTGAGAAAGAGGTGACGGTTCGTATACCGGTCACCTGCACGACCTGCGGAGGTAATGGAGCGAAGGTCGGTACCGCCCCCTCAGTCTGTCAAGCCTGTGGTGGCTCTGGACAGGTCCGTAGGGTCAGTCAGACACTTCTCGGGAGAATGATGACCGCTGCGCCCTGTGATCGCTGCCGAGGCGAGGGTCAGATCATCACCACTCCTTGTCAGGATTGCCGAGGCGAGGGTCGTCGAACCGAAGAGCGAACGTATCGAGTTGAGATCCAACCGGGTGTCGATGATGGTTCGATCCTACGTTTGACGGGAAGGGGCCCCGCTGGTCCCAGGGGAGGATATCCAGGCAATCTCTTCCTGCATCTCGCAGTAGCCCCATCCGATCGCTTTCGGCGTGAGGGTAATGAACTGATCTCCTCGCAGACCATCTCCTTTGCCCAGGCCGCTCTCGGAACGACGATCGAGTTCGAGACTCTCGAAGATACCGTTGAGCTCAATGTCGCACCGGGAACGCAGAGCGGTAAGGTCGTTCGTTTCCGAAATAGAGGCGTTCCGCATCTTGGAGGAAGAGGGCGAGGAGACCTCCTCGTTGAACTCGTCGTTGAGACACCTCGGGACCTCAAGGAGGAGGAGGTCTCCCTTCTGATGCGCTTAGCGGAGATTCGAGGAGAAAAGGTGAGCGACCCTCACGAACACGGCCTCTTCTCAAAGCTAAAGTCGGCTTTTCGTTGAGTGACCACTCTCTCTGACACTGGCTCTCTCGAGAGTGATCCGCGGAGGCTTGGTTCGGGGGCGGTCGTCTACGTCCAAGACCTGAGCTCTCGGGAGCTCTCTGATGAGAGCTATCACCATCTCTTCCGAGTCCGGCGGGTGCGCGATGGCGAACACGTCGTACTTGGTGACGGAGTCGGGGGGCTCTTACCGGTCGTTGTGCGACGAGTTGGAGGTTCAAAGGCGACGGAACGGTTCGAGCTGGAACCACTGGGAGAGATCTTTCGAGCTACTCATCCAAGGCTATCGGTCGGTGTGGCGAGCTTCCTTCCCTCCAACGATCGGCTCTCCTTCCTCGTACAGAAGACCGTTGAGTGTGGAGTTGATGAACTCTACCTGATTGGTGATCCGAAAGGAACGAGTCGTTCGGGGAGAGACCGCAGCCCAGATGGAGGCCGGATCGATCGTATCGTTCGTGAGGCGTGTGGTCAAGCAAAACGGGCATTCCTTCCTACTGTACGGATATTTTCGAGCCCTGAGCTCTTCTTGAACGAGATGGGTCAGCGGGTAGCGCTCTGTGGAAGCGACGGAGATCCGCCCACTCTTGATCGCAGCCTTTGGCTCATCGGTCCGGAATCTGGGATAGTCGATACTCCTCTCGCATCCGCCCTGCCACGCGTCTGCCTCTCTACCGAGGTGCTTCGAATTGAGACCGCGAGCATTGTGGCAGGAGCGCTCCTAGTGGCGTTACGGTCTGTCCTCGTGGTTGAGAAGTCGCGAAAATCGCACAAAAGTTGAGTTTGTCTTGCTTTTTCTTCACCGAGAGTGTATGAATAGTAGGCATGGATGACGAGAAGGTGAAAGATCGTTACGCAGCAAAGGTGGGTTTGCGGCTACGTTCTGTGAGAAAGCAGAAGAAACTATCGCTACAAGCGGTCGAGGCGATCTCCGAGATGGAGTTTAAAGCGTCGGTTCTAGGAGCGTACGAGCGTGGAGAGCGGTCGATATCGGTGCCCCGGCTCCAACGCCTCGCAGCGCTCTATTCAGTTCCGGTCGATCAACTGCTCCCCCAAGATCAGGGGTTTGTGCCTCACGCGAGTGACCGGACGAACGGTGAGCGATCGGGCCTGAGCGCCGAGGATCACGTGGTGATCGTGGAGTCGGGAGATTTCGACGACGACGAGAGTTCACTTCGTGGTCCATGGCGAAGTCGTTGGGAGCCGGAGGCGAAGGTCACGATCGATCTGACGCGTCTCGTAGAGGTCTCTGGTCCTGAGCGTGATCTGCTCAAGCGGTACTTGGACATGATCCAAGTACACCGTCAGGACTTCAACGGACGCATGATTACCATTCGCTACGACGACCTCCGTATCATTGGAGCACTCTTTGAGATGACCCCGCGAGATATGATCGTTCGCCTTGAAGAGCTTGGGCTGCGTATGACGGTGTAGGCACCGTCGCCCATGCGCTATCAACTTCTTCGACCTAGTCCTCCCCTAGGACCTTCTTCCGGGGGAGTCTACGTCCATGTCCCGTTCTGTGAACAGGCCTGCTCGTACTGCGCGTTTTCGGTGGTCGTTGGGAAAGAGGCTCTCATACCTGACTACCTCCGGGCCCTACGAGCTGAGTGGGTTGCGCTGCGGGAGACGCTGACCTGGACCCCTTCTACCCTCTTCATCGGAGGCGGAACACCGTCACAGATTGGGTCGGAGGGACTCTCGGAGCTCCTGGAGATCTTCTCGGATGAGAGCTTCGAGGAGATTACGGTCGAGGTCAATCCGGAGTCGCTCTCTGGGCAGTTGGTATCGGCTCTGCGGGCAGCGAGCGTGACTCGCGTCTCGGTCGGGGTTCAGAGCTTTGATGCTGAGGTCTTGCGATCGTTCCGACGCGCGCATGATCCAGAGACTGCACGAGACGCGCTGCTCTGCCTCCGAGAGGGCGGATTGGAGAACGTCAGCATCGATCTCATCTTTGGTGCCGTATGTGAATCGGATGCTTCGTGGGAGCGGACCTTGATGATGGCGATGGACCCTAAGTTTGCGATCCAACACGTGAGTTGCTACGCCTTAACGGTCGAGAAGCGTACGAGGCTGCACGCCTCGGTAGCGGACCATCCACATGAAGACGTTCTTGCGCGCCGATACCGTTTCGCAGACGACCTTCTCGCTGACCACGGGTTCTTGGACTACGAGATCTCCAACTGGGCCCGCCAAGGTTACCATTCAAGGCACAACGTGAACTACTGGCGACGGCGGTCCTATGTTGGGGTCGGCGTTGGCGCACACTCTTTTGACAGTAGGAGACGGTGGTGGAACGAGAGCTCTTTCCATCGATATCTTCGGGCAATCGATGAAGGGCGATCACCGGTGGTTGGTTCCGAGCTTCTGAGTGCGACTGAGATCCGTAGCGAAGAGATCATGCTTGGACTGCGTTGTAGTGATGGCATCCCGTGTGACTGGGTAGTTATCCCAGACGAACTCCAATCCTTTGTGGAGATCAGAGAGGGTCGCTACCATCTCAAGGCAGAGGCCAAGATCCTTGCGGATTCGGTACTTGCTGCACTGCTCGAAAAGTTGGACGACGACTCCAAGGCGAGATCTAGCTGAGATCGGTGGATAAGACGTTGCTCCGAGCTCGACTCTCAAAGCGTGATGCCGTGCACCTAGGCG
>JAJYZP010000082.1 GCA_021799875.1 Actinomycetes bacterium | reverse complement strand
GTACGCGCCGAGCTCGGGTTCACTCATTGCTGAAGTTGCGACAACAGCGGCGAACTTTGCAGCAGAGGTACGCGTTCCACTGCTATCGTGCGCCGAAAGGCGCTGCGTCGTGCGTGAGAGCTTGGAACTCCACCCATAGATGGTGTTGAGCGGAATCCCCGACTCATCTGGAGTCACCTTCATCGCTCCCGGCGTTTGAGTCCCTTGCTCTTTGATACTCAGCAGTTTCTGCAGTACTGCGTCTTGTTGTGCCTTGGTGGAGGCGTTCATATTTCCTCAACGTTCTCGCCCTGACTTGTTGGTTATCCTAAAGGTTGGTACGTCAACTATCTTGGCACATAGGGCACATAGCACGGCGCGAACATCCAACAGTCTTCAGCCGCCTCAGCGCCGCCATGGTGCCGCCGTGAGACCCAGAAGCATCGAGCAGCGATTACCGCCTGGTCGACGCCACCAAGAAGCTCGCAACCCTACACGTCGCTTCCCTACTCGGAACCACTTGCGCTCAAGAAGCGCTGAGAAAATCGGGCCCTCTCCACAGGATCCTCGGCCTACGACGATTCAGCTTTCGACGCGTACCAGCATTTTTCCGAGATTATCGCCCCGAAAGAGACCGATGAACGCTTCAGGGAGCGACGAGAAGCCCTCCACAATCGTTTCATCGACCACTACCGCACCGTTGCTGATCCACTTCGACATCTCGAGTCGAAAGCTATCCTGACGATCTGAGTGATCGGAGACGATGAATCCCTGAACTCGCAACCTCTTCGAGATCACCGCTCCAGTGAAGTTTGCAGGTCCTGGTACTGGCTCTGTAGCGTGATAACTCGCAATCGAACCGCACAGCACCGCTACCGAGAAGGGGCGCAACGACTGGATCGCAGCCTCAAGATGCTCGCCGCCTACGTTGTCGAAGTAGAGATCGATACCATCTGGTGCGAGTGAGTCGAGAGCTTGACGTGGCGAGAGGTTAGCGTAACAGAACGCGGCATCGAATCCAAGCTCCTTGAGGCGTCGAACCTTCGCTTCAGTACCGGCGCTACCGATAACGTACCCACCCTTCGCCTTTGCTATCTGCCCGACGAGTGAGCCTACCGCCCCTGCAGCTCCCGACACAAAAACGACCTGACCCTCTTGGAAAGAGCCGATGTCAAAGAGACCAACGTATGCAGTCAGGCCAGGCATGCCGAGAGCACCCAGGTAGTACTGATACGGCACTTCACTGACGGGCAGAACCGTCAACGACCCACCGGGCTGTACATCAAACTCCTGCCATCGGAAGTGACCGAGAACCCTATCTCCCTCCTTGATGCGCTCACTCTTGGAGGCGACCACTACACCGATTCCACCTGAGGAGATCGATTCGCCGATCGCAAAGGGGGGTACGTACGATTTGACATCATTCATGCGCCCTCGTAGATAGGGATCTACCGAGAACCACTCCATACGCACGAGAACGTTTCCGTCCGTAAGCTCTGGTCGCTCAATCTCACGAAGTCCAAAATTCTCCGCTGTAGGAATCCCATACGGCCGAGACTCCAAAACTATAGAACGCATACTCTGACAGCCTTCCTACTTCTCGCGAACTACTGCCTGCTCCTACTCGTCTACCCTTCAGAAGTGTCCATCACAAGGTCCCAGAGACTGCGACAGTGCCTGTCAGGGAGCTTAGCCCCCTCCGGAATCTCCTCAGCGACATCGCTCTCGATGAGATAGAAGGGAATGCCAAGAGCGTGGGCAAACGCGCCATCAGTTGAATACCGATCACCGACCATCACGCTCTCCCCCTCCAACGCTCTTCTCGTCAGCTCTACGATGGGTGAATTGGGTTTCCCTGCAACAATTGCCCGTTGGCGGGTGGCGCACTCGAGTGCCGCAACGATGGAACCAGCACCGGGAATCAAGCCATCTGGCGTCGGATAGGTAGCGTCTGTATTCGTTGCGATGAACTTCGCACCACCCTCGATCATCGCCATGGCGCGACGCAGCTTTGCATACGTGAAGGAACCATCCCAGCCAACGACAACCGCATCACAGCGCGTGCCGGGTTGGTCGAGGACATCACTATCGAGGACTGGTGTTGCTACCTTTTGGACTTGTTCCACGAGACCGGCCTGACCAATTACGTACACATCCTCACCACCTTGGAGCAAGGACGCAGCTGCCATCGACGAAGTAATCAGCTCATCGGCTTGCACTTCGATGTCCATTCCTTTAAACTTATTGAGATATTTGGCAACAGTCAGGACAGAGTTGTTAGTAACGAACCGTAGTTGCTCCCCTCGATCACGGAGCACGCGTATAGCTTGGGGGGAGTTCGGTAGCGGCGTATTGGCTAGCCAGACAACTCCATCGAGATCCAGTACCCACATAAGTTCTTCTCTCCACCTATCGACGAATCTCCGAGGTTAGAAGGATCGTGCACGAACTCAAGCCGCTGTCGCTCGTACGCATCGAACCTCTCGAGGTCGAGCTCACACAGCTCGAAGATCCCTACTTCATACCGAAGCCCTTCCAGCTGACCATAGACGCAGAACCCGGGTTCTACCTCTACGAAATGAACTTCTTAGATACCGCCGGGCTTCCTCGTCGTCTGAGAGGAATCGTCGGCAAGCTCGAGATCAATGCTCAATCAGATACCCTCGACCACCTCCGACACACAGAAGCCGAAACCGAGCCGCACGCCTTACTCCATCACCCGGGCAACGACAAGGACGATCCTTTCAACGATCACCGAGATACATGGGGACCCGTCTGGCTCCTCGTTGGAGAAGACAGGATCGCAAGCCTTTTAAACTTCGAGGGCCAACTCGTCGCTAATGTAACGGATAGCAATGGTATCCATCATCGCATGTACCACATCTACCAAAGTGGCATCATCGCTCTCATTGAAGAGGCCCTCTCTCATCAACCGATGACGATCGCCGACGGCCACCACCGTCTCCGGCGCGCAGTCAATGGTCTCAATACATCAAAGAAGCGTTCTCCAGACGATCGCTCTGAGGTCATAGCCTTTATCTCCACGATCGAGACGGCTGAGCAGTGTATCCGACCCATCCACCGTTGCTACCACCTCCACGGTGATCCTGCCACGTTCCTCGCCCAACTCTCCGAGCACTTCCGACTCACCGAGCAGTCACTACCCACGCTGGACTCAGCCTCTCGTTCCCTCATTGCGCCAACTCTTATCACTAAAGATCGTGCCTATCAAATTGAAGCCGTTCGCTCAGAGGATGGGAGCGAAACTGAGACCGCTGCACCGGATTGGATCGCCAGCAACGCTGATTCGGAACTTCTCTCACCACATCTCAAGAACCTCGGTCACCATATCGAGTATCACTTGACCGTCGAAGACGTACTTCGCTCTGTAGCGGCGGAGAGCAGTGCAATCGGACTACTCTGCCGAGGGGTCTCGATCGAGAGGTTCAAATCTGCGGCGGAGGATGAGCACCTTCTTCCACCGAAATCGATTCTCTTTGCACCGAAACCTCTCGCAGCTCTCATGCTTCAAGAATCCAAAATTTAGCGGTACGAACGATATCACCAGGACCGATCGAGCACTACTTTCGGTGAGCTCCACGAGGCGCACAGGAAGACTGAAGAGGTGCGAGCGTGGATTCGATCACGAGGACGTCAATCACGAGGACGGTCGCAACCACGCAAGAGTTCGCACTCAACGTTCGCTAATCTCGGTCCGATAGAGAGTAAGACCGAGAACTACGTTCGTTATCCGTGAGGAGAGATCAAAATGCCTTGCGCCCAGTGCACCTCTTTCAAAGTACCTCAGCTTCTCATTGGAGAACGCATGCTGCTCTCCGTTCCAGAGGTGGAAATGACCCATACGCTCGCAGCGATCTTGGAGCGTAACCAACTTGCCCATCAGGTCGATGGAACAGACTTCCTCATCGAGGGGTCAGCGATAACGTCCAGCCTCGAACTCCTTGCGTGTGGTGAGGATTTGACCGAGTTCCAGCTCAGTGCCATCCAGGTCTTGGTTCTCAGAGACGAGGAGCAGTTGGGTCTCTCGACGACCCGAAGGTCCCGCACCCTCCTCCAGGTTCGTCAAGGTCTGGAGCACGAGGACATCGCAGAGTGTCTCTCGAGCCGACGAGTTGTAACCTACTTCCAGCCACTGGTAGACCTCTCAACCGACCAGATCTATGGTTACGAGGCTCTCGCTCGAGGTGTCCGAGTGGATGGATCCGTCATCGCTCCAAACTTGCTCTTCGACTACGCAAAAACCAACTCCGCCATCTTTTATCTCGATCGACTTACTCGAGAGACTGCGATTCGCACTGCCGCCAAGCGTCGACTCGAACACAACATCTTCATCAACTTTATGCCCAATGCAATCTACGACCCGAAACAGTGCCTGAAAACCACCATGGCCGTATCACAGGAGATGAACTTCGATCCTGCTCGAATTATTTTCGAGGTCATTGAGACCGAGAGTATCGGGGATATGGCTCACTTGCACTACATCTTGGACTACTACCGAGAGCGTGGCTATCGGGTTGCCCTCGACGACGTCGGAAGCGGATACTCATCCCTCAACGTGCTCGTCGATCTCAAACCCGATATCATCAAAATCGATCGCGAGATCATTGCCAACCTTGATCGAGACACAATGAAGCAATCGATTTTTAGGGGGCTTACCGCAACCGCCAGAGAACACGGCATTATGGTCGTAGCAGAGGGAGTCGAGACAGAGGGCGAACTCAACTACGCCAAAGAACACGGGGCGGACCTAGCGCAGGGATTCTACTTCGCACGACCACTAGAAGATCCGCCACGCTCTCCAACGTGGAGGGAGTAACGCACACACTCATCGCTCTCGTCCGAAGTGACTCAACAGATCCGAAGCGGAGTCGCAAGTCTAGAAGGCGATATTACGTACTCCAAACCCGAGAGCGAGTACGCACACCGTAGGCGTCGGCGACCTCTTTCTCCCAGCTGCAAGACACAATTTGCCACCAGCTCCTTCGCACAGGCCACTGCCCATGCCCCCTAAGGGGACAGGTAAAGTTGGATCCTTATGAACAATGATCCCGTCGGTCCCCTGCCTACTTCAACGCCGACTAAGACCAATTCGACGGAACGGTTAACGCCAAAGATCTTCCCGCTCACAACGGTACCGCTTGCTAGTGGACGTGTCAGCAGAGCGATTCCCAAAGTGCAGCTTCGGTCAATCGGACCTTGGTGTTTCCTCGATCGCTTCGGTAATCTCGAAGACCTAACGAACGATGTGTCGGTGGGCCCTCATCCTCATATTGGCCTGCAGACGCTCACCTGGCTCATGAGTGGGAGGATGTTTCACAGCGACAGTCTTGGAAGCGAGCAGCGACTCGAGCCACACCAGTTAAACCTGATGACCGCGGGACGAGGCATTGCCCACGCAGAAGCGGTTGAACGTAACGGCTCATCTCCTGCGACCCCGGTCGTTGGCGCGCAGCTCTGGCTCGCATTACCACAGCTCCTTGCATCGGTCGCTCCGGCCTTCAACCACTATCCAGATCTTCCTCAGCTTGCGACCCAAGCTTGGAAGGGAACTCTCATATTGGGCACATTCCTCGACACAGTCTCTCCAGCCCGTCTAGATCAGCCAGCTCTTGCGCTGGAGATCACCATCCTCAGGGACCGAGGCGAGCTTGACCTTGACCCTACCTTCGAATACGGACTGCTCCCCTTTGATAGCCCTCTAGTCGTAGACGATGTGGTGCTTCCACCAACGCACTGTGCCTTCCTCCCAGCCGGCGCCAGCTCCCGTCGCATCGGAGGCAGTCAGGGAGCTACCGCTCTCTTGATCGGTGGACCACCCCTGGCTCAACCCATCGTCATGTGGTGGAACTACGTCGGTCACAGCAGAGAGGAAGTGGTGCAGGCGCATCAAGACTGGAAGATCGGCTCCGACCGATTCGGAGATCTCGGTCGGCGATCAGACCGAATGACCTCACCAAAGCCACCCTGGTCATCGACAACACAAGGGACTCTCTAGAGACAACCAACCCTCTGACCCTAGCCACGGACGAAACTCGTCCATGGCTAGACCTTCAGGTAGATCCCACGCAGACCCAAGTACTTGCTCCGATCTACGCTGGCGTGATCTTCTCGTCAAGGTAAACGTCCTGAATACTCTGGATGAGAGCAACGCCCTCCTCCATTGGACGTTGGAAGGCCTTTCGACCCACGATGAGCCCAGTTCCACCCGCCCGTTTGTTGATCACGGCAGTGCGGACGGCATCTGCAAGATCGGTCTCACCCTTGGACTCTCCCCCCGAGCTAATCAGACCGATGCGCCCTGAATAACAGTTCACTACCTGCCAACGGGCGAGATCGATAGGGTGCGAAGTTGTCAGTTCAGAGTACACAAGGGGATCTGTCCTACCAAACGACAGGGCTTGGTAACCACCATTGGTAGTTGGCAACTTCTGCTTGATGATATCGGCCTCAATCGTCACGCCCAGATGATTAGCCTGACCAGTGAGATCGGCCGCAAGGGAGTAGTCAACCCCACCAGACTTAAAACCGTCATTTCTCAGATAACACCAGAGAATCGTAAACATGCCAAGCTCGTGCGCAAGATCAAAAGCGTGCGATATCTCTTGGATCTGGCGGGTTGACTCTGAAGAACCGAAATATATCGTAGCGCCGATACCAACTGAGCCAAGATCAAAGGCCTGTTGCACAGTTCCAAACAAGATCTGGTCTGCTTTATTGGGGTAGGTCAGGAGCTCATTGTGATTTAACTTCGTAATGAATGGGATCTTGTGCGCGTAACGTCTCGCAACGCTCCCGAGACCACCAAGTGTGGTAGCGACACCGGAACATCCAGCCTCAATCGCAAGCTCACAGATGTTCGCTGGATCGAAATAAAGCGGATTCTTCGAGAACGACGCCGCAGCCGAATGTTCGATGCCTTGGTCAACAGGGAGGATAGAGAGGTATCCCGTGCCCCCAAGACGCCCAAAATTACGTAGCGTCGCAAGATTCCGCAGCACCGCTGCGCTGCGATCCGACGCGACGAGCACTTCGTCCAGATAGTTAGGGCCTGGCAGATGGAGAAGGCTACGCGGCACTCCAACACAGACATGGTCCATGAGCGAACTCGCTTCATCTCCAAGCAGATGCACAATATCTACAGACACCGTTCACTACCTCGCATCCTTCTCGATCTCACAGCTAGCCGCTGACCGTCTCTCTTCCCGATGTTAGCTCAACGCCGCAAGCCGCTCTGCTACGTCATAGAGAGATGGGTCGATCTTTGCGATCGCCCGATACTGTAGCTTGGCACGCTGGAAATCACCGCCTCGCTCGAAAAGCTGCGCAAGTGCATACATCTGTCGAATCGTCACGAGATCGAGCCGCTTCTCACGCTTGATAGCCTGTTCAAGCAAGGTGATGCCCTCAACGGTACGCGATTGATCCCCTAAAGCCGAGGCGTAGACAATGCGTCCTTCGGCCACCAGTTCACGACTCGGTGACGCTTCCTTCAGTCGACCCCAGATCAACTCGACGTCATCAAAACGCTTGAGGGCTCGAAAGCAGTCGCAGAGAACTGGGTCTTGATCGTGAGACTCCGTCTGCTCAAAGAGCCTGGTCAGTAGCTTGATTGCTCGGGTCCAATCACCACGTCGATAGTACGCCAGACCAAGCAACTCAAGGACGGCATTAACGCTAGCCTGACTCCTCGTCAGAGGCTCAAGCAGGCGAATGGTCTCGTTATAACGCTCACGCTCATACGCCTCGAGAGCCTTCGCTAGCGCCCGCTCCGCAAATCGTAGTTCGTAACCTGTGAGTTCACGAGAAAGCTCCTTCGTTACTTCCTCTGACATCTGGCTAGATGATCGTCGACGCGTACGCTGCTGCGTCCGCCCTACAACGACGTTCTCCTCGTCAGATGGTTCTCGAGTCCAGATACCTCCTTGAGGAGTCAGCTCCTCGGGTAGTTCAGAACTACCCTGCAGATCGCGCGCTGAGCGATTCGGATTCGGGCCTTCTCGATCCTGTCGAGCAGCATCCCGTCCTGATCGCTCAAAGGAGTTCGATTGATCATCGCGTCGAGGACGTGGCCGACCACCCTCGTTAATGTTTGACGGACGATCTCCGTAGGGCCGGCGTGGGCCTTGGGAGTCACGATCTCCGTAGGGCCGGCGTGGGCCTTGGGAGTCACGATCTCCGTAGG